>NZ_JAGHRG010000013.1:0-113927 GCF_017743915.1 Sulfitobacter sp. R18_1
CCCGCCCCCAGCACAGCCTCCCTGCCCGTCGGCGCGCCTTCGCCCGCTGCGGCCCCGCTTGCGCCGCAGATGCCCGTCGAACCGGCCACCGCCGCCGCCGCGACGGAGGCCGCAGCCCCCCAGCCCGACAGCAGCTCGCTGACGCCTGAGGCGACCACCTCGACCGGCACCTTCCTCAGCCGACGCAAACCGAAAGCGTCGAAAGACCGCCGGACCGCCCCTGCCAGCCCCGCCGCGGCCACCCCGGCATCAGAGGCCGAGCGGATGACCGTTTTCGGCGCGCGCCGCCGGAACGAAGTCGGCGGCAAGCCGCGCTTCCTTGGCCTGATCCTGACGGCGGCGCTTTTGGTCTTCTTGGCCGGTGTCGCGGCTTGGGCCTCGATCTTCCTCGACGAGGGCAGCGCGCTTTCGCGGCTCTTTGGCGACCGCAGCCCGCGCAGCACAGCCGAAGCCTTGGCCCCTGCGGAACCCCCTGAAATCGAGAATGACATCGCCGTGCTGCCCCCCGAACCGGCAGAGCCTGACGCGATCGAAACCGCCGCCTTGGACGCCGGTCTGACGGACGAAGACGGTGCCGTGCTCGACGCGCTTCGCGACCCTGAGCCGCGCCCGCTGTCAGAGATGACCGAGGCCGAGATCGACGCCAAATATGCCACCACCGGCATCTGGGCCCGCGCCCCGGACGTGCCCCCGGCCCCGGCAGCGGCGATTGATATCGACGATCTCTACCTCACCAGCATCGACCCGATCAGCAGCACGACAGACGCCGTGGCCCTGCCGCCCGCCGATGGGTTCGGCACCGACATTGCCCCCGGCGCGGTCAGCTCTCCGGCGGCGGCGGGCACACGCTTTGCGCTGGACGCGCGCGGCTTGGTCAAACCTACGGCGCAGGGGGCGCTCAGCCCCGATGGCCATCTGGTCTACCTCGGACGCCCCGCCGTGCAGCCCCCCGCCACTCTGACCCGGCCAGACGCCGAACCGGCTGAGTCCGAGGTCGACAGCGCCTTGGCCGAGGTCCGCCCCCGTCCGCGCCCCGACGATTTGGCAGAGACGACCGAACGCGCCCAGCTTGGCGGGCTGACACGGTCCGAACTGGCCGATCTGCGCCCGCAACTGCGGCCCAAATCCGTTCAAGAAATCGCTCAGGAAGCGCTCGCCGCTGCCACGCCTGAGCCCGAGGTTGCCGTCATCGACACCAGTGGCGCGGTCGCCGCCGCCCTCGCCACGCCGCCCGCAATCCAAAACGCGACGAAACAGGCCACAACCCAGTCGCGCCGCCCCGATACGCGGCCCCGCAATTTCGACCGGATCGTGAAACGCGCCGCCCGCCGGGCCGCGCCTGCACAGGTCGCGAGCGTCGCGCCCAAAGCGGTCCAACCGCGCTTTCCATCGAAAACCTCCGTGGCGAAACAGGCAACGGTGAAGAATGCGATCAACCTGCGCGACGTCAATCTGATCGGCGTCTATGGCAAGCCCTCGAACCGCCGCGCTCTGGTTCGGCTCAGCAATGGGCGCTATCAAAAGGTTGAGGTCGGCGACCGGATCGACGGCGGCCGCGTCTCGGCCATCGGCGACAGCGAGTTGCGCTATGTGCGCCGGGGTCGGAACGTCGTGCTGAAGATGCCGAACTAGGTCACACCACAAAAAAGGGACGCCGCAGCGCCCCTTTTCCCTCCCCCGGATGTACTTCTGACTAGGTGGCCTCAAGCTCACCATTGTCGATCTGCTCTTGCTCGATCGATTCGAAGAGCGCCTTGAAGTTGCCCTCACCGAAACCATCGTCCCCCTTGCGTTCGATGAACTCAAAGAAGATCGGCCCAATCACGGTTTTCGAGAAAATCTGCAACAGGATGCGCGTCTCGCCCCCGTCGACCACGCCTTCGCCGTCGATCAGGATGCCGTGTTTCTGCATGCGGTCCAGCGGCTCTTCGTGGCCGGTCACCCGCTCTTTCGACATCTTGTAATAGGTCTCGGGCGGGCCGGGCATGAACTTCAGCCCATTGTCGGCAATCGCATCGGTGGCGTCATAGATGTTACGCGCACCGACGGCGATATGCTGGATGCCCTCACCGTTGTATTTCTTGAGATAGGCCACGATCTGCCCAGTCTCCCCGCGGTCTTCGTTGATCGGGATGCGAATGCGCCCGCAGGGCGAGGTCAGCGCCCGGCTGGTAAGGCCCGTATATTTGCCCTCAATGTCGAAGAATCGAATTTCGCGGAAGTTGAACAGGTCGCCGTAGAACTTGAACCAGACGTCCATATTGCCCTTGTGCACGTTGTGCGTGAGGTGATCGAGGTAGTAGAACCCCACGCCTTCGGGCTTGGATGTGGCGATCCAGTCGTATTCCCAGTTGTAGGGCGAAGTGTCGTAATACTGATCAACAAAATAGATCAGCGAGCCGCCGATGCCCATGATCGCGGGCACGTCGAGCACCTTGCCATCGCCCTTGTATTCCTCGGCACCATTGGCCACCGCGTGCGCCAGCGCCTTATGCGCATCCACCACGCGCCAGCCCATGGAGGGGGCGCAGGGGCCGTGTTCTTCGACAAAACGCGCGGCAAAGCTCTCGGGGTCGTGGTTCAGGACGTAGGTGATGTCACCCTGCTGCCAAAGCTCGATCTTCTTGGTCTTGTGGTTGGCGACATGGGCATAGCCCATTTTGGTGAAGACATCGCGCAGCGCCTGCGGGTCGGGGCTGGCAAATTCGACAAACTCGAAACCATCGGTGCCGGCGGGGTTCTCTGCCGTGATCTGCGATTTCGGGGCGTCATGCGGGAAAGGGCCCATGTCAGTCTCCTCTGCTTTGGGATTTGCCCCAGTCTACGCCGCAACCGCCGCGCGAATTGCGCGTATGCAGGCATTGATCTGGCCATCTTCGCGCATCTACCGCATACTGGGTGAAAATTATGCGGAGTTCGCGCACCATGTTGGACGAGATCGACAGGCGGCTGCTAACGGCGCTGCAAAAGAACGCCCACCTCACGGCGCAGGAATTGGGCCAGACGCTCAACCTCTCCCCCAGCCAAGCCGGTCGCAGGCGTCAGCGGTTAGAGGCCGAAGGCTACATTCGCGGCTATCACGCGCGGCTTGATCCGGTGCGGATGGGGCTGAACGTGCAGGGCTTCGTGCAGGTCCATCTGGGCACCCACGGGCCGGAACATTCGGCGAGCTTTGCCCGGCTCATGGCCACCCGTCCCGAGATTGTGAGCGCTTGGACGATGACGGGGGATGCAGACTACCTCCTGAGGGTCTATTGTGACGATCTGCCGAGCCTGAACAGGCTCATTCACGACGTTCTTCTGCCCCATCAGGCCGTGAGCCGGGTGCATAGCCAGATTGTCATGGATCAACTGAAACAGGACGGGCCGCTGCCCACCTGACGCTGAAAGAGGACCGCAATGGAAGGTTTCCTGTTCCAAGCCTCCGTCTATCTGGCCGCCGCGGTGATTGCCGTGCCCATCGCCGCGCGATTGGGGCTGGGGTCGGTGCTGGGCTATCTGGCGGCGGGCATTCTGATCGGGCCGGTGCTGGGCCTCGTCGGGTCCGAGACGAAGGACGTGCAGCATTTCGCGGAATTCGGCGTTGTGATGATGCTCTTCTTGATCGGGCTGGAGTTGGAGCCGCGCGCGCTTTGGGACATGCGCCACCGCCTGCTGGGCTTGGGGGGCTTGCAGGTGCTGCTGTCGACCGCGGCGCTCATGGCCATCGCCATGGCTTACGACCAGCCGTGGCGCGTGGCACTGGCAATCGGGCTAACACTGGCGCTGTCTTCGACGGCCATCGTGTTGCAAACCCTTTCGGAAAAGGGGCTGATGCGAACCCAAGGCGGGCGCTCCGTCTTCTCTGTCCTGCTGACGCAGGATATCGCGGTGATCCCCATCCTCGCCTTCCTGCCGTTGCTCGCCACGGGCATTCCGGGCGGGCTTTTGCCTGATGGGTCAATCTCGCTCGACCCTGAGGCGGTGGAGAATGCCCATCACGGGGCCGAGGGCAGCCATGCCGGGGAGGTCGCCCATGCCGCGCAGACCTTCGTGCAAAGCCTGCCGGGCTGGGGCGTTACGCTGGTCACCATCGGGGCCGTGGCCGCGATCATCCTCGTAGGCATCTACCTGACCCGCCCGGTGTTCCGCTACATCCACCTCGCCAAGCTGCGCGAGATGTATACCGCGCTGGCGCTGCTGATCGTGGTGGGGATTTCCTCGCTGATGACCGTGGTCGGCCTGTCGCCCGCGCTCGGCGCTTTTCTGGCGGGCGTGGTGCTGGCCAGCAGCGAGTTCCGCCATGAGTTGGAAACCGACCTCGAACCCTTCAAGGGGCTGCTCTTGGGGCTGTTTTTCATCACCGTGGGGGCGGGCATCAACTTTGTTCTGCTGTTCGAAAAACCGCTCATCCTGATCTGCATGGCGCTGTTGGTTATCATCGTCAAAGCGCTGATCCTGATGGTACTGGGCCGCCTCTTCCGCCTCAAAGGCCGCGACGGTTGGCTTTTCACGCTGGCGCTGGCGCAGGCCGGGGAATTTGGCTTTGTGCTGGTCAGCTTTTCCCTCGCCACCGGCGTCATTCCCGACCCGATTGGCGAGACGCTTTTGCTGGTCGTGGCCCTAACCATGCTAATCACGCCGCTGCTTTTCATCCTGCACGACCTGATCAGCCGACGCCTTGACGACGGCGGCCCTGTCATCGCCGATGAGATCGACAGCAGCGGTCCGGTGATCATCGCGGGCGTCGGGCGCTTTGGCCAGATGGTGAACCGGATGGTCCAAGCCAGTGGGTTTCAAACCGTCGTGCTGGACCATAACCCCGAGACCATCGCCGTCATGCGGCGCTTTGGCTTTAAGGGGTTTCTGGGCGATCCGACGCGGCCCGACATCCTGCGCAAAGCGGGGCTGCAAGACGCCAGCGTCTTGGTGGTGGCCCTTGATGATCCGAAATCGGCGGTCTCTCTGATCTCCTACGCGCGCAAAGAGAACCCGAACCTGCATATCGTCAGCCGCGCGCGCGACCGCGAGGAGGTCTATCGCCACTATCAGGCCGGATCGAATGACATCGTGCGCGAAATGTTCGACAGCTCGCTTCGGGCCGGGCGCTATGTGTTAGAAAATATGGGGCTTTCGGATTTCGAGGCCAATGAGGCGCAAAAGCTCTTCTACGCCCACGACCGGGTCTCGGTCCGCGAATTGGCGGCGCTATGGCGGCCCGATGTGCCGCCTTCGCAGAACGCCGCCTATGTGGCCCGGGCGAAGGAGTTGCAAAAGGATTTGGAGACCGCCTTTCTCAACCTTGGCGAAGACAAGGGCAACGAAAGCGCCTGAACCGGGCAGCCCCTTCGGGGGGCCACCCGCACCGCCCTATGCGTCGCTGACGCCCGCTTCGGCGAAGGTGGCCATGCCCGCGTGACAGGCGAGCGCGGTCTTGAGGATGCCAATCGCCAAGCCCGCGCCAGAGCCCTCCCCCAGACGCAGGTTCAACTCCAGCAGCGGCTCCTTGTCCAACGCGCCCAAGAGCCGCCGGTGACCGCTTTCCGCGCTGAGATGCCCCGCGACGCAGTGATCCAGCGCGCCGGGTGCCGTGCGCGCGAGGCTGAGCGCGGCGGCACAGCAGATGAACCCGTCGAGGATCACCGGGATGCGCAAGGCCCGCGCCCGCGCCAAAGCTCCGGCCATCGCGGCCAATTCCCGCCCCCCGAGGCGGCGCAGCTGCTCTAGCCCATCGCCCTTGTCCGCATGCAGGGCGACACCCTCGGCCACGACCTCGGTCTTCAGTGACAAGCCCGCGTCATCCACCCCGGTGCCGCGCCCGGTCCAGAACTCCGCCCCGCCGCCCAGAAGCGCCGTGGCAAGTGCCGCCGCCGAGGTGGTGTTGGCGATGCCCATCTCACCCACGACAAGCAGATCGGCCTCGGGATTCACCGCCTCCCAGCCCGCCCGCAGCGCCTCGACGAATTCGTCTTCCGCCATCGCAGGCGCGACGGTGAAATCTTGGGTGGGCCTGTCCAAGGACAGCGGCACCACGTCGAGGCTCGCGCCATTGACCCGCGCGATCTGGTTAATCGCCGCCCCGCCCTGTTCGAAGTTCGACACCATCTGCGCCGTCACCTCTGCCGGAAAGGCTGAAACGCCCCGCGCGGCGACCCCGTGGTTGCCTGCAAACACGATGATCTGGGGCGCGGCGATCTCGGCCCGCGCACCGCCGCGCCAGCCCCGATACCAGACCGCGAGGTCCTCCAACCGGCCAAGCGCGCCGGGGGGTTTGGTCAGCATGGCGTCATGGGCCCGCGCCTCTGCCATCGCCGCATCGTCGCAGGCGGGCATCGCACGCAGCAGGCTGCGAAATTCGGTAAGACTGGCGAAAGACGTGTTCATATGCGGCCCTTTGCGGATTGATATTCAATCGTTTCTAGCCTTAGCCTGTCGGCGCTGAAAGTGCCGAAGGGGCGAAATAATGGCCATTCCCGACATCACCGCCCTGAGGCAGGCCTTCCGGCCCCGCGACATCGCCGTGGCCTTTGCCCTGCTGACCCGCCTGCCCCTGCCGCATTTCCATTTCCCGACCGAGCCGCACCGCCCCCCGGCCCGCAGCGCTTGGGCCTATCCCTTGGTCGGGATCGTGCTGGCGCTGATTGCCGGGGCCGTCGGTGTGGCGCTGACGCGCCTGGGCGCCACGCCGCCGCTGGTGGCCGCCTTCGTGCTACTGACGCTGGTGATGCTAAGCGGGGCGATGCATGAAGACGGCCTTGCCGATTGCGCCGATGGATTCTGGGGCGGCTGGACCCGCGAAAAGCGCCTGAAAATCATGAAAGACAGCGTGATCGGCACCTATGGCGTCGTGGCGCTGGTGCTGTCGCTTTTGCTGCGTTGGTATCTCATCAGCGAATTGATCACGGATGAGGCGCTGATCTGGGCGCTGGTCGTCGCCTCCTGCGGATCGCGGGCGGCAATGGTCTGGGTGATGGACAGCCTGCCCACTGCGCGCCGCGACGGGCTGTCTGACCGCACGGGCCGCCCCGGTGAATTGGCGACAGCGGTGGCGGTGCTGATCGGCGTGGTCGTGATCGTGCTGGCGCCGGATTATTCCGCATGGCGCTTGACCGTTTTGGCGCTGCTTGCCGCGCTGGTGGTCCGCCAGATCGCCAAACGCAAGATCGGCGGGCAGACCGGCGATGTTTTGGGTGCGACCCAACAGGTGACCGAGATCGCCCTGCTGATCGGTTGCCAGATGATGGCCTACGGCTGGCAGGCCATTCCATAAAAAAACCGCGCCCCCGGAAGGGACGCGGCCTTATCTTAAATTGTGCACCGCTTAAGCGGCCACACGGCTTTCCAGCACGTCGCCAACCTGTTTTGCGGCAGCGAGTTCATCGCCCCCCGAAACAGCGGCCACTTCGCGGGTCAGGCGCTCAAGGGCCGCTTCATAAAGCTGACGCTCGGAATAGCTCTGCTCGCGCTGGTCGTCGGTGCGGTGCAGGTCGCGCACCACCTCGGCAATGGCAATCAGATCGCCGGAGTTGATCTTTTGCTCATACTCCTGCGCGCGGCGGGACCACATGGCGCGCTTGACCTTGGCCTTGCCCTTGAGCGTCTTCATCGCGTGGTTGATCACATCGGGTGTCGACAGGGCGCGCATGCCGATTTCGGTCGCCTTATGGGTCGGCACCCGCAGGGTCATCTTGTCTTTTTCAAAGGAAATTACGAAGAGCTCCAGCGCGATGCCGGCAACTTCCTGCTCCTCAATCGAGACGATCTGCCCGACGCCATGCGCAGGGTAGACGACGAATTCATTGGGGCGGAAATCAAGCTTTTTCGATTTGGTCATATAGATCGCTCCTTGGCGCGCGGGGGAAGCCCCGCCATTAACTCAGACACCTGAACAGCACGTAAAACGCATGCGAAGCGCAGCCTGAGCGGTCTGCGTTCGGGTGCGTTTGAGTTAGAAATGTGAGGTCAACCTTGGCAGCAGGGTCGAAACATTATCAGGCTCGTGTGTTACAGCTTGAAGACACTATAGCACAGAATCACGGCTTTCGGAAGCGCCCCCAAGCCGCCATCGGCGCTTTCCCGGTCAATTCAGCGGGTTAACACGCAAAGTTGAGGTCACAGAGGCGCAACAAAGCGCGAATCGCCGTGCCTTAGCCGCCCTCGCCCGGTTTTTCGGAGAAGAGCTCCATCTTGCCCTCTTTGCCATCCATCTCTTCCGCTTCGGGCAGCGGGTCTTTCTTGGTGATGATGACAGGCCAAAGTTCGGAATACTTCCGGTTGAACTCCACCCATTTTTCCATATCCGGCTCGGTGTCCGGGCGGATCGCATCAGCGGGGCACTCGGGCTCGCAAACGCCGCAATCAATGCATTCATCGGGGTGGATCACCAGCATGTTCTCGCCTTCATAGAAGCAGTCCACCGGGCACACCTCGACGCAGTCGGTGTATTTGCAAGCGATGCAGGCGTCATTCACGATATAGGTCATGCGGAAACTCTGGCTGGATATGTGAGGGACTAGCTAAACCGGGGCGCGGGATCATTCAAGGTGGCGCGCCTTAGAAAGATCAAGCTGCCTGCGGTCGCGCTTGGTCGGGCGGCCCTTTCCCTCAAAACCGGGATTTTCGGGCTGTCTGTCCTTTGATTTGGGCTGCGGCGGGGACAGATCGGTGTAGAGCGTCTGCGCTTCGGGGGCCGGGCCGCGGCGATGGCCGATCGCCTCGATGCGGATCACCCGCACATGGTCGCCATGCGAAAAGGTCAGCACATCGCCGGGGCCGACGTTGCTGGCGCGTTTCTGCGTCGGCGTGCCGTTGATCCGAACCGCGCCGCCCGCCACCTGCGCGGCAGCGAGCGAACGGGTCTTGAAAAAGCGGGCGTGCCACAGCCATTTGTCCAGCCGCAGTTTCGCGCCCGCCTCCACTTACTTGTCGTCCTTCAGCCCCATCAGCGCGGCGGCAAAGGGATTGTCAGGGTCGATCTGCTTTTCCTTACGCGGGGGACGGGCAGAGAAGTTCTGCGACTTGCCGCCTTTGTCCCCGCCGGGCTTGCGCCCCTTGGCCTTGGCAGGTTTGCCACGCGGCTTGCCCTGCCCTTGATTGCGCTCCCCGCCGCGACGGTTGCCACCGCCATTGCCGCGCGGGCTGCGGGCCCATGTGAAGATGTAATAGGTCTCCATCTCCGGCCCGGCGACATCGGCGTCGGGCGCGGTGCCCTGCGGAATTTCTTCCGCCGGCACTTCGGGGATGTTGGTGTCGATCTCAGGCTCGTCGGAGGCCACATCGGCCATGGGGGCGATGCCATCGTCGGGCATCTGCGCCACATCCGCAGGGCGGTCATCGGGGTTGGTCTCATCCGAAGGGGTTTCGATGATACCGCCTGCAGGTTCCTCGGCGGCGACATCCATGATCGGCTTGTCGGCTGCGTCGTCACCGGGCAGATCGCTGTCGAGCTTCTCGGGCACCACTGTATCGGCGGAAGGGTCCATCGCGTCATGGCTGCCGTCTTTGGGCATCACCACATCGACCGGTTTCACCTTGGTCCGCTCATCCTTCTCGGCCTTGTAGCCCAGCCCTTCCATCAGGTCGGCGAATTGCTCAAGCGTCATGCCGGTGATCGACAGCATGTCCGGCTTGGCCTCGAACCCGCCCCGCGAATCTTCGGCCCGCAGCATATCAGCGAGACGTTCCAGCATGTCGATGCGGATCGCGCGTTTGCCGGCGTTGCGGTAGCCCGACATGGTGTCGGCCCCGGCTAGCGCTTCGGCTTCGACCGGGATGGTCACCAGACCGGGCGGGGGGGATTCTGGGAATTCGTTCAGCCCTTTGGCCAGCGACCACAGCACCAGACGCAGACGTGTCGGCGCGGGTTTGAGCATCAGCGGCATGAAGATGGTGAACTGTCCAAAACGAATGCCATGTTTACGCAGCGCACCACGGGCGTCTTGATCCAGCGCCTTCACATCCTCGGCCACCTGGGCGCGGGGCAGAATGCCAAAATTCTCAACCAGTTGGAAAGCAAAGCCACGGGCCAGACCGGTCAACGTGTCATCCTTGCTCAGCCCCAAAAGCGGCTCGAACAGGGCCGCGACCTTGCGGTCGATGAAGTGCTGGAGGCGGCGTTTCACCTTCTCCGCCACTTCAGGCCCGGCGATATCGTCGACAAAGACTTCGACCTGCGGCTTCAGCGCGTCGCTGCCAGCGGTCAGTTTGCCCACCGCAGCGCTACCCCACATGAGGCCGCCCTGTTCGGTGAAATCAATCTCGGTGTCTGGGGCGTTGTAGAACCGGTCGGCGCGCAGATGGAACTGCGGAGCCAAGGCCTGCAATGCGGCGGTTTTCACCGTTTTGTCTTCAGCCGCACCCGCGCCCTTGTCCACCCGAAAGCGGAACCCGTCCAGCTTGCCTACAAATTCACCTTCAACGGTGACTTCACCGGTCTCGTTTACATCGGCCACCATGGCTTCCTTCTGTCCAAGCCGGCGCAGCAATACACTCGTGCGCCGATCTACAAATCTTTGCGTCAAACGCTCGTGCAGAGCGTCCGACAAGCGGTCTTCTACGACACGCGTCGTGTCGCGCCAATGGCTTTCGTCCTTTGTCCAGCCCTTGCGCTGCGCAACGTAGGTCCATGTGCGGATAAACGCGAGTCGTTTGGACAACGCATCAATGTCGCCATCGGTTCGATCAATTCGTTTGATTTGTCGTGCGAGCCAATCGTCGGGGATATATCCGCGCTGGTGCAGATCGTTGAAAATGGTTTCGAGCAGACCGGCATGTTCCGCATGGCTGATGCCGCGGAAATCAGGAATGCGGCAGACATCCCAAAGAAGCCGCACCGAGGCGCCATCCGTGGCCCGGGCGAACACCTCATCCACCTGCGCCAGTGCCTTGAGCGCGCGCAGGTCGTCGGATTCCCGCGCCCTGACCAGCCGCTCGTCTTCGGGGGGCATTTCCAGCGTTTTGATCAGGCGGTCAATGCTGCCGAATTGCAGAGCGTGGTTGCGCCAGTTGATCTTGTTCTGCGGGGTGAAGTTGTGATCCATGATCGCGCGGGCAACGTGATCGTCCAGCGCAGGCGCGTCCCCGGTGGTGCCAAAAGTGCCGGATTTGAACCCGCGCCCTGCCCGCCCCGCGATCTGGGCCAGTTCATTCGGGGCCAAGGGCCGCATCCGCCGCCCGTCAAACTTACTGAGCGCCGAGAAGGCCACATGATCAACGTCGAGGTTCAGCCCCATGCCGATGGCATCGGTCGCAACCAGATAGTCGACCTCTCCGTTCTGATACATCGCCACCTGCGCATTGCGCGTGCGCGGAGAGAGTGCGCCCATCACCACCGCTGCACCGCCTTTTTGGCGGCGGATCAGCTCGGCGATGGCATATACATTCTCAACCGAGAAGCCGACAATTGCGCTGCGCGGCTTCATTCGGCTTATCTTTTTCTGACCTGCATAGATCAATTCGCTCATCCGGTCGCGGCGCATGAAATCGACCCCCGGCACCAGCGCCGCGATGGTGCCGCGCATGGTATCGCTCCCCATGAACAGCGTCTCATGCAGGCCGCGCGCGCGCAGCAGACGGTCGGTAAAGACGTGGCCGCGCTCGGGATCGGCGCAAAGCTGGATCTCATCAATGGCCACGAAGTCCGCCCCCATCTCTTGCGGCATCGCCTCGACAGTGCACACCCAATACTGCGTGCGCGGCGGCACGATCCGCTCTTCGCCCGTGACCAACGCGACCACCGAGGGGCCGCGCGCCTTGACGATCCGGTCATAGACCTCGCGCGCCAAAAGCCGCAGCGGCAGGCCGATCACCCCGGTCCGATGGGCCAGCATCCGTTCGATTGCATAGGTCGTCTTGCCGGTATTTGTCGGGCCGAGAACGGCCACGACGCGCTTGTTGCCTGCCACCTGTCTATCCTTGAATTAAAGCTCGCGCCCGATGCCGTCCCGGCGCAGCCCCTCAAGGGCCGCGAGGGCGTCTTCGTGGTGCGGGTTGAGGGCGAGCGTCTTGCGGTAAAGTGCGGCCGCGCGGCCCAGATCTCCGAACTCCTGTATCATCACGGCAAGGCCGAAAATCGCGTTGTAATTGTCGGGGTTCAGCGCCAGCGTCCGCTCCAGATCATCCAACGCGGGGCCATAGAGGTCGGCCCCGTAATAGGCCTGCGCCCGCGCATGAAACCCTTCGGCGAATCCGGGGGCGTGATCGGTCAGCGCGGTCAAATGCTCGATCGCCAAACGTGCATCGCCATCCGCCATCGCCTCCCGCCCCCGCGTCAGCAGCAAATCCATCGCAGCCGAACCGGAGCGCTGCCAATGCGCTTCGATCTCATGGGCAATTCTGGGAGCCTCCTCCGCCGGGGCCTCGCGCAGCTTTTGCATAAGCTCGGGCGGGGCCATTTCGGCCACGGCCATGCCCGCAAGCAACACAAAGCTACCAACTGCCGCAACGGTATGTTTGAGGTTGACGGGTATGATGCGCATAACAAAACTGAATGTAACAGGCTGCCGCCGCAATTCCAGACGTAGCGGGGCCAAATGCCAAAAAAGGGCGAGCGATGAGCGATATTGTGAACGAAGCGGTAGTGGTGCTGAACGAAAAGCTGGCCGGCAGCGATTTTGACGGCACGGCCAAGTTCGACATCGAAGGTGAAGGCACCGTGATGATGGACGAAAACGGCGCCCGCGCGGCGGACGAAGAGGCCGACGTGACGCTGAGCGCGGATGCCGAAACCTTCCAATCCATCCTCGAAGGCGACACCAACCCCACATCCGCATTCATGACCGGCAAGCTCAAGATCGACGGCGACATGGGCATGGCGATGAAGCTCGCCGCTGTTCTCGGCTGATGCATCTGGACCCGGCGCCGCTTTACACCGATATCGCCCCCGGCCCCGAAGGGGGCCAAGCCCATTGGGCCGAGACATCGGATGGCAAGCGGATCAGGCTGGGTCATTGGCCCTGCGCAGGCGCGCGGGGCACGGTGCTGCTCTTTCCCGGGCGGACCGAATATATCGAGAAATACGGGCTTTGCGCCGCCGATTTCGCGCGGCGCGGCCTTGCCACCATGGCGATCGACTGGCGCGGTCAGGGACTGTCGGATCGGCTTTTGCCCGACGCGCGCGTCGGTCATGTGGATGTTTTCAGCGACTATCAGAAAGACGTCGCCGCCATGCTGCGCGCCGCGCGCAGCCTGAACCTGCCGCGCCCCTATTTCCTGCTGGCCCACTCCATGGGCGGCTGCATCGGCCTGCGTGCCGTGATGGAAGGGCTGCCGGTGCAGGCCGTCGCCTTCACCGGCCCGATGTGGGGCATCTATGTCGTCCCGCATCTGCGCGCGCTCGCATGGTCCTTGGCGCAGTTCATGCCGCGGGTCGGACAGGGCCACCGCCTGCCCCCGGGCACCAAGATCGAAGCCTACCCTGCCATCGCCCCTTTCGAGGACAACCTGCTGACCACCGATCCGCAGATGTACGACATGATGCGCGATCAACTGGCCGCCCATCCGGAGCTGAGCCTCGGCGGCCCGAGCTTCGTCTGGCTGCGCGAGGCACTGGCCGAGACCAAACACCTCGCCGGACGCTCGGCGCCCAACATTCCCTGCGTCACCTACCTTGGCAGCAACGAGCGCATCGTCGCCACCGACCGCATCCACAAGCGCATGGCGCAGTGGAAAGGCGGGCGGCTTGAGATCGTACCGGGCGGCGAGCATGAGGTGTTGTTGGAGAGGCCCGAGTTGCGCAATCCGATCTTCGACGGACTGGAAAAGCTCTATCTAGGCAATATCACCGGTTAACGCCGCGCCTTAACCTCGCGTCCGCGTCATTTTCCTGTGCAATCGGCCCGCGCCGCCTAGTTTGCTTTGGATGACACGCGAACCCGTCCTCAGCTTCACCGAAAACGGCATCTACTGCGCCGCCGGTGACTTCTACATCGACCCCTGGCGCCCCGTCGCCCGGGCGCTGATCACCCATGGCCACGCCGACCACGCCCGCGACGGGATGGGCAGCTACCTGGCGACCCATGCTGCGCTCCCCGTTATGCGCCACCGGTTGGGCGAGATCGCCATCGAGGGCATCGCCTATGGCGAGACGCGCCAGATCGGCGGGGCCACGGTCTCCTTCCACCCCGCGGGCCATGTCCCCGGCAGCGCGCAGATCCGGGTTGAGGTCGGTGGCGAGGTCTGGGTCGCCTCGGGCGATTACAAGGTGATCGACGATGGCATGTCCGAGGCTTTCGAGCCGGTCCGCTGCCACCATTTCATCACCGAGAGCACCTTTGGCCTGCCGGTCTTTCGCTGGGCCCCACAGGCCGAGGTGGCCGCACAGATCAACGACTGGTGGGCGGGCTGCAAGGCGGCGGGCAAGACCGCATTCCTCGGGGCATATTCGCTGGGCAAAGCACAGCGGCTGCTGTCGATGCTCGACCCCGAGATCGGCCCGATCCTGACCCACACGGCGGTGGAGAACACCAACGAGGTGCTGCGCGGCCAAGGCATCACCCTGCCCGAGACCACGCTGGTCACGCCCGAGCTTAACCCCAAGGAGCATCCCGGCGCGCTGGTGCTGGCCCCGCCCTCTGCGCTCGGTAGCCAATGGGCGCGGCGTTTTGGCGCGCAGGAGAGCGCCTTCGCCTCGGGCTGGATGGCGCTGCGCGGGGTGCGCAGGCGGCGGGCGGGCGACCGGGGGTTTGTCATCTCGGACCATGCGGATTGGCATGGGCTGCTCTGGGCGATTCGCGAGACCGGCGCGGAAAACATATATGTCACGCATGGTTACACCGACATCTTCACGCGATACCTGAACGATCAGGGCTGGAACGCCGAAGTCGTACCGACCCAGTTCGAAGGCGACGGAGGCGACAGCGAATGAAGGATTTTGCCGCGCTTTTTAACGCCGTCGACCAGACCACCAAGACCACGGTGAAGGTCGCAGCACTGGCCGAATATTTCACTACGGCCGCCGAGGACGACCGGCTCTGGACCGTGGCGCTCTTCTCAGGCCGCCGCCCGAAACGCGCCGTCACCACGACCCGCCTGCGCGAATGGGCTTCCGAGGCATCCGGCGTGCCGCTGTGGCTTTTTGAGGACAGCTACGCCATCGTCGGCGATCTGGCCGAGACCATCGCGCTGGTCCTGCCACCGGTCGAGAGCGAGGATACCGGCACGCTCACCTCGTGGATCAACGCCCTGCGCGGGCTGAAGGATGTCGACGACACGGCGCGCAAGGAATTCGTGCTTTCGGCGTGGCAGCAACTCGGCGGCACCGAGCGGTTCCTCTTCAACAAGCTCATCACCGGCGGCTTTCGCATCGGCATCAGCCAGAAGCTGATGACCCGCGCCCTCTCGCGCGCCACTGGTCGGCCCGAGGCGGAGATGGCGCACCGCCTGATGGGCAATTGGCACCCCGACGACGTCACATGGCACAGCCTGATCGAGGCCGAGGACGCCAGCGCCGACGCCTCGCGCCCCTACCCCTTTTACCTCGCCTATGCGCTGGAGGACGGGCCGGAAGGCTTGGGCGATCCGAGCGATTGGCGGGCCGAGTGGAAATGGGACGGCATCCGCGGCCAGCTCATCCTGCGCGACGGCGACTATTTCGTCTGGTCGCGCGGCGAGGAGTTGATGACCGACCGTTTCCCCGAACTGGCCCGCGCCGCCGATCACCTGCCGCCGGGCACCGTGCTCGACGGCGAATTGCTGGTCTGGCAGCCGGGGGCGGAATTCCCCTCCTCCTTCAATGCTTTGCAAGCCCGCATCGGACGCAAGACGGTGCCGAAAAAGCTGCTGAAAGAAGCCCCTGTCGTGCTGCACGCCTACGACCTGCTGGAATGGCAGGGCGAAGACATCCGCGACCGCCCCTTTGCCGAGCGCCGTGCGCTGCTGGAAGAAGCCGCCGCCGATTTGCCCGAAGACGCACCCGTGCGTCTCTCTCCCCAACACCAATTCACCAAGTGGGATCAACTCGCCACCCTGCGCGAAACGGCGCGTGAGGCGCAGGCCGAGGGGCTGATGCTGAAACGCGCCGACAGCCCCTATCTTTCGGGCCGCAAAAAGGGCGACTGGTGGAAATGGAAGCTCGACCCGCTGACCATCGACGCGGTGATGATCTACGCGCAATCGGGCTCGGGCCGCCGCGCGAACCTCTTTACCGATTTCACCTTCGCGGTCTGGAACGGCAACGATCTGGTGCCCTTCACCAAGGCCTACTCCGGCCTCACCGATGCCGAGTTCCGCCAGATCACCGCTTGGGTGCGCAAGAACACGCAGCAGCGCTTCGGCCCGGTGCGGCAGGTTACGCCGCACCATGTTTTCGAGATCGCCTTTGAGGGCATCCAGCCCAGCCCGCGCCATAAATCCGGCGTCGCCCTGCGCTTTCCGCGGATGCTGCGCTGGCGCAAGGACAAGCCGCTGCAAGAGGCCAACACCCTCGACGATCTGAAAGAAATGCTGCGCATCTACGGATAGGTTGTTCCGGCCCGCCCGGAGGCATAGATGTGACGAAACGCAAATGAGGTACACCGATGTTTCAGCTTCCCTTCCCGCTTCACGATGCCAACGCCAGCGCCGGGGGCAAAGACCTTGGCGATTTGCCGGAATGGGATCTGAGCGATCTCTATACCAGTGAGGACGCGCCCGAATTGAAACGCGACCTCGACTGGCTGGAGGAAGCCTGCGCCAGCTTCGCCGCCGATTACGAAGGCAATCTGGCCGCGCTGGATGCCAAGGGTCTGCTCGACTGCGTGCTGCGCAACGAGAAAATCAATCAGGTCGCCGGGCGCATCATGTCCTTCGCGGGCCTGCGCTACTACCAGCAGACCACCGACGCGGGCCGGGCCAAGTTCATGTCCGACATGCAGGAGAAGATCACCGATTACACCACGCCGCTGGTGTTCTTCACGCTGGAGCTCAACAAGCTGCCCGACGATCACCTCGCCAAACTGCTGGACGAGAACCCCGATCTTGCGCGCTACAAGCCCGTCTTCGACCGCATCCGCGCGATGAAGCCCTACCAGCTGTCGGACGAGATGGAGAAGTTCCTGCACGATCTCGGCGTCGTCGGCGACGCTTGGGAGCGGATGTTCGACGAGACCATCGCGGGGCTGGAGTTCGAGGTCGAGGGCGAGACGCTCAACATCGAAGGCACGCTGAACCTGCTGACCGACCCTGACCGCGCCAAGCGCGAGGCCGGTGCGCGCGAGTTGGCCAATGTGCTGGGCCGCAACATCCGCACCTTTGCCCGCGTGCACAACACGCAAGTGAAGGAGAAAGAGGTCATCGACCGCTGGCGGGGTATGGAGACGCCGCAGACAGGCCGTCACCTCAGCAACCACGTTGAACCCGAGGTCGTCGAGGCGCTGCGCAACGCGGTGGTCGAAGCCTATCCGAAGCTGAGCCACCGCTATTATGAGCTTAAGCGCAAATGGCTGGGCCTTGATGTGATGCAGGTCTGGGACCGCAACGCGCCGCTGCCGATGGAAGACCCCAAGGTGGTCGACTGGGCGCAGGCCGAAGCGACCGTGATGGAGGCCTACAACGCCTTCGATCCGCGCATGGGCGAACTGGCCAAGCCCTTCTTCACCAAGGGCTGGATCGACGCGGGCGTGAAACCCGGCAAGGCGCCCGGGGCCTTCGCGCATCCCACGGTGACGGACGTGCACCCTTACGTCATGCTGAACTACCTCGGCAAACCGCGCGACGTGATGACGCTGGCGCATGAGTTGGGCCACGGCGTGCACCAAGTGCTGGCCGCCGATCAGGGCGAAATGCTCTCCTCCACCCCGCTGACACTGGCCGAGACAGCTTCAGTCTTCGGCGAGATGCTAACCTTCCGCAAGATGCTCGACAAGGCGCAGACCCAAGCCGAGCGTAAGGTGCTGCTGGCGGGCAAGGTCGAGGATATGATCAACACGGTCGTGCGCCAGATCGCCTTTTATGACTTCGAGTGCAAATTGCATGAGGCGCGCCGCGGCGGGGAGCTGACACCCGACGACATCAACGCGCTGTGGATGAGCGTTCAGGCCGAAAGCCTCGGGCCGGCCTTCGAATACATGGAGGGCTACGAGACCTTCTGGGCCTATATCCCGCACTTCGTGCATTCGCCCTTCTACGTCTATGCCTATGCCTTTGGCGACGGTCTGGTGAACGCGCTCTACGCCGTCTACGCGGATGGTGAAGAGGGCTTTGAAGAGAAGTATTTCGACATGTTGAAAGCGGGCGGATCGAAGCACCACAAAGAACTGCTCGCCCCCTTTGGCCTTGATGCCAGCGACCCGGCATTCTGGGACAAGGGCCTGTCGATGATCTCTGACATGATCGATGAATTGGAAGCGATGGAGGACTGATGTCCCGCGCCGAGCGCATGAAAGAAAGGTTCGCCCCCTTCTTTGTCTGGATTCAGCGGCGGGTGCCGCCCGGGTTTAGATTTGCGCTCGGCCTGCTGCTCATCTGCGGCGGCATCCTCGGGTTCTTGCCGATCCTCGGCTTCTGGATGCTGCCGCTTGGCCTCATGGTGGCGGCGATGGATGTGCGGCTATTTCGGCGCTGGCGCTCCCTTCGCCGCAGACGGCGGGCAGAACGGCCTTGAGGTCACTTCAACTGGCTGTCTTTCGAGCCTCGCCGATTAATTCCGCCGCGCATCTGCGCCTGCCCGTCTCGTTCCCGCACGCAGTCGATGCAAAGCTTCACCCCCGGCAGCGCCATGCGCCGCGCCTCTGGAATCGGCTCTTCGCATTCCGCGCAATGGGTGCGGCTCTCGCCCACCGGCGCGCGGCGTGCTTTTAGCCGCGCCAATTCGTCAGAAATGGAGGCTTCGATCTGCTCGCTCACCGCGCCATCGCGTGTCCATCCACCTGCCATGTTGCGCCCTCCTCATGCGGTTCACTTCATAGATATGGGGCGCAGCGGCGGCTTGTCACGGCTTCACCCGGGATATGGCCCTCGCCCCAAGGGTAATTAGATGGGGTCGCGCAAACAAAAAAACACCCCCAAAAGGGGGTGCAGTTGCTAGGCATTGGGCTGTGAGTCAAGCAGCACGCAGGGTCGTATCTCCTCCATTCAAGCGGTTTAGCAGGGTGGACAGGGTGACGGCGCTTTGAATGAGCCGTCGGCGAAGCTCTTGTCGCTGGCCGGCAGGGCGCAGCGGAACGCTGGTGCGCAGGTAGACCCTTTGCGGCATGGCGGCGGGATGGCAGGTATAGGTCACTTCAACCATCGCCTCGACCCGGCCAAAGTCGCGGGCATAGTGTACACTGTGAAATCGGGCGTCGCAGATGGTAAGTGTGACGGGGCATTCATCGGACGGGTGACCAACGGTGACGGGATCATAGCTGCGTTTGCGGCGGAGAATGTCCCCTGCATTGAGGGACGTGATGGGGCCGGGTGTTTCTGGCGCGGTGGAGCGGCTTGGCATATCTGATCCTCTTCCTAATCGTCTGGTCGCTTATCTTCCCTTTCTATGGGCCTTTGCGTTCCCTGAGGTGCCGCCTCTGCCCAACCTGTATACATGTTGTCGGGCTCAATTGTGGCAGAAATGGGGCAAGAACTTGCCGACAATGGGGCAAACGTATAATTCACCAAACTTTTTTCACACCTCCTGTGCGAAAGGGCGATCTACCTCTCCTTTTCGACCTCTAGCAGCCAGTTCTCCTGAAGCTGGTTTTCGATCGCTTCGGGGAAATGGCTGCGCACCAAGGCGATGGCTTCCGCGGCGGGCATTCCGGCCCCGATCAGCAACCACGCCGCGATCAGCCCACTGCGCCCCGCGCCGTATTGGCAGGAAAGGGCGACTGTCTCACCCGCCTCTAGCGCCGCCTCAATGCGCGCCCGGTGTGCGGGCCATTCGGTTAGGAATCTGTTGCAAGGGACGCTGAAATCTTTGATCGGCGCGAAGGAGAGCCTTAAACCAAGAGACTGTGAAGCCTTTGAAATCAGGGGAAAAGCTCCGTCAGGAAGCTCGGCCTTCTCGGTAAGAACCAGCAACTCACGCGCCCCAGCCGCGCGCAGGCCTTCCAAGGTTTCCCGCATCTGTTGAGGATCGAGGTAAGCGCTGCCATCCACATGGGCCAACAGCCCCGGAAAACCCGTCATCGCCAAATGCCCGCCGCGGGGGGTGGGGATAACGGCGCGTATCGAGGTCGCTTCAATATCGAAAAAAGGCACATCACGAGACATAAAAACATCCATAGAATTTGAGTAACAGCAAGGCCACCTGTATACATGTTAAATAGGTAAAACCGAACAGACGAAGGATGCCGGGCAATGTCTACCCAAGTCAAATCCAGCGCGGCGATTGCAGAGGCGCTTCGGACGGACATCTGCCTGAACCGCAATATCGCCGACGGCATGCTGCATGAGGTGGCCCTCGCCCAGCGTTTCGGTGTGTCCCGCACGCCCATCCGGCAAGCGTTGCAACGTTTGGCCTATGAACGCATGATCGCCGTGAAATCCGGCGTGGGGTCTGTCGTGACCCCTTTGGACGCGCCCATGCGCGCGGATGACATCCGCGCGGCTGTGGCGATTATCGAAGCGGCCGGCAAATGTGCAGTGCCCTCCCCCGCCCCACCGGCGCACTTCATGTCGCTCGCCGGGATTCTGGGCATGATGGACCTCGCCCCGCTGGACAATGCTGAGGCCTTTTTCGACATCCGCGCCCGGCTTTTGGACGCCCTATCGGAGATGATCGAAAATCCGATCCTGAGCGACGCCTTTCGCGCGGCCTATTGGCGGCTGATCAGATGGTCCCTGCGTGATTTCGACACCGCGCCGGAACCTCAGATCGTGCATCTGCGGGCGGTGCTGCAAGCCGCTGCCCGGGCGATGCAGTCGGGCACGATCGGCGCCTGTTTCGAAGAAGTCGCAAGGCTCGAAAGCCAGCTTGTCGAACCTCGAAGCTAATAAAGAAAAGCCCCGCTTCAAAGAAGCGGGGCCTTCTGCATCATCTGGTTCAGCCGTTAGCTGGCCGCCAACATGCCCTTTTCCTTCGCCAAATCGCGCATCCGCTTTTGCAGCTTCTCGAAGGCGCGCACTTCGATCTGGCGAATCCGCTCGCGGCTGACATCGTATTGCGCCGAGAGGTCTTCGAGCGTGACCGTCTCATCCGAGAGGCGACGCTGGGTCAGAATGTCCTTCTCGCGGTCGTTCAGCACGTCCAAAGCCTCCGCCAGCATCTCACGCCGGGTCTCCAACTCGTCACGCTCGGCATAGTCGCCCGCTTGGTCGGCGTCTTCATCCTCCAACCAATCTTGCCACTGCATCGTGCCTTCGCCTTCGGACCCGACAGTGGCGTTGAGCGAGGCATCCCCGCCCGACATCCGCCGGTTCATGGAGACGACCTCATCCTCGGTCACGCCAAGCTGGGTCGCGATCTCTTTCACGTTTTCGGGGCGCAGATCGCCCTCTTCCAGCGCGCCAATCTTGTTCTTGGCCTTACGCAGGTTGAAGAACAGCTTTTTCTGACCCGACGTCGTGCCGAGCTTGACCAGCGACCACGACCGCAGAATATATTCCTGAATCGAGGCGCGAATCCACCACATCGCATAGGTGGCAAGGCGGAAGCCCTTCTCAGGATCGAAACGTTTCACCGCCTGCATCAGGCCGACGTTCGCTTCCGAGATCACCTCGGACTGTGGCAATCCATAGCCGCGGTAGCCCATCGCGATCTTCGCCGCGAGGCGCAGGTGAGAGGTGACCATCTTATGCGCAGCTTCGGTGTCTTGTTCTTCGACCCAGCGTTTGGCCAGCATGTATTCTTCCTCAGGCTCCAGCAGCGGGAACTTGCGGATCTCTTGCATATAGCGGTTCAGCCCGCCTTCGGGCGTTGGTGCGGGCAGATTTGCATAATTTGCCATGTCTTGTCCCTTTCCCCAGTTTAATCGGGGCCTATGTTATTTCGCTTAACATGCAATATGGGCGGCCCCCTTCGTGCTTTCAAGACAGAAGCATTCACGCTTTTGTTCATGACTGCACAGTTTCTGTGAACAAAACGTAACCGATCCTTAGGCGGTTCCGCGGGGCGGCGGGGTCACGCCGATGGGGCGGTGGGGCCGTCGCGCAGCAGGTCCAACAGGGCGGCCATATCGGGCGGCAGGGGTGCCTCAAAACGCAGGTTCTCACCAGTCACCGGATGTTCGAACCCCAGAACGGCGGCGTGCAGCGCTTGGCGGGGGAAGGCACGGATTGCTTCGGCGGTGGCCTCAGGCAAGGCCGTCTTGGCCAGCTTGCGCCGCCCGCCATAGGTCGCATCCCCCACCAAACCATGGCCCGCGTGGGACATATGCACGCGGATTTGATGCGTGCGACCCGTCTCAAGCCAGCATTCCAGCAGCGCCAGCACCGGCGGGGTGCCAAAACGCTCAACCGTGCGGGCGCGGGTCACCGCGTGCCGCCCGCCCTGAAACAGCACCGCCTGCCGCTGGCGGTCGGTCTTGTGCCGCGCCAGTTGGGTGGTCATCCGCAGGATATTCCCCGCCTCGAAGGACGCGCCTTTGACGCCCCGCAGGCGCGGGTCATTGGCATCCGGCACCCCATAGACGAGGGTCTGGTAATAACGCTCGACGGTATGTTTCTCGAACTGCGCCGCCAGCCCGTGATGCGCCGCATCAGACTTCGCGACGACGAGCAGACCAGTGGTATCCTTATCAATCCGGTGCACGATGCCGGGCCGTTTCATTCCGCCCACACCAGAGAGGTCATCGCCGCAATGCGCCAGCAATGCGTTGACCAGGGTGCCGGAGGGCGAGCCCGGCGCAGGATGCACCACCATGCCCGCGGGCTTGTCGATCACGATCAGTTCGTCATCCTCAAAGACCACCGAAAGGGGGATGTCCTCGGGCAGGATGTGGCTTTCCGCCGCCTCTTCGACCGTGATCTGCACCGCCTGCCCTTCGGCCACTTTGGCGCGGGGGTCTTGGACCACGACACCGTCCAGCGTGACGGCGCCCTCGGTGATCAAACGCCCCAAACGGGTGCGCGACAGGTTCGCTTCCTCTGGCACATCGCGGGCCAGCGCCTTATCAAGACGGGCGGGCGGGCTATCGTTCAGAATGAAATCAATGCGGCGGTGAGACATGGACACGGACAACCCTGATGAACCGGCGAACCTGCGGTTTCTGCGGCGGATGGTGACGGTCTTGACCGTCGTGATGATTGGCGGGGTTCTAGTGCTGATCTTCGTGCTTGTCACCCGCCTGAGCGATGAAGGCCCGACCATGCCGCGCAGCATCACCCTGCCGGATGGCAGCAGCGCCCAAGCATTTACGCAAGGGCGCGGCTGGTATGCGGTGGTGACGGATGCGGATGAGATCCTGATCTTTGACCAGTTGACCGGCGCATTGCGCCAGACGGTCGCGATCGAGTGATCAGCCGCGGATCGTCTTGGCGAAGGTCGAATAGATCGGCTCGTTCGCGCAGATGATCTCACCATGTTGCAGGATGTTGCGCTCAGGGCGGATCGGCTCGACAAGGCCACCGGCCTCTTTGACGATCAACATGCCCGCGGCCACATCCCATGGCTTCAAACGACGCTCCCAGAAGCCATCGTAACGGCCCGAGGCGACATAGGCGAGATCGAGCGATGCCGCGCCCCAGCGGCGCACACCGGCGCAGACGGGCAGCAGGCGGCCCAAATCTTTGAGCGTTTCAGGCAGATCGGCACGCCCCCCGAAAGGCAGACCCGTGGCAAAGATCGACTCGATCATGCGGTGACGGCCCGAAACCCGCAGGCGGCCTTCGTTCATCCAAGCTCCGGTGCCCTTCTCGGCAAAGAACATCTCATCCTTGGCGGGGTCAAAGACCACACCGGCGACGATCTCGCCCTTATGCTCCAACGCGATGGAGATGGCCCAGTGCGGCAGACCGTGCAGAAAGTTGGTGGTGCCATCCAACGGGTCGACGATCCAGCGACGGGTCGGGTCTTGGCCCTCTTCCTCGCCGCCCTCTTCGGCCAGCCAGCCATAGGTCGGGCGCGCGCCCATAAGGTCGTCTTTGATGATCTTCTCGGCGCCGATGTCGGCCTTGGTCACGAAATCGCCCGCGCCTTTGACCGAGACCTGAAGGTTCTCGACCTCGCGGAAATCCTTGACCAATGCACGCCCCGCTTTGCGTGCCGCCTTGATCATGATGTTGAGATTCGCACTGCCGATCATTGTTCGCGCCCTTTGATGGATAAGGCGGGACGTATAGGGCGCAAGAGCGCAATTGCCAAGGGGGCAGAAACCTGCACCGCTTATTGATTCTTGCGCACCTCACGGGTTGCATTCAGAGCGCGAGGGAACACCTTGGACGCTGTAGCAACCAGCACGAAGGAAACCCCATGTCCGACCAGATGCAGAGAATCGTCCTCGCCTCCCGCCCCGATGGCGCACCGACACCCGAGAACTTCCGCCTTGAAAGGGCGGATATCCCGCAGCCGGGCGACGGCGAAATTCTGGTCGAAGTGCATTACATGTCGCTCGACCCCTATATGCGGGGCCGGATGGACGATGCGAAATCCTATGCCGAACCTGTGCCGATCGGCGGGCTGATGGAAGGTGGCAGCGTGGGCAAGGTGATCGCCTCCAATGACCCAAGCTTTGCCGAGGGCGATTTTGCTTTTGGCGCCTTCGGCTGGGCCACCCATGGCGTCGCCCCGGCGAAACAATGTCAGAAGGTCGATGCCGAAGGCGTGCCGATCACCGCCTCGCTCGGCGTGCTGGGCATGCCCGGCCTGACCGGCTGGTACGGTTTGAACGACATCGGCCGACCGAAAGAAGGCGAGACCCTCGTCGTGGCCGCGGCCACCGGCCCCGTCGGCTCAATGGTGGGGCAATTGGCCAAGGCCAAAGGGCTGCGCACTGTGGGCATCGCAGGCGGAGCCGAGAAATGCGAGATCGCCACCCGCGATTTCGGCTTTGACGTCTGCCTTGATCACCGCGCCTATGACGATGCCAAATCCCTGCGCACCGCCCTGAAAGAGGCCGCACCGGATGGCATTGATATCTATTACGAAAACGTCGGCGGCAAGGTGCTGGATGCGGTGCTGCCGCTGATGAACCCCCATGGCCGGATCCCGCTTTGCGGCATGATCGCATGGTATAACGCGGGCGGACTGGGTGCCGATGCCGAAGGCGCTGGCCTCACCGCGCCGCGGCTATGGCGCACGATTTTGGTGAACTTCCTCACCGTGCGCGGCTTCATCATCTCGAACCACTGGGACCAGATGCCGAAGTTCCAGCGCGAAGTGGCGCCGATGGTCGCCGATGGCCGCGTGAAGGTGAAAGAGGACATCACCGAAGGGCTGGAGAATGCACCTCAGGCCTTTATCGACATGCTGAACGGCGGGAACACCGGCAAGGCTATCGTTAAGGTGAAGTAAGCTTTGGAATGCGTCGTTCCGCCTTGTGGAACGACGCGTTCACCCACCCCGCCCGGAGCCAAGCCGCAGGCGCCGGGCCATCGCTCAGGCCCGCTGCAACTTCCGCGCCTCCTGCCCGGCCAGCTTTAGCAACTCATCCATAAACGGTTTGCCCAGGTCATCCCGCCGCACTGCCGCATAAAGCCGTCGCGTGATCCCCTCGGCCGTCAAAGGCCGCGTGACGTAATCGGAGGAATATTTCACCTCCCGCACCACCCAATCCGGCAGGACCGAGATCCCGCGGTTTGACGCCACCAGCAACAAGATCACCGCCGTCAGTTCCACCTGCCGGATCGCCGCAGGCTCGACCTTGGCGGGGATCAGCAACTGGCTGAACACGTCCAACCGGGCCCGCTCCACCGGATAGGTAATCAACGTCTCCCCGCGAAAATCAGCCGCCTCGACAAAGGGTTTCTCGGCCAGCGGGTGGTTCTGCGAGGCCACGAAAACCGGATTGTAATCAAACAGCTCGACAAATTCGACGCCCGGCAGTTCCTCAGGGTCCGAGGAGACCACCAGATCAACTTCTTCCCGCAAAAGCGCAGGCAGCGCGTCGAAGGCGAGACCGGGGCGGATATCGACATCCACATCCGGCCAATGGCGGCGGAACTGCTCCAACACCGGGAAGAGCCACTCGAAACAGGCGTGACACTCGATCGCAATATGCATCCGCCCCGTGCTGCCCGCCCGCAGACCCGAAAACTCGTCCTGCAAGGCTTCGACCTGCGGCAAGACCTGCTGCGCGAGCTTCAACAGCCGCTGCCCGGCGGGCGATAACTTCAACGGTTTCGAGCGCCGCACAAAGAGTTCGACCCCCGCCTGATCCTCCAACCCCTTCACCTGATGACTTAACGCCGATTGCGTGATATTCATCTGATCCGCCGCGCGGGCCAAACCGCCCGCCTCGTGGATGGCCTTGATTGTGCGCAGGTGACGGAACTCAATGTGCATTTGAGGCATTACTCATGTTCAAGATGAATGTTATGAGTTTGTCTCACAAGCCTAGATGTGAGACAAGACGTGAAACCGCCAAAAGGATCTCTCAATGACCACGCCTGCCGTTTCCTTCGAAGTCTTCCCGCCCCGCACCGTTGGCGCGGCGTTCAAACTGTGGGATGCGGCGCAGGCATTGGCCCCGCTGGCGCCGCGTTTCTTCTCCGTCACCTACGGCGCGGGTGGCACCACGCGCGATCTCACCCATGATTCGGCGCATGTGCTGCACCGCACCTCGGGCCTGCCCGTCGCAGGCCACCTGACCTGCGTCGGCGCCAGCCGGGCAGAGACGCTCGACGTGGCCGATAAATTCGGCGAAGCGGGCATCAAAGACATCGTCGCCCTGCGCGGTGACCCGCAAGCGGGCACCGACAAGTTCGTGCCCCACCCCGAAGGCTTCGCCGACAGCTGCGAGCTAATCGAGGCGCTGGCGAAAACCGGCAAATTCACAATCCGCGTGGGCGCCTACCCCGACCCCCACCCCGAAGCGGCAGACCAACAGGCCAATATCGACTGGTTGAAACGCAAGTTCGACGCGGGCGCGGATGAGGCGCTGACCCAGTTCTTCTTTGAGGCGGAGACCTTCCTACGTTTCCGCGATGCCTGTGTGAAAGCAGGCATCGACAAGACGATCACGCCGGGCATCCTGCCGGTGGTGAACTGGACCTCGGCCCGTAAGTTCGCCGTCAAATGCGGCACGCCGGTCCCGGAATGGGTCGACCAAGCCTATGAGGCCGCGATCCGCGATGACCGACACGACCTGCTGGCCCAAGCCATGTGCACCGAACTGTGCAGCGAGTTGATCGACGAAGGCGTGGATGCGCTGCATTTCTACACGCTCAACCGCGCGGAACTCACCCGCGACGTCTGCCGTGCCATCGGTGTGACCCCGCAGGTCGATCTCTCGGACGTCGCGTAAGCGCCGCCCCTCTGGCAAGGGGGGCTTGCCCCTGCCCCGCGCGGGCGTATCCTCCGGCGAAATTCACTTGCCGGAGAAGACCATGCCCCGCATCGCCCAAAGCCCTGCTGACCTTTTGTCCCAATCCGAAGCGCTCAAGCTTTCGGGGCTGGAGTTCATGCAGGCCATTCTCGACGGCACCAACCCCGGCCCGCCCATCGGCCAGACCATGGGCTATGCGCTGCATTCGGTCGAAGAGGGCCGCATCGTCTTTCGCGGCGCGCCGAGCTTTGCTATGACGAACCCGATGGGCACGGTGCACGGCGGCTGGTACGGGACGCTGCTCGATTCAGCGATGGCCTGCGCGGTGATGACAAAAGTCCCCCGCGGCTCGGTCTATACCACTTTGGAATACAAGATTAATATCCTGCGCGGCCTGCCCTTAGGGATGGAGATCGACTGCATCGGCGTGACCGATCATGTGGGCCGTTCGACCGGTGTCGCACATGGAGAGATTCGCGGCGTCGAAGATGGCAAGCTTTATGCCACAGGCTCCACCACTTGCATCGTGATGAAGCTGGCCTAAGCCCATTCACGAATAACCCCGGCGCGGATAGCTACACGCCGGGGTCCAAGAATTTAACTTAAGCGTTAATCGCTTAAATTAGTCCCAGAAACCTTCGTCAACGCCGGGCAGCGCTTCGAGCTCTTCTTCGCTCAGACGCGTGACATAGGCGTAGGTCTGGTCATCGACGGCCACGAGGTTCACATCGGGTGTCGAGATCATGACGTGTTTGTCACCGATATCGAGGAAGCCACCGACTTCGGCCACGATGCCGACCATCTGGCCGTTTTTGGACAGAACGATGTCTTCGATTTCACCAATTTCGTTCCAGTCGGCGCCAATTTCGTTATAGGCCGTGTTGGGGCTCCATTCGTCGCCGGCTTCGTTGAGGGTGTAGATCTCACCGCCGGTGATATCGCGCGAGCGGATCAGATCGCCGCGCATTTCGTTCATCTGCATGCTGTCGACGTTGAAATGGTCGGTCATATGCGTTTCAGCGAGAGCGGCGGTGCCTGCGAGTGTCAGGGCAAGGGTGCTGGCTGTAAGCGTTTTCATGTCTCTCTCCTCTTCGTTATTTGCTATGGTCACAACGAAAGCTCGGACAGAACGTTCCAGAAAATCTAAAATTTACCATGGGTTAGGGTGCCAGCGCGTTGGCAGCATCATGCCGCGCGCCGCAAAAAGGCCGTTCGGCCCAAAGCGCAGATAGAATGAAATGGGGGGGTGGTACCACCTCCTGGTCTCGAACCAGGGACCTCTTGATCCACAATCAAGCGCTCTAACCAACTGAGCTAAGGCGGCACTGGGGCGGATTTAGCGCCCGTGGCGGAGGAATGCAAGACCTCAAAGTCAGAAGAAATGCCGGTTTCCGTCAGATTTTTTGCGCGCCCTGTGTCATCGGCACTCATGCGGGAAACGCGGGTGGATGACACGGCGATTCCGCCCTCGGTCTCCAAGCTGCGCGTCGCGGCAATCTCCCGATCCGCCAGAACGGCACCACACCCTCTTCCAGAACGGTGATGATGCATCCGTCACCTAAGGCCAACGCGCCCCCCCGCCCTGCGCCGCAACCCGCCAAGATATCTTGCCTTTCCGCCCATGCCGCGCTAGCGATAAGCCCCACCAAACCGGAGGCTCCCATGGGCATCGACACCGAACGCGACATCGAAGCAAACCTGCAAATCGGCCCGACAGACAAGGGCATGGTCCGCCTTTTCGTCGAAGGCGGCGGCGTTGAAATTCCGATGGATTTCACCCCGGAAGAAGCCCGCGAAATCGCGGAAGAGATCATGGCCGCCGCGAACCGCGCGGGCAAAAAAGGGCGCTAAGCCGCCTACGCGCAGGTTCGCCCACGATATAGACGAGCGACCTCAGATCACGCCCCCTTTCAAGACCAGTTCGGCACCATGTCGGGATCGCGTAGGCGATGCAGGCGCCGGGCGGCATGGGTCGCGAATTTCTGCACCATCACCTTGCGCCGGGCGGGCGCAAGCTTGGTCTCATCGCATATCCTCACAATCTCGGCCCCATAGGCGTTACCGATGATGAGGCCGCTTTCCTCGGGCAGCAGTTCTACCGGGAAATCACTGTCCACGGCCCAAAAGAACCGGTCGGCCCATTCCAAATAGCCCTCCCATTTTGCGTCGCCCATGAAATCGGCGCGACTGGATTTGCATTCGACGATCCAAATTTCCCCCTTCGGGCCAAGCGCCATCACGTCGACCCGCAAACCGCGCGTCGGCACAAGCTCCTCGACCGAGGCGAACCCAAGATCGGCCAAATGCCGCATCACCCCCCGCGCCAGTAATTGGCCGGGTTGGAGTTGTCGTATGTCATTCTCCATCATGGCGACAAATATGAACATTTGATGAACATCCACAAGGGGCAGCACCGGAAAGTTTGGTAATTCCCCCGTGACCCCCTATCTTCACCCCAGCAGAGCGAGGGAGGCCCATGGCACAACGCGAACCGATGAGTGAGACGCAGGCGCGCGGGGTGCGTTACGCCCGTGAATTGGAGGGCCACCTGACATGGCTCGATACATTCTCGGGCACGGCGCTTGGCGTTTTGGCCGTGGCCTCGGGCATTTACACCTATCTCGGCGTCTCGTCGCTGCTGGATGACAACGGCGCCATGTCGGCCTTTGCCGCGATCGCCTATTCGGTGGCGGTCTCGGTAGGGATTTTCGTCTTCTGGTCCTATCTGCTGAGGCTCTTCCCCGCTGTGCGTACCACACGCGCGCGGATGGGGCTTTTGGGGGCGATGGGGCTCGGCTCCGTGGCGATCATCGCGATGTCGAGTTGGCTGAACGCCGCCGCGCTTGCCGGATCGGCGGCAGTGGAGCAGCATCTGGCCGAGACGGTGCAAGACTACCAAGGCGCGTTAGAGCGCACACATGAGATTGCCCTGTCGGCCCAAGGGCTTGAGCGGGACGTGGCGCGGGTCAGACAGAGCTTTGAGGACCTGAGCGAGCAAGAGGCGGCTGGCAGCCTGTCGGGCCTTGCCGGGCGCGGCGCGGTGTTCCGGGTGCTGCGGCAGAAGTCGGCGGAACTGGGCGCGCTGGAGGCGCAGATCGCCACCCAGACCCCGCTGGTGAATGACGCCTTTGCCGAAGGGAACCAGATCCTCAGCCGGATGCGCGCCCTTACGGTAGAGCCCGGCCCGGTCGAGGCGCGTTCGGTCGAGTTTTCCGAACAGGCCGTGCGGCTTGCAGGTCTGATCACCCGGTTGCGGCAGCTTTCCGTGGCCCCGCTGGTGGAACGCGCGGCGCAGGATTTGGCGGCCTCCGTCGTGCTGCCTGAGCTTGACGGCAGCAACGAAGAGCAACGCGGCGCGCAAGGCGCGACGATCACCTCAGTTCTGGAGGTGCTGGCCCAACGTGCAGCAACATTGGAGCGCGCGGCGCAGGACGTGCAGGCCATGCCGCCCGCCGCCGACACGACCTATACGCCGATCTCCAGCGCCGATGCGGTGATCCTTTATGCGCGCAATTTCGTGCCCTCTTGGGCCGGGGCCATCGCGATTGACCTGTTGCCCGCCGTACTGGTGCTGATCCTCTCCATCACCCAAGGGGCGATACGCTCGGGCCGGGAGGGGGCCGCGGTCGAAGACACGCTGACCCTTGCAGAACTGCGCGCCGCGCTGGCCGCCGTGCGTGATGTCGATGTGGCGATGCAGGAAAGCCCCGCCCACAAACGCCCCGCCGCCGAAGCGCCGCCTGCTGCTGATGCGACCGAAGAACCGGCCCCCGGCCCCGTCACATCGATCAAAAGCACATGAGCGAGGAGACCCCACCAGAAGCCGAGGCCTCCCACCGGAAGCCGATTGTCGGGCGGGTGCTGATCGGCGTGCTGATCTTCCAACTTGGCCTTGCGGTGCTGCTGTTCTGGGGGGACTTGGGGGAAGGGCTGCGCCTGCCGGGCTTAGGCCCGCGCGCCCCGGAACTGACCGAGCCGATCCGCCCCGGCGACCAGACCCGGCGCTTCCGCCCCGAACGCGCGCCGACCCCCGGCCAGCCGATGCCCGAGACCGCCCTGCCCGACCGGCTGGTGCTCACCCCCGTCTCGGGCGGGCGGGCGGCGCTGCTGGAAGGGGCCATCGAAGCGGGCGATGCGGAGCGGATCATCAAGCAGTTGAGCGAACTGACGCCCGCGCCCGAGGAAATCTATCTCAATTCCCCCGGCGGATCGGTCCGCGATGCTTTGGAACTCGGCCGCTATCTTCGGCGCGAAGGGCTAAACACCGCGCTACGGGAGGGCGACATCTGCTATTCCGCCTGCCCCTATCTACTGGCCGCCGGCGCGACACGGACGGTGCCCGAGAGCGCCTCGGTCGGGGTGCATCAGCATTACTTTGGCGAAAGCACGATTCTGCCCGCCTTTGTCGCTGTGGAGGACATCCAGCGCGGCCAAGGTGAGGTGATGCGATACCTTGATGATATGGGCATTGATCCGATGGTGATGCAGCACGCGCTGGTCACGCCACCCGATGAAATCTATGTGCTGCTGCCCGAAGAATTGCGCCGCTATGGCTTTATCCCCGCCGAAGATTGAGCGGGGCAGAGAAGTTTTGCAAATCCACTTCCGCCCCCTTGCCGCAGCCCCACTTGGCCCCTACATCGGGGTTCGACGGGTTCTGCCCTGTTCGTGAACGTTACATTCCAGTGGCCTTAAGCAAATCCGAGGGAGCTGGCTCTGTCCGAGCCCTGGTTCGGTTACCTGGCGCCCACCTGTACATACAGGTCCTCGGGAATATAAAACAGCAGCGGCAGGCGCGGTTCCCGTCACTTTCCCAAGACATCAATGTGGTAGATGGCCCCCTCGGGGCCACTTTCCCGCGCGTTTAGAACGCTTCGGGACGCGCCTCGCGGGCCATATGGTCAAGCACGGCGTTAACAAAGCTCGGCTCGCGCCCATCGGGGAAGAAGGCATGGGCCACGTCGACATATTCCTTGATCACCACGCGCGGCGGCGTGTCGTCATGGCGGAACTCGGCGCCGGCGGCGCGGAACAGGGCGCGCAGGGTCGGGTCGATCCGCGCAATGGCCCATTTGGCGACGATGGCGCGGTTGGCCATCTGGTCGATCGGCGCTTGATAGTTCACCGCATCTTCGAGCACGCGAGAGAAGTGATCGACATCCCCCTCCTGCATCTCGTCGCCCTCATAGACGGCGCCGAAACGGTGGTCGATGAATTCGTGACGCACGACGTCGACCGTCTGCGCGGAATGCTCCATCTGGAACAGCGCCTGCACGGCATAGAGCCGCGAGGCCGACTTCATCTTACGTTTCTGGTTGCCCGAAGGCCCGTTGCTGGTCATGCGATGTTTGATCCATCCGTGTCGCCGGCCATCAAAGTGTCCTGCCCGAATGGCTTGAACCCGATGCCCTTGCTCTGGCGGCCCCATTTACGAGCGAGCGCGATAAGATGCAAGGCCGCAGCGGCCGCGCCGCCGCCTTTGTTTTGCCCCTCGGGGTCGGCGCGCACCTCGGCCTGTTGTTTGTTCTCGACCGTCAGGATGCCATTGCCGATGCAAAGCCCTTGCAGGCCAAGCAGTTGCAAGGCGCGGCTGCTGTCATTGCAGACGGTCTCGTAATGCGTGGTCTCGCCACGGATCACGCAGCCAAGCGCGACATAGCCGTCGAAATTGCTGCCCCGGTCGGAAATGCCGATGGCGGTGGGAATCTCCAGCGCGCCGGGCATTTCGATCACCTCATAACTGGCGCCCGCAGCCTCCAACTCGGCCTTGGCGCCGGTTAAAAGGCCGTTCGCAATGTCCGAGTAATAGGGCGAGACGACGATCAGCAGCTTCACCGGTTCGTCAAAGCTGGGGCGCGGCAGGATGGTATGCTCTTCGGCGGATGCCATGGCGATTACTCCGTAGTGATGGGCCGGGTGCCCACGATTTCCAGCGCATAGGCGTCGAGGCCCAGATAGCGCGTGTCTGGATTGTCGGTCAGCAGGACCAGTTCATGCAGCCCCATTGTCGAGAGGATCTGCGCGCCAAGACCGGTGCGTTTGATCGTGCGCGGGCGGTCGTCATCCTCTGGGTCGAGTTTGAGGCGCGGGTAAGGATCGCGGAAGAGCACCACCGCCCCCCGCCCCTCTTCGGCGATGATCTGCATGGCACGGGGCAACTCGTCCGCAGGGCTGGGGCCAAGGCCGAGGATGTCTTCGAGCGCGTTGATCGCATGGGTGCGGATCAGCACCGGCTCGGGCGTTGAGATGTCGCCCTTGGTCAGCACCACATGGTCGGTCCCGGTGATTTGGTCGGAGAACACCCGCATCTGCCAATCGCCGCCGTAAGCCGAGGTCACGGTGCGGCTGTCGCGCTCCACCAGCAGGTTGTCGTGCTTGTGGCGGTAGGTGATGAGATCGCTGATCGTCCCGATCTTGAGCCCATGCGCGGCGGCGAATTCCACCAGATCGGGCAGACGGGCCATTTCGCCGTCGTCCTTCATGATCTCGCAGATCACGCCCGAAGGGTGCAGCCCCGCGAGGCGCGAAATATCGACCGCCGCTTCGGTATGGCCTGCCCGCACCAGCACGCCACCATCGCGGGCGCGCAGGGGGAAGACATGGCCGGGGGTGGCGATATCCGCCGAACCGGATTGCTCCGAGATCGCCACGGCCACGGTCAGCGCACGGTCGGCGGCAGAGATGCCGGTGCTGACACCCTCCCGCGCTTCGATGCTGACTGTAAAGGCCGTTTCATGCCGCGAGGAATTGTTCACCGCCATCATCGGCAGGCCGAGGTGATCTACCCGCTCCGCCGTCATCGGCAGGCAGATCAACCCGCGCCCATGGGTCGCCATGAAATTGATCGCCGTGGCATCGGCAAACTCAGCCGGGATCACCAGATCGCCTTCGTTCTCGCGGTCCTCATGATCCACCAGAATAAACATGCGGCCTTGGCGGGCGTCTTCGATGATCTCTTCGATGGGCGAGATCGCATCGCTCAGCCCTGTCTCGACCGGTCCGGGTTTGTCAAATTGCATCGGCTGCTTCCATCTATCTGTTGCCCGGCTCTTAGCCTGACCCGCGCCGCTTGGCCAGAGCGCGCCCCGAAGGGCGCGGCGTCACATCTCGTTCAAACGCGCCACGTAACGGGCCAGCGTGTCGATTTCGAGGTTCACCAGATCGCCGACGCCTGCATCGCCCCAAGTTGTCACCTCCTTGGTATGCGGGATGAAGTTGATGCCGAAATCGCAGCCATCGACATCATTCACCGTCAGCGAGGTGCCGTTCAGCGCCACCGAGCCTTTCGGCGCGATGAACCGCGCCAGATCCTCGGGCGCGCGCAGGGTCACGCGGGTGCTGTCGCCTTCGTCTTTCATCTCGATGATCTCGGCCACGCCATCAACATGGCCCGAGACGATATGCCCGCCCAACTCGTCACCCACCTTCAGAGCGCGTTCGAGGTTCACGCGTTTGCCCTCGCGCCAGTGCTGGCCGAGGTTGGTCTTGGCCACGGTCTCGGCGCTGATCTGCACCTCATACCAATCCTCGCCCAGCCCCACGACGGTCAGGCAGACGCCGTCGCTGGCGATGGAGGCGCCCATGTCAATGCCGCTGGTGTCATAGCCGGTCTGGATGCGCGCGCGCAGGTCGCCTTCCTGCTCCAGCTTGGTCACGGTGCCAACGTCTGTGATAATGCCGGTGAACATGGGGTAGGCTCCTTTGCTGGTTCCGCGCAGTGGTAAACCCGGTCACCGCCACAGGCAAGAGCGGGTGACGCCACATTGTCGCCCCTATTATATGGTGGTTAAGAGGGCAAATGCCCACCGAAGGACCAGAATGACCGTGACCGCCGCCCCGACCAGAACCTTCCTGTTCCTGCAAGGACCGCATGGCCCTTTCTTTAACAGTCTGGGCAAGATGCTGCGCCGCGCAGGGGCCGAGGTCTGGCGTGTGGGCTTCAACGCGGGCGACCGGGCCTTTTGGTTTCACCCGTCGACCTACATCCCCTATCGCGGCAGGGTCGAGGATTGGCCGGGCGTCTTTGCCAGTCTGCTGGACGACAAGCAGGTCACCGACATCGTGCTTTACGGCGACACCCGGCCCATCCACGCCGAAGCCGTAGCCGAGGCCAAGCGCCGTGGCATCACCGTCCATGTCTTCGAGGAGGGCTATATGCGGCCCTATTGGGTCACCTATGAGCGCGGCGGCTCGAACGGCAATTCGCGGCTGATGGAGATGACCATTCCCCAGATGCAGGCCGCCCTCGCCCGCTCAGACATGGAAGCGCCCCTGCCCCCCGGCCATTGGGGCGACATGCGCCACCACATCTTCTACGGCGCGCTTTACCATTGGTTCGTGATGTTCCGGAACGGCGACTACCGCAATTTCAAACCCCATCGCAGCCTGCCGGTCACCAAGGAATTCCGCCTCTACCTCAAGCGGCTCTTGCTGATGCCGGTGCTGGCCGCCGACCGCCTGCTGGCCACGCTGAAGATCCGGCTGGGCGGCTTTCCCTACCATCTGGCGCTGCTGCAGTTGGAGCATGATTCCTCATTCCAGAAACATTCGCCCTTCAACACAATGGCCGATTTCCTAGAGTTGGTGATCGAAGGCTTTGCCAAGGGCGCGCCGCAGCACCATCACCTCGTCATCAAGGCGCATCCGTTGGAGGATGGCCGCGTCCCCGTGCGGCGCGATGTCAAACGGCTGGCGCGTGCCTTCGGCGTTTCAGACCGGGTGCATTTCGTCCGCGGCGGCAAGCTGGCACAGCTTTTGAACGACACCCGCAGCGCGGTCACGGTGAACTCCACCGCCGGGCAACAGGTGCTTTGGCGTGGCATCCCCCTCAAGGTCTTTGGCCGGGCGGTTTATTCCCAGCCAGAGTTCGTGTCGGACCAGCCTTTGCCGGATTTCTTTGCCGCGGCCAGCCGCCCCGACAACCGCGCCTATAAGGACTACCGCCGCTATCTCCTTGAAACTTCTCAGGTTCCGGGCGGGTTCTATGCCGCGCGGGGGCGGCGGCAATTGCTGCGCCAAGTGGTCGATATGATGCTCGCGCCCGACGATCCATATGACGCGCTGGAACAGGGCACCGCGGCCCCTCGGCAACAGTTGCGGGTCGTCACCTGAGTTAACCCATTCCGGCCTGTAGATTTTTTCGTTAGGCTGCGCTAAGTTGCAAAGTAATACGCCAAAACAATTGGCGATTTCGAGGCAGATATTTCAGGTCGAGGAGACCGGGCAGTGAAATCCGTATCTTTCCGGTGGGCGCGTCCCATCGCAGCGCTGGCGGCGGTGGCCGTCGTCTCATCATGTGGCTTGCCGCAGGTCGGACCGAACAAACGGCAAATCTATGCAGGCTCTGTTCAGCGCGAAGGCGATGCTTTTGTCGTCAGCGTGAATGACCGTGTGACCCGCGCCACCGCCGTGGCCCCGGCGCTTGGCTTTTCGGAAAGCTTCAAGAATGCGGGCCGGGTCGGTTCCGACACTATCCAGCCGGGCGATATCCTTGGCATCACGGTTTATGAAAACGTGGACGATCCGCTTCTCGGCGTCGAAGGCGCCCCGGCCACCATGCTGGAAGAGGTGCAGGTCGATGGCGCGGGCTTTATCTTTATCCCCTACGCGGGCCGCATTCGCGCTGCGGGCAACACGCCCGAAGCGATCCGCCGCATCATCACCAACAAGCTCGGCGAGCAGACCCCAGACCCGCAGGTCGAAGTGCGCCGCGCCGCCGGTGACGGCTCGACCGTCTCGCTCATCGGTTCCATCGGGGCACAGGGCGTCTACCCGATCGAGCGTCCGACCCGCACGCTGGCCGCCATGCTGGCACGCGCGGGCGGTGTAACCATCATCCCCGAAATCGCACAGGTCACCGTGATCCGTGGTGGGCAGCGCGGTAAGATTTGGTTCCAAGACCTCTATGACCACCCCGAACTCGACATCGCCCTGCGGCCGGGCGACCGGATTTTGGTCGAGGAAGACACCCGCTCTTTCACCGCGCTTGGCGCCACCGGCGGACAGGCCCGCGTGCCCTTTGAATCGCAAAACCTCTCGCTTTTGGAAGGCATCGCGCAGGTGGGCGGTCTCAGCCCCCTCTCGGCCGACCCCACCGGCGTCTTCGTGTTCCGCAATGAGCCCGAGGAAGTCGCCGAACAGGTGCTGGGCCGCAGCGATCTGACCGGCGCGCAGCGCATGGTCTATGTCACCGACCTGACCAAACCCAACGGCATGTTCATGGCCCGCGATTTCGTGATCCGCGACGGCGACACGATCTATGTGACCGAAGCGCCCTTCACCCAGTGGAGCAAGGTAATCTCGGCCATCACCGGCACGGCGGGTTCGGCGGATAGCATCACCTCGCTGACCGAATGATCCACCCCGGTGGCATTCGAAGCTGACCCATACCAATACCCCGCCGCCGGCCCCGAAAGGAGCCGGCGGCTTTTCGTATATAACGGTGGATTTCTGACGCAGCGCCGCCTGCGGCGCATCCTGCAACTCTCGGGCCATTCCCTACGCCTTGGCCTGCCCGGGCCGGATGATGCGGTGGCGGTCTGGGGCAACTCCCCCACCGCGCATCGCGGGCTGGCCGTGGCGGCCAAGCGCGGCGTGCCGGTGATCCGGGTGGAGGACGCATGGCTGCGCTCGCTCCACCCCGGTCGCGCGGGCGAGCCGCCCTTGGGGCTGCTGATCGACAGCCGGGGGGCGCATTTCGACCCCGCCCAGCCCTCTGACCTCGAAGAGCTGCTCGCCCATCACCCGCTGGACGACACCGCCCTTCTGGACCGCGCCCGGGGCGGCATGGCACAGATGGCCGAGGCGCATCTGACGAAATATGCGGGCTTTGACCCCGACATGCCCGCGCCGGAGCCGGGCTATGTGCTGGTGATCGACCAGACCCGCGGCGATGCCTCCGTCACCGCCTCAGGCGCGGATCGTGCACGGTTTCTGGAAATGCTTGTCTTCGCGCAAGAGGAACACCCCGGCGCGCGGGTCATCATCAAGAGCCACCCCGAGACGGCACAGGGCTACCGCGCCGGACATTACGGCCCCGAGGATACCAACGACCGGATCACCCTGCTGACCGATCCCATCAGCCCTTGGGCACTGTTCGAAGGGGCGGTGGGTGTCTACACGGTCTCTTCGCAAATGGGGTTCGAGGCGATCTTTGCTGGCCACAGGCCGCGTGTCTTCGGCCAGCCCTTCTATGCCGGTTGGGGGCTGACGGAGGATGAATTCCCCGTCCAACGCCGCCAGCGTCGCCTTAGCCGCGCGCAACTCTTCGCCGCCGCGATGATCCTCTATCCGACGTGGTATGACCCCTATCGCGACGAACTCGGCAGTTTCGAGACGGCCCTCACCGCCCTCGCCGCGCAGGCCCGCGCATGGCGAGAGGATCATCGCGGCTGGGACGCATGGGGCATGCGCCTGTGGAAGCGCCGCCCGCTGCAACAGTTCTTCGGAACGACCACGCCCCTCCGCTTTCGCAAAGGCCCGGCAGAAACCCCCAAGCCGCCCCGCCGCGCCATGGTCTGGGCCAGCAAGGCCGATGACGCGCCCCAAGATGCGCTGCGGGTCGAGGACGGGTTTCTGCGCTCGCGCGGGCTGGGGGCCGAACTGGTCCCGCCCCTGTCGCTGGTCTGCGACGATCTGGGCATTTACTACGATCCCCAAGGACCCAGCCGGTTAGAGCAATGGATCGCGAAACGCGCAGACCTGCGCCCCGATCAACTGGCCCGCGCCCGCGCGCTGATCGCGGCGCTCACCGGGGCGGGCCTCAGCAAATACAACCTCGGCGGTGCTGCGCCCGACCTGCCGCCGGGGCGGCGCATCCTCGTCCCCGGACAGGTGGAAGACGACGCCTCCATCCTCACCGGCACGGGCGATGTGTGCAGCAACGCGGCCCTGCTGGCCGCCGCCCGCGCCGCAAACCCGGATGCCGTGATCCTCTACAAACCCCACCCTGATGTCGAAGCGGGCCTGCGCAAAGGCGCGACCGAGGCGGGCGAGGCCGATCTGATCCTGCACCGGGCCGACCCGGTGGCGCTTCTCAGCCAAGTCGACGCGGTTTGGACCATGACCTCCCTCTTGGGGTTCGAAGCGCTCCTCCGCCGGGTGCCGGTGGTGACCTTGGGCGCGCCTTTCTACGCAGGCTGGGGGCTGACCGAGGACCGGGACGATGTCCCGCCCCGCCGCCGCGCGACACCGGCGCTCGAAGGGCTCGTCCATGCCGCACTCATCGACTACCCACGCTACCGCGACCCGGTCAGCGGCTTGCCCTGCCCCGTCGAGGTGGTCGTCGAACGGCTGGCCGCGGGCCGCCTGCCCCGCGCCGGGTTGGGCAATAGAATGCTGTCGAAGCTCCAAGGGGTCTTTGCCAGCCAGAGCCACCTCTGGCGGCGATAGCGCTCAATCGGCTGCGTTGCGCCGCCAGACGTGCAGCAGGTCCGGCCCGATCTGCTGGCTGGATTGCAACGCAAAGCGCGGGGCCTCGGCCAGCCGCGACAGGCCAAGCGCCCCAATGCCGGGCAGACCTTCGGCACCGATCACCAGCCCGGCGGTAAACCCCACCAGCCGGTCGACCAAATCCGCCTCGATAAGCGAGGCGGCCAAGGCGCTCCCCCCCTCGCAGAAAATCCGTGTGAGACCATGCGCCGCCAATTGCCGCATCACATCCTGCGGGTCCAACTGCGCCCCGCGTGCGGCACAGGGCAGCAGCGTCGCCCCCAGGTCGGCCCAAGCTTTGACCAAAGCCGGATCGGCATCCGCACCGTGGCAGAGGATCAAAGGCACCTCAGCCGCCGTGCGCGCCAGTTGCCCCATCAACGGCAGGTCGAGCCTGCGGGAGACGACGACGCGCGCCGGTTGCTGGGCAAGCCCGAGACCGCGCACCGTCAGGCTCGGGTCGTCCTTGCGGGCGGTGCCCGCCCCGACCATCACCGCGTCATGACGGCTGCGCATGGCATGGGTCAGCCGCCGCGCGGGGGCGTCGGTGATCCACTGGCTTTCGCCCGTGCCGGTGGCGATGCGCCCGTCAAAGGAATTGGCCAGCTTCAGCGTCAGCATCGGGCGGCCCAGATCGGTGCGGCAGAAAAAACCGGCGTTATCCGCGCGGGCCGCATCTTCGTGCAGCCCGACCGAGACCTCGGTCCCGGCATCTTGCAACATCGCGATGCCGCGCCCGTTGACCCGCGCGTCGTCATCCTGCGTGGCGATCACCACGCGGGCCACGCCTGCGTCGATCAGCGCCTGCGCACAGGGCGGCGTTTTGCCGTGGTGGGAACAGGGTTCAAGCGTGACATAGGCCGTCGCCCCCCGCGCCGCCGCACCCGCCTGCGCCAGCGCCTGCGGCTCGGCATGGGGGCGCCCGCCCGGCTGGGTCCAACCGCGCCCGACGATCCGCGTGCCTTGCACGATGACACAGCCCACCGCCGGGTTGGGCCAGACGTTGCCCTGCCCGCGCCGCCCCAAGGACAGCGCCAGCGCCATATACCGCGCGTCGCTCACCCGCTCGCCGGTCACTCTTCCGGCAGGGCGTCGGGCCGCAGTTCCTGAACGAATTTGTCGAAATCGTCCGCGGCTTGGAAGTTCTTGTAAACAGAGGCGAAACGCACATAGGCCACGGTGTCGATCCGGGCCAGCGCCTCCATCACGATCTCACCGATATGTTTCGAGCTGATGTCGGTCTCGCCCATGCTTTCCAACCGGCGCACGATGCCCGAGATCATCTGATCGATACGTTCGGGATCAATGGGGCGTTTCTGCATGGAAATACGGATCGAGCGTTCCAGCTTGTCGCGGTCAAAATCCTCGCGCTTGCCGGAGGTTTTGATGACCACAAGGTCGCGCAGTTGCACCCGTTCGTAGGTGGTGAAGCGGCCCCCGCAGGCCGGGCAGAACCGTCTGCGCCGGATCGAGACGTGATCCTCGGCCGGGCGGCTGTCTTTCACTTGGGTGTCGATATTTCCGCAAAACGGGCAGCGCATCGGCCGTCCCCCTCTTCATCCTGCCTCACTTGTGGGGCGCGCGGCCCTCTTGTCAAAACTTATAGGGGAGCCGCGAGGTTTTGGGTAGAGAAGATTTCCACAGCTATATCTTGCGTTCAAATATGTGTCATGGACCCAACGGCATGCCGCCGCGTTGGTCAACGAAGGCTATAAACGGAGCATACCATGACCAAGACACTTTTCCTGACCGGCGCCTCCAGCGGGATCGGCGCCGCCACCGCCCGCGCCGCCGCCAAGGCGGGCTGGAACATCGGCCTCTTTGCCCGGAGTGAAGACAAGCTGAACGACCTCGCCGCCGAGATTGGCGACCAAGCACTCGTGCTTGTGGGCGACGCCACCGATTACGACGCGCAGAAACAGGCAATTGACAAACTGGCCGACCACTTCGGACAGGTCGACGCCGCCTTTGCCAATGCCGGGCGCGGCACCAGCCCAGCGGGGACAGAGAATGGCGACCCGCAGGATTGGAAAGCGATGGTCGACCTCAACATCATGGGCGCGCTCTATACCGCCCATGCCGCCATGCCGCATCTGCGCAAGACCACGGGGCAATATGTCGTCACCGGCTCTGCCGCCGGGCGGCGTCATATCCAAGGGTCGATCTACGGGGCGACCAAGTGGTTTATCCACGGCTACGCGGGCAATCTGGCGGATGAGATGGCCGAATGGGGTGGCCGCTGCATGGTGGTCTCACCCGGCATGGTCGACACCGCCTTTTTCGACGGGGCCAAACCCGACAAGCTGCAACCTGAGGACGTGGCGAATGCGGTGATGCATGCGCTCGAAGCGCCCGCGCGGGCGGCGGTGCGGGAAATTCACCTGATGCCGACGGGGTGACCCCTGCCCGGTCCGGCGTCAGTCGGGCCGGAAATGCGCCGCGATGCGCCGCTGATGCGGGGCGTCGCGATGCTCGAACAAGTAGATGCCCTGCCACGTGCCCAGCATCAGCCGCCCCCGCGCGACGGGGATGCTAAGGGTCACCGGCAAGACCGAGGCCTTGATATGCGCGGGCATATCATCCGGCCCTTCCATCAGATGCGTGAGATAGCTCATTTCTGGCGCATCGGCGGGCGGCACCAGCCGGGCGAAATAGGCCAAGAGGTCACGTTGCACATCCGGGTCGGCGTTCTCTTGGATCAGCAGAGAGGCCGAGGTGTGCTGCATCATGAGCGTCAGCAGCCCGTCCCCCTGCCCCGCAATCCAGCGGGCCACGTCATCCGTGAACTCGTAGAGCGCCTGACCGCGGGTTTGAATGGTAAAAACTGTCTGCATCTCAGCAGGCTCCCCAGTGCTGCGCCTCAGCGTCCCAACATTGACCTGCCGCCTCTTTCGCGTCGCTTATCGCAAAGAGGCCCAGTTCCGTTGACCCCCTGTCGCAAGAAAGCGAGGCGATCTCGCGCCCATTCTCGCGCACCGTCACCCCGCCATCGCTGATCTGATCGAGTTTGTCGAAAGAGCTATGGACCTCATATGTAAAAGCGCCATTCCGAAAGGTCGTGCTTTCCCAGATGGCGCGACCTATGCCCGGCCAAGGCTGATGCGCCACCTCCGTGATCGGAGCGCTCAGGGTCAGACTGGCCGTGTCAGCCGGGCCGAAGCGGTAGATCACCTCTCCCCCTTCGAGGCAGACCTCCAACTGCTTCGCCCCATGGTCAATCGTACAGGTTAGAACCGTGGCGCTGCGCTGGTGGCAATGGGCATGGGCTTGGCTGATGCCAAGGGTCAGAAACAAGCTGGCGAGCAGAAAACGCATGAGATTAACCCGTCGTAACAATACCCGCAGAATAAGCCCGCCACCGCGTGAAAACAACGGCTTGCCCGGTTCAGAAATCCCGCAACTCTATTATGCGATCCAGACAGAACTGCCGGGCATGGTGGCTGGGCAGGTTCTCTCCCGCGCGTTTGATCGTGACGGAATAGGATTGCCCCCTGTCGCCGCTCACCCGCTCAGGGTTGGTGGTGTAAACGACGCCGGTACGGCCCACACCGCTGACCGACGGACCGCGGGGCGTTTTGATAAATAGCCGCTCCCCGCGCGGAAGGCCCAGCACGTCCTGCGCAAACTCCGCCGCGGCGCACCAGATGTGACGCGCACCCGCGCCGTGGTCTTCGATCACCTCGAACTCCTGCGCGGTGAGGGGCACGACGATCAGCCGGTTCTCGGCCCGGTAGGCCTGTGCGGCGGCTTGCAGCGGCAGCATAAGGCAAAGAAGGGTAAGGACAGTTTTGCGCATCATGGGAACCTTCTTGGGATACCCCCTTGATGTAAGCGGCGCGGGCGGCAGGTCAAAGACTCGCCCCGCAAAAGAAAACGCGGCCACCGGGACCGCGTTTTGGCTTATTGATCAAGGAAGCTGCGCAGCTTGCGCGAGCGGCTCGGATGTTTGAGCTTGCGCAATGCCTTGGCTTCGATCTGGCGAATACGTTCGCGCGTGACCGAGAATTGCTGGCCGACCTCTTCGAGCGTGTGATCGGTGTTCATGCCGATACCGAAACGCATTCGCAGCACGCGTTCCTCGCGCGGGGTGAGCGAGGAGAGCACCCGCGTCGTGGTCTCCTTGAGGTTTTCCTGAATGGCACTGTCGAGCGGCAGCACGGCATTCTTGTCCTCAATGAAGTCACCCAGCTGGCTGTCTTCCTCGTCGCCGATGGGCGTCTCAAGGCTGATCGGCTCCTTGGCGATCTTCATCACCTTGCGGACCTTCTCGAGCGGCATTTGCAGCTTCTCGGCCAGTTCCTCCGGCGTCGGCTCGCGGCCAATTTCGTGCAGCATCTGGCGACCGGTGCGGACCAGCTTGTTGATCGTCTCGATCATATGCACCGGGATGCGGATAGTGCGCGCTTGGTCAGCAATCGAACGGGTGATCGCCTGACGGATCCACCAAGTCGCGTAGGTGCTGAACTTGTAGCCGCGACGATACTCGAACTTATCGACGGCCTTCATCAGGCCGATGTTGCCTTCCTGAATAAGATCCAGGAACTGCAGCCCGCGGTTCGTGTACTTTTTGGCGATGGAGATGACGAGGCGCAGGTTCGCCTCGACCATTTCTTTCTTGGCCTGACGGGCTTCTTTCTCACCCTTCTGGACCTGCTGCACGATGCGGCGGAATTCCGAGATGTCGAGGCCGACATATTGGCCAACCTGCGCCATGTCGGCACGCAGTTCTTCGACCTTTTCGGATGAGCGTTCGATGAACATCTGCCAGCCCCGACCGGACTTCTCAGCCATCCGCTCCATCCAGTTGGGATCAAGCTCATAGCCACGATAGTTGTCGACGAATTCCTTGCGGTTGATGCGCGCTTGGTCGGCGAGCTTCACCATGGCGCTGTCGATCTGCATGATGCGGCGGTTGATGCCGTAAAGCTGGTCGATCAACGCTTCGATACGGTTGTTGTGCAGGTGCAGGTCGTTCACCAAAAGCACGATTTCCGACCGCAGCTTCTGATAGGTCTCTTCCTGCTCTTTGGTGAAAGAGCCGTCTTCGTTCAACGTGGCCGAAATCCGGCTGTCCTGCATCGCGCTGAGCTTTTCATAGTCATCCGCGATGATGTCGAGCGCTTCGAGAACCTGAGGCTTCAGCGCCGCTTCCATGGCCGCAAGGCTCATGTTGGCCTGTTCGTCCTCGTCATCGTCGTCGTCCGACGAGATCGGATTGCCGTCGGCGTCATATTCGGGCTTGGACTCTTCGGTCTTGGTCTCGGCCCCGGCGGCAGGGGCGACGACCGGAGAGGTCTCCTCCTCATCGCCCATCTGCGTGCCAAAGGTGGCTTCAAGGTCGATCACATCGCGCAGCAGAATGTCTTCGGACAGAAGTTCGTCACGCCAGATGGTGATCGCTTGGAAGGTCAGCGGGCTTTCGCAAAGGCCCGCGATCATGGTGTTGCGGCCTGCTTCGATCCGTTTGGCGATGGCGATCTCGCCCTCGCGGCTCAGCAGTTCGACACTGCCCATCTCGCGCAGGTACATGCGCACCGGGTCATCGGTGCGGTCAAGCTTTTCGGACGTGCCCGAAGACAGCGCCACATCACGGTTGGACTCAGTGGTCGCAACCTCGGTCGAGCCTTTGTTCTCTTCCTCTTCGGCTTCCTCGTCTTCGATGATGTTGATGCCCATCTCCGAGAGCATCGACATCACGTCTTCGATCTGTTCCGAGCTGACCTGATCGGGCGGCAGCACCGTGTTGAGCTGATCGTAGGTGATATAGCCCTTCTCGCGGGCCTCACCGATCATCTTCTTCACGGCGGCTTGGCTCATGTCGAGCGAGTGGCCGGCCTCTGAATCGTTGCTCTTTGCGTCGTCATTCGTATCTTTGGCAGCCATCTCATGCTCCTTCAGCGCGTCAGCGCGAATCATCCGCAGACGATTCGGTTTTCCGAATCATGCGGGGTTATGGGTGATTCTTAAACCCGTTGCCCAGCATTTTCAAAAAGTCCTGCAAATGGGCCACGCCGATGCTCATCCGCGGCCCTTTGACTTGTCATATTTAATCGTTCCCAACAGCGCGTCCAATGCGCTGCGCTCATCGCGGTCCATCGTCATGCCGTTGTCGCCCACGTCGAATTCCCCGTTGCTTTCTTCCTGTGCGCTGCGGCGGGCAAGATCGGCGGCACGGGCCGCTTCGCTCAAACGCCAGGTGACCCCCTCATCCGCCGGGCCGCTAAGGTCTTCGACGGCTTCGGCAATCTCTTCGTTCAGCCCACGGGCGGCATCCAGCTTGGCCAGTTCCTCGGCCACGGTCAGGCGGGTCATGTCCACGTTGCCGGGATTGCGGATGCAGGGCGTGATGGCAACGTGGCGTTGCCCCTTCATATTTTCAAGTGTCTCCCAGCCGAGGGAGTAGGAAATCTCCTCGCGCAGCGTCTCTTCGCCCGCGTGACCAAAGCGCAGCAGCAGGTCGCGCAGCCGCGCGTGATCGGGGTCATCGCAGCGCATCGCCTCCAACCCGGTCTCGAAGGTCTCGACCAACTGCGGGCAATCGACGAGGGCCACGAGGATCACCGCCTCGCGCAGATGCATGCCCACCTGCTCATCGCTCATCGCCACGAGGGCCGAGGCTTTGGTACTGGCCAGCGGGGCCAGCGGCGCGCCCCAAGCAGCGCCCTTCCCGCCTTTGCCTTTGCCCGGCGCTTTGCCCCCGACGGGGCGGAATTCGGGCCGTTTCTTTTGCGGGCGGAACAACTCCCACCGCAGATCCTTGATCTCTTGCCCATAATGGCTGCGGATCGACGGGTCGCGGATCAGTTTGATCTTTTCGCGCAGGCTTTTGTCCAGCGCCGCCTTGCGTTCAGGGCTGTCGAAAACCTTGCCCTCGGTCTCACGCTGCCACAGCAGGCGCACCATGGGCAGGGCGTTGTCCAAGAGCTTTTGCAAGGCCCCGGCCCCCTGCGCGCGCAGCAGATCGTCGGGATCCTGCCCCTCGGGCATGACCGCGAAACGCAGGCTCTGCCCGGCCTCCAACAGTGGCAGGGCCAGATCGATCAGGCGCAGCGCCGCGCGTTGGCCCGCCGCATCGCCATCCAGCGTGATGATCGGCTCAGGCGCGATACGCCACAACATCTGCAATTGGTTCTCGGTGATCGCGGTGCCCAAAGGAGCCACGGCCCCTTCGAACCCCGCCCCATGCAGGGCGATCACATCCATATAGCCTTCGGCCACAATCAGCGGCTGCCCCCGTCCTGCGGCGGCGCGGGCGTGTTTGACGTTGTAAAGGCTGCGGCCCTTGTCAAAAAGTTCGGTCTCGGGCGAGTTGAGGTATTTCGCCTTATCCTCCGGGTCCATCGCGCGGCCACCAAAGGCAATCGCCCGCCCGCGCGCATCGCGGATCGGGAACATGATACGCCCCCGGAACGTGTCATAGGGCTTGCCGCCCTTCAAAGAGGGTTTCGCCAGCCCCGCGCCGAGGATCGACTCATCCGCCACGCCCTTTGATTTGAGCGCATCCCAAAGCCCCTGCCAACTGTTCGGGGCGAAACCAATCTCCCAATGGGCCTGCGCCTGTTCCGACAACCCGCGCTTGGCCAGATAATCGCGCGCCGCCCCCGCCGCCCCGGTGCGCAATTGCAGGCGGAACCACTGCACCGCTTGCTCCATGACCTCAGCCAATTGCGTGCGCTTGTCGGCCTTGGCCTGCGCGCGGGGGTCTTGCTTGGGGATCGGCATGCCGACTTCGCGGGCGATGATCTCCACCGCCTCCATGAAGCTCACATTCTCGGTCTCGCGCACGAAAGAGATTGCATCCCCCTTCGCGTGGCACCCAAAGCAGTAGTAGAACCCTTTGCGATCATCGACGTGAAAGCTGGCGGATTTTTCCTGATGGAAAGGGCATGGCGCCCACATGTCGCCCTTGCCCTGATTGGACTTTCGGTTGTCCCATATGACCTTGCGCCCCACCACCTGAGACAGGCTGGCGCGGTCACGCAGTTCTTCCAAAAATCCGGGGGGCAGGCTCATGGCTTCATATACCGGCTGGGGCAGTTCAGAGTCCAGAGGAGGCAGAGCGGCAGCGGGCGGTAAAACGCCCCTGTTGCCGAGCAGCGCCCCCTGCCCGGCACGGCGTTGGTCAACCTATTGGGCGAGGCACATTTCTTTCCACGCGGCGGCGAGATCGTTCTTTTTCACGTCGCGCATCTTCATCTCGTAGACCCAAGGGGTCACCAGCGGAATCGCGGTGTTAAAGCTCTCGGGCCATGTCGCCTTGGCCTTTACGGCGGCGGGGACCTGGCGTTCTTTCACGCGGTCGAGGCGGGCCTGCTGCACGGCGGCAACCACGGCGGCCTGATGCATGCAGCTCGTCTCTTTCTTCGAGGCCGCCAGCGCCGGGCCCGAGACCGCCATGCTGATCGCGGCCAATGCGGCGAAAATCGTTTTGTTCATGTCTATGCTCCGTTGTTTGCCAAACGGGGATTCGGGCCCCTGCCGGACAACCTAGCGCCGCGATGCCACCGCTTCCATAGCGCGGCGCAACTCCTGCACCAAAGTGGCGGTCATCGACCGATAGACCATCAGCAGAAAACCGGTCTCAGTGCGGGTGATTGAGGCGGGCATGTCGCGCAACTGGCTGCGCAGGGTCTGGCCGGGTTTGAACGCCGCATCGCGCAGGTCCACCGGAGCCAATCGCGCCATCACATCCTCGGCCCCCGGCCCCTGCAATTCCGCCACCGCCCATCCGTCCGAGACATCGACAAGGGCTGCATGTTTCGCAAGCGCCTCATCCGGTGCGGGCCCGACGAGCAGCGCCTCTTCCCGGCCAAACCACAGGCATTGGACATCGCCCTTGGCGGTGCTCTGAAGCGGCTCCGGCAGGGCAACCCCATGGGCGGCCTCTAGCGCCTTGGTGAGGCCCGCCGGATCAAACACGCCCAGCACGGTCAACTGGCCCAGATCGCGGGCCGCCACCGTCATCTCACCGATGTGCAGCGGGAGCAGATCGCCGAACGGTGTTTGCGCTTTCAATTCAACCACGGGCGCGCCCTCCTTCAGGGTCCACAAAGACCGGGGCGCAGATCTCCACCTCCGCCTCGATTTCGCGCAGATGGTCAACCATGCGCATCACCTCCCCATGCCGTGCGCGGCCCCGGGTGACGAAGCCTAGCCCGATAAAGGTGCCGACATCCGGCGAAAAGCCGACCGAGGTCGTATGGCCTTGCGCATTCTCGCGGCTGGCCTCGGCCCCGGCCTCGAACAGAAACGCCCCTGCGGTGAGTTGTTTCACCGCGCCGACGGGCCGCAGCCCGACCAGTTGCGCGCGGTTTGGGTCGCGCAGGCCGGGGCGTTCGGACATGGTCTTGCCGATGCAATCCTTGGCATCCGACAGCATCCTCCCCATGCCGATATCCTCTGCCGTGGCGCGGCCGTCGATCTCTGCATGGGTGATATGGCCCTTTTCCAACCGCAGCACGTTGAGCGCCTCCATCCCATAGGCGCCGCCCTCCAGCACTTCGGCCCGCGCGACGAGCAGGTCGAACAGCGCCGCGCCATAGCGCGCGGGCACGGCGATCTCATAAGCATGTTCGCCGGAGAAGGAGATGCGGAACAGCCGCGCCGCGACCCCGCCGAGCCGCACATCGCCGCAGGCCATGAAGGGGAAGCTGTCATTGTCGATCGGCTGCTCCAGCAGCCCGTTCAGCAATTCGCGAGACTTCGGCCCTGCCACGGCGAATTGCGCCCATTGTTCGGTGACCGAGGACAGATGCACCTGCCATTCGGGGTGCAGACATTGCGTGACGAATTCCAAATGGCGCATCACCTCACCGGCAGCGCCGGTGGTGGTGGTCATCAGGTAATGCGTCTCACCCAAACGCGCGCAGGTGCCATCGTCCATGACGAAACCGTCTTCGCGCAACATCAGCCCATAGCGCACCTTACCGACCTTCAAGCTGCTGAATTTGTTCGTATAAACCAGATCGAGCAGCTTGGCCGCATCCGGCCCCTGAATGTCGATTTTACCCAAGGTCGAGACATCGCAGATGCCCACCGTCCTGCGGACAAAGCCGACCTCGCGGTCGCAGGACTGACGCCAATTGCGCTCCTGCCCGCGCGGGAAATAGCTGGGGCGATACCACAGCCCCGCCTCCACCATCGGGGCGTTCATGGCAAGGCTGGCCGCATGACTGGTGGTCAGCCGTTCGGGCGCAAAGCCCTTGCCCTGCCCACCCGCGCCCATCGCTGCAATCGCAACCGGGGTATAGGGCGGGCGGAAGGTGGTCGTGCCCGTCTCGGAAATGCCGCGCCCGGTGGCATCGGCCAGCACCGCCAGCGCCGCCACGTTGGAGCTCTTGCCCTGATCGGGGGCCATGCCTTGGGTCGTGTAGCGCTTCATATGCTCAACCGAGCGGAAGCTCTCGGCCGCCGCCTGCTGCACATCCTTCACACAGACATCGTTCTGGAAATCCAGCCAAGCGCGGCCCTTGCCCGGCACCGCCCAAAGCGGGGCAAGGCGGTAGGGCGCGTCATCGGCATGCGGCAGATCGATGGGCTCTGGCTTGCGGCCCAAAGCCTCCAACGCGTCCCCTGCCGCCGTCACACCCGCCGCAAGGCAGCCGTGGGTCGAGAAGCTGCCGTTGCAGGCACCCGCCACATGCATTCCCGGCACCGCGCCGGGGGTCGGCACAAAGGCGTGGATCTCAGGCGACCATGTCGGTCGCCCGTTCATATGGCAGGTGAGATGCAGCGAGGGGTTCCAGCCGCCCGACATGGCCAGACAATCTGCCTGTATCTTATGCACGCCCCCGGCGGTGCGGATCGACACCGCCTCCAACTCCTTGCCGCCCGAGGTGTTGCAGACCACCGCCCCGCTCAGCACCGGGAAATCCGCGCCATCGCGGCTGACCCCCTCGCGGCTGTCGATCAGTGCGGCCACATGCACGCCTGCCGCGGCCAGATCGTGGGCCGTGCGATGGGCGTCGTCGTTATTGCCGAAAACCGCGACCTGCTTGCCCGGCGCCACGCCCCAACGGTTGAGATAGGCGCGCACCGCGCCCGCGGTCATGATGCCCGGGCGGTCGTTGTTGGCGAAGGCCACGGGGAGCTCCAAAGCACCTGCCGCGAGGATGGATTGCTTGGCTGCGATGCGCCAGAAACACTCAAGCGGCGCGCCCTCGCCCCGCCGCGCGCGGTGTTGGTTGACCCGTTCCAACGCGCCGAACATGCCGCCGTCATAGGCGCCGGTCACCGTCGTGCGGGGCATCAGCCGCACATTGTCCATCGCCGCGAGTTCCGCGACCACGCCCGCCGCCCATACATGGCCCGGCTCACCATCCACACGCTCGTTCTCAGCATTCAGCCGCCCGCCCATCAGCGCATCTTCGTCGGCGAGGATCACATCCGCCCCCGCCCGCGCCGCCACCAGCGCCGCCATCAGACCCGTCGGGCCTGCACCGATCACCAAGAGATCGCAAAAGGCATAGGCTTTCTCATAGGCGTCCGCATTGGGCTGGCCGCTCAGCCGCCCCAGACCCGCAGCACGGCGGATCACCGGCTCATAAACGCGCCGCCAAAAATGTCGCGGCCACATGAAGGTCTTGTAATAGAACCCCGCCCCGAGGAACGGCGATGCCAGATCGTTCACCGCCATGAGATCGAGATCGAGGCTCGGCCAAGCGTTCTGGCTGCGCACCTGCAAACCTTCGTAAATCTCTTGCATGGTGGCGCGAAAGTTGGGCTCTGACGCGGGGCCGACGCCGGTGGTCACCAGCGCGTTCGGCTCTTCGCTGCCCGCGCTCAGCACCCCGCGCGGGCGGTGATATTTGAACGACCGCCCCATCAACCGCTGCCCATTCGCCAGCATGGCCGAGGCGACCGTATCGCCCGCAAAGCCGCCGTAGCGCCGCCCGTCGAAGGTAAAGCTGACCGGCGTCTCCCGGTCAATCAATCCGCGCCCTGCAATCCTCATGCCATGGCCCTTTTCACATCCGACGCCAATTCCACGGCCCGCACCGCATGGGTCACCGTATCGCGGGTGACGACGAGCCAGGCGCCGCAGCCGGTCTCATGCTGCCACAGGTCGCGGGTCTCTCCCGCCGGGTTGTCGCGCAGATGCAGATAGGCGTCCCAGTCCTCATCCGAGGCATCGGGCGCGGGCCGGGCCAAGGCAATGGCATCGCCGCGATAATAGAACTCCCGCCGATCCCGGCTGCCGCAGATGGGGCATTCGATCCGCATATTGGCCCTCCCTCAGTGCAAGTTGTGCTGAGACCCGGTGGCCTCTTCATCCATCAGACCTTCGCCCGAACGGAACCGGTCGAGCCTGAAGCCCGCCGCCGTCTCATGGGGCTGCCCGGTGGCCATCAGATGCGCCAGCGCATAGCCCGAGGCGGGCACCGCCTTGAAGCCGCCGTAGCACCAGCCGCAGTCGACGAACAAACCCTCGGTCTCGGTCTTGTCGATGATTGGGCTGCCATCGGGTGTCATGTCCATGATCCCACCCCAAGAGCGCAGCACGCGGGCCTTGCCGATCATCGGCATCAGGGTCATCCCCGCCTCCATCACATGTTCCATCATCGGCAGGTTGCCGCGCTGCGCGTAGGAGGCATAGAAATCCAGATCACCGCCAAAGACCAAACCGCCCTTGTCGGACTGGCTGATATAGAAGTGCCCCATGCCAAAGCTGATCACATGATCGATCACGGGCTTTAACCCTTCGGAGACGAAGGCCTGCAAAACATGGCTCTCGATCGGCAGGCGCATCCCGGCCATCGCTGCCACCTGCCCTGAGCGCCCTGCCGTGACGATCGCCACCTTCTTGGCCCGGATCGCACCGCGCGTGGTCTGCACGCCGCGCACGCGGCCGTTTTCGATGTCGATGCCGGTGACTTCGCATTGCTGGATCAGATCGACACCGCGCTGGTCCGCGCCGCGGGCATAGCCCCAAGCCACCGCATCGTGGCGCGCGGTGCCACCGCGCCGGTGCAGCAACCCACCGTGGATGGGAAAGCGCCCGTTGTCGTAATCCAGATAGGGCAGCAGTTTGCGCAGACCCTCGCGGTCGAGCAGTTCCGCATCGTCGCCTTGGTTGATCATCGCATTGCCGCGCCGGGCCGAGGCATCGCGCTGCGCGTCAGAGTGAAATAGCGTGATCACCCCGCGCTGGCTGAACATCACGTTATAGTTCAACTCTTCCGACAGACTTTCCCAGAGCTTCAGCGAATGGCTGTAGAACTCGGAATTGCCGGGCAGGAAGTAGTTGCCGCGCACCACGGTCGTGTTGCGCCCGACGTTTCCCCCGCCGAGGTAGCCTTTTTCAAGCACCGCGATATTCGTCATGCCGTGGTTCTTGGCAAGGTAATAGGCTGTGCTTAGCCCGTGCCCGCCACCGCCGATGATCACCGCGTCATATTCCGCCTGCGGCTCTGGATCGCGCCATTGCGCCGTCCAACCGCGATTGCCGGTCAAACCTTCACGCAACACCCGCAGTCCTGAAAATCGCATCATTCGCCTCCCCCGGTCTTGCCGCAGTCAAGCAACTTGGAGCGCAAGTATCAATCACCGAAAACGCCCTCTGCCCCCATCGTGGGCCCGGTCAGCAAAAAGGGGCGCACTGCGCCCCTTTTTCGTTCACTTAAAGGGAAATACGCCCCCTCAAAGCCCCTTGGCGTGATAGCTTGCCGCGACCTTTTCAATCGAGACCAGATAGGCGGCCGTGCGCAGGTCATCGACATCGTCGCGGCTGTGCCAGACATGCGCCATCGCCTCGTAGGCCGTGCGCATCGTGTCGTCCAAGCCAGAGCGGACCAGCTCCAACTCGCCTGCGCCGCGCAGGTACTTCTCTTTGAAGTTCGGGCTCAGCGTCCAACCCAGTTGCTTGTCCGCGCTCAGCCGCTCAAGCTCATCCACCACCAGTTGGTGACGCGATTCCTCGGCGCGGCGCTGCATACGGCCAAAGCGGATGTGGCTGAGGTTCTTGACCCACTCGAAGTAAGACACCGTCACACCGCCCGCGTTGGCATACATATCCGGCACGATGACCGTGCCCTTCTTGCGCAGCACCTCATCCGCCCCGGCGGTCACCGGACCGTTCGCGGCCTCGATGATCAGGGGCGCCTTGATACGCTCGGCATTGGTAAGGTTGATCACCCCCTCAAGCGCGGCGGGGATCAGGATATCGCAATCCGCTTCCAGAAACTTGGCGCCATCCTCTTCGAACTTCGCATCGGCATAGCCTTTGATCGTGCCGTGCTTTTCGATCCACTTATGCACCGCCTCGACGTTCAGCCCGTCTTCGCTGTGCAGCGCACCGTCGCGTTCGATGATCGCGGTGATCTTCGCGCCATCCTCTTCGCTGAGGAACTTGGCGGCGTGATAGCCCACGTTGCCGAGACCCTGAATGATGACCCGCTTGCCGTCGAGCTTGCCGGAAAGGCCCGCTTTCTTCAGCCCCTCGGGATCGCGGAAGAAGGCTTGGAGCGCATATTGCACGCCCCGGCCTGTCGCCTCGGTCCGGCCTTGGATGCCGCCCGCGTTGATGGGCTTGCCGGTGACACAGGCCACACCGTTGATGTCGGTGGTGTTCATGCGTTTGTACTGGTCCGCGATCCAAGCCATCTCACGCTCGCCGGTGCCCATGTCGGGCGCGGGCACGTTCTGCGCGGGGTGGATCATGTCGCGTTTGATCAGCTCATAGGCGAAACGCCGGGTGATCAGTTCAAGCTCATGTTCATCGTAGTCGCGCGGATCGATGCAGAGCCCGCCTTTGGAGCCGCCGAAGGGCGCCTCTACCAAGGCGCATTTATAGGTCATCAGCGCGGCCAGCGCTTCGACCTCGTTCTGGTTCACGGCCATGGAATAGCGGATACCGCCCTTCACAGGCTCCATATGTTCGGAATGGACCGAACGGTAGCCGGTGAACGTATGCATCCGACCCCGCAGACGCACGCCGAAACGCACCGTGTAGGTGGCGTTGCAAACGCGGATTTTCTCTTCGAGACCGGGCGGCAAATCCATCAGCGCGACCGCGCGATTGAACATCAGGTCCACACTGTCGCGGAAACTCGGCTCATTGGCTGGATTCATCGGTCTCTCCTCTTCTTGTCCGGTCGCGGTCCCTTTGTTTGCGGGCGCGACTCATCTGGCTGCCCTAGGGGCATGCAGTCGCACCGTAGGACGCCTCATGGCGGGGCGCGACCCAATTCCTCGCGATTTGCGAAACTTTATCAACCGTGGGTAGGGGCGGCCCGCGCCACCCTCCCCGCCCGGTGGAAATCGGCCCGAAACGCCCCCGAAAACCGGCCCCAAGCGCCGCCTATTGCCCCAGACGCGCCAAACTCTGGACACTTTCCCGCAGCACTACAGGGCAAGGCAAATGCCGCCCATTCCCTTTGGCGCCCGCAGGACGCCAAAGGAAGAGAGGTTGATGACGATGCGCGATAGCACTCACAGTTCGGAAAATCCCCCGCAGCCCCTGCCCGCGCTGCTGCGCCGCTTCGCGCGCGAAGAAGACGGGCTGGTCACGGTCTTTGCCATTCTGATGATCCTGCTGATGATCCTCATGGGGGGCATCGGCGTGGACCTGATGCGCCATGAGCGCGAACGCGCAAGGGTGCAGGCCGTGGCCGACCGCGCCGTGCTGGCGGCGGCTGACCTTGACCAAACGCTCAGCCCCGAGGCCGTGGCCCGCGATTATTTCGACAAGGCGGGGCTGGCGGAATATGTATCCAGCGTGACGGTCGACGAAGGGTTGAACTACCGCCGCGTCACCGTCGATGCCTCGCGCACGCTCAACACGATGTTCATGAGTAAATTTGGCCAAGACCGGCTGCATGTCCCTGCCAAATCCACGGCGGAGGAAAAGGTGAACAAAGTCGAGATTTCCATGGTGCTCGATATCTCCGGCTCCATGCGGGAGAACGGCAAGATGGCCAACCTGCATGACGCAAGCGACGCCTTCATCGACACCGTGCTGAAGCCCGAGAACGCGGACCTGATCTCAATCTCCGTCGTGCCCTATACCGCGCAGGTCAACGTCGGGAAGGACATCATGGATGAGTTGAACGTCACCCAGCTGCATTCCTTCTCCCATTGCGTTGATTTCGACGACAGCGAGTTTGACCTCACCGCCATCAGCCAGACCCGCAGCTATGAGCATATGCAGCACTTCGAGGCGGGCTATAGCTGGAACGGCTATCACCGCGACAACACCGGCCATTATGACAACATCTACAACCCCGGCTGCCCGAAGCAGGACTACGAAGAAGTCGCGCCCTATTCGCAGAACGCCGCCGCGCTGAAAGCCCGGATTTCCAATTTCCAGCCCCGCGCAAACACCGCCATTCATCTGGGCATGAAATGGGGCGTGGCCCTGCTCGACCCGTCCTTCCGCGCGATCAATCAAACCATCGGCGGCGATGCGGCTTTCCAAGGGCGCCCGGCTGATTACGGCGATATCGACACGCTGAAAACGGTGATCTTGATGACCGACGGGGTGAACGTGACCACCCGCCGGATCAACCCCCAAGTCTACGCCAACCGGGACCACTACCGCCATTGGAGCGATTATCCCTTCTACTGGTGGCTGAACCGCAATGTCCGCTCAAGCGAGCGTCACCGCTGGTACTGGACGAAATACAGCGCATCGCAGGCCGACGCTCTGCTCGACAACATTTGCGACGCGGCCAAGGCCAAGGGCATTGTGATCTGGTCGATCGGCTTTGAAGTGACCGACCATGGCGCATCGGTGATGAAGAACTGCGCCTCCTCCGACAGCCATTTCTTCCGCGTCGAAGGGGTCGAGATCGTCAGCGCATTCGAGGCCATCGCCCGCCAGATCAACCAGTTGAGGCTGACGCAATGATACAGCGCTGCATCAAGGCATGGCGCCGGTTTCGCGGCGATGAGGATGGCTCGGCCATGCTGATGGAATTCGCCATCCTGTCGCCGCTGCTCTTCGGCTGCCTGCTCATGTCCGTCGAAATGAGCTTTTACGCCATCCGCCACATGTTCCTTGACCGGGGGCTCGACATGACGGTGCGCTACATCCGGCTGAACACCAATACCCCGATGACGCATCAGACCATCAAGGACAAAATCTGCGAGGCCGCGATCTTTTTGGATGACTGCGAAGAGACCCTGCGCCTTGAGATGATCCGCGTGGACCCGCGCAATTTCGCCAGTTTCGACCAGTCGCCCGATTGCGTTGACACTTCCGAAGACCCCAGACCGGTGCGCGGCTGGACCCTTGGGGTCGAGCATCAGTTGATGCTGCTGCGCGCCTGCGCGCGGTTTGAGCCCTTCTTTCCGACCACCGGCCTTGGCTATGCCCTTGAGAAAGACGGCGCGGGCCGTGTTTCCATGGTCTCAAGCGCGGCCTTCGTACAGGAGCCGAATTGATGCGCGTTTTCCGCAGTTTGCTGGCCCGGTTCAAAGGGCGCGAAGACGGCTCCATCGCCGTCGAGACGGTGATCATGTTGCCGCTGATGTTCTGGGCCTATCTGGCCATGTATTCGACCTTTGACACCTTCCGGATGTACAACCTTAACCAGACGGCGGCCTATACCGTGGGCGATGCCATCTCGCGCGAGACGCAGGCGATTGACGCGGACTATCTGCGCGGGATGCAACAGCTTTTCGAGTATCTCACCCGCGGCACCGGGCAAACGGCCCTTCGGGTCAGTTCGATCTGGTATGATCAGGCGAACGACCGTTACCACGCGGATTGGTCACAAGTGCGCGGAACGGTCCAGCCATTGACCAGCGACGATGTGCGCAATTGGCATGACAAGCTGCCCGTCATGCCCAACAACGAACGCGTCACGCTGGTCGAGACATGGCGTGATTTCGAGCCGCTGTTCAAAACCGGGCTGGAGCGGCGCGACATTCACAACTTCGTCTTCACCCGCCCGCGTTATGCGCCACGCACGGTCTGGTCGGACGGTTAAGCGGCCTCACGCTCGGCCAGTTTGGCGCGGATGATCTCGGCGATGAGCTTGGTTTCATTGGCCGGGGTCATGCCGCCCACGCCAATCCGGCGGCCAAGGCTCCACCACAGGCCCAAGCGCCAGCCCCGCGCCACGCGGCGGTTGGTCTTGAGCAGGAAACCGTTCGAGGGTTTGACCGCGAAAGCGCCCTGATCGATGCGCGCGATCTCGTCCATGCGGACGATCACCCGGCCATCGGCATCGCGCAGCGCCTCTTCGGTCAGCTCCACCGCGCTGGCGGTGGCGCGGCGCATCACCTCGGCAATCGCGATGAAACCAAGCCCCACCAGCACCAACACAGTTTGCCAGGCCGGATCGGGCGAGCGGGTCAGCGCGGAATAGATCAGCAGCAGCCCCAGCCCCGCCAGTGACAACAGCCCCACCGCCCGCCGCGCGGGTGACGCCTTGGCCGTGGCCAGCACGGTTTCCGCGCCGCTATGCATCGTCTGAGAGGTGTCGGTCATGGGCCGGGCTTTCTAAGGGGCAAGGGGCCGGTTAACGCCGCCCCCTGCCGGGGTCATTCGCCCTCGGCCTAGCCCGCCGTCTGGCAAAGGGCAAGACCGGGCACTGGGCGGCACCCGGCCCGCTCACCGTTCGGGCCTGCCGTCGCGTTTGCCTTTCTTGCGGGGCGGCCCCGCTTCCAGCCGCTGTTGCAGCTTGTCGGCATAGTCTTGACGGGCGGCGGCATCCATTGCGCTGACCTCGGCCAACCAAGCGTCATGGGCGACCTGCTGAACACCCGCGGCGGCCTCGCCTTGGGCGGCGAGCACCGCGGCGGCCACATCCGCCTGAAACGGCTCGGCCCGAAGCGCGGCAAGCATTTCGTCGTAAAGCGCGCGCCGCGCTTCCCGGTCGAGGTGATGCGCCTTGCCGCTGGCGCGCATTTTCCCGTGCAACCCGCGCCGCGCTTCGGGCGGCAGCGCCTGCACATAGGGCGAGGCATAGCTGCGCAGCCCCGGCAAATCACCCCCGCCATGCGGCCCCGGCCCGCCGTGACGCCACATCGCCCCGCCAAGCGCGCCGAGGATCATCACGTTCAGCGCCAGTGACAGGCCAAGGGCCACCCGCATGAGGCGCCTGCGCCGCGGTGTCGGTTCCTGTGTCATCTCAACTTTCCTCCATGTCCCAGCCAAATCCACCGAATTCGCTGCCTGTGTCAGCCGCCGTGAGGTCCGAGGTCTCGGTCTCCCATGTGCCGGTCACGAACTGCCCGGCCAAATCCGGCATGCCCTCGGGCGGTGCCACGCCGACCCAAACCCCGACAGCCGCGGCAGTGGCAAGACCGCTCAGCCCCGCCGCACCGCCTAAGAGTTGCCAGAGCGCTTGATACCACGGCTGGCGCGGCGCTTTGGGCATATGCGCTTCGGCATCGGCCAGAACGCGCGCCTGCAAATCGGCCGAGACCTGTGGCGGATTGGCCCGGGCCGCGGCAAAGAAATCTTCCAGATCGTCGAAGTCACTCATTTTCAAACCCCAATGCGTCCCGTTGTGCCGACAGTTGCGCGGCCAATGCCCGTTTGCCCCGCGCGGTCAGGCTTTCCACCGCTTCGACCCCGATGCCCAGCACCTCTGCGATCTCGGGATTGGCCATACCGTCGATATGGCGCAACACCACCGCTTGGCGCTGGCGGTCGGGCAAAGTGGCCAGCGCCTGTTGCAGCGCGTCCACACGGGCGGCCTGCTGCATCTGCTGCGCGGCACCGGGAGTCGGATCGGCAGGTTCCGCCACATCATCGAGCCCAGCCACCCCCGAACCCCGGCGGCGCAGACGATCGGTGCAGAGGTTGGCCACGACACGGTAAAGCCAAGTGGTCACCTTGGCCTCGCCCCTGCGCCACTTCGGCGCCTGACGCCAGAGCCGCAGCATCGCCTCTTGGGCCACATCCTCGGCCTCGGCGCGGTCACCGAGCACCCGCAGCGCATGGCCGTGGAGGCGCGGCACCAGCCGCGCGGTCAGCAACCGCGCCGCCGCCGCATCGCCATTGGCATAGCGTTGCAACAACTCGGCATCCGCATCTTGCTGCGCGTTGGGCAAATCCTGCATCCCGTCCATGGCTAAGGTCCGGGCGCGCCATGATCAAGCGCGCCCAAAGCTTCATTTAGTCCTGCTGCGGCTTGTCATGGTGCATTTTGTGGCCCTTATGGTGCCGCTTGCCATGCATTTTTTTCGCCGCTTCGAACTCTTCGGCGCTGATGCTGCCGTTGCCGTCTTTGTCCAGACGCTCGAACATCTTGGCCGGATCGTGGCGCTGCGTCATCTCTTCCATCGAGAGTTTGCCGTCGTCATTGGCGTCCATACGCTCGATCATGCGGGCGCCCTTATCACCGCCCTTATGACCGTGCTTGCCGCCCTCTTTGCCGCCGCGCTTGCCACCGTGTTTATCGCCCATGGCTTCCAATTCGGAGGCGTCGAGGCTGCCGTTGCCATCGGTGTCGAAACGCTCAACCATCTTGGCGGCGCGATCGGCGCGGCGTGCATCGCCTGCGGCCTTCAGCTCTTCGTCGGTCACGAAACCGTCGCCATCGGCATCAACCTTGGCAAAACGCGCCTCGGCATGGGCCTGAAACTCTGCCTGCGTGATCGCACCGTTGCCATCTGCGTCAAGCTGCTGGAACCGGTCCTGCCCGCTTTGCTGAGCGGTGGCGGCCACGGCACCCACGGCCAACAATCCGCTGAGGGCTGCGATCTTCATATTGGTACGAATGGTCATCTTGATACTCCTCGTTTTTTAAAGATCGTCTCACGCTTTTGCGCCGCGATCACAGGGTCAAACGGCGGGGCCCGAAACTTCCGTCGCAGGTTTTCAAACTTTTTTCGAGAAAATCGGCCAAGCCCCGCCCTGCGCGACATGGCGCCGCAACGGCAACCTCCGGTCTTTTCATTTCACGCCCCAGACTGCATCTATCCCTCAACCAGAGGATCGCCCCATGTCACAGACCCAGCAATTGTCCCCCGACACCGCAGAGACCGACGCCAGCGAAGAGCGGCCCCGCCTGCCTGCCATGCTGCGCGGCTGGCGTGGCAAATGCCCCTCCTGCGGGGGCGGAGAGCTGCTGCATGGCTATCTGAAAGTGAACGACGACTGCGCGGTTTGCCGTCAGGAGTTCCACCACCACCGCGCCGATGACGGCCCGGCCTATCTGACCATTCTGCTGGTCGGTCACCTTTTGGCGCCGGGGCTGCACATCGCCTATGTGGTCTGGCGGCCCGAACCTCTGACCCTGTTCACCATTTTTGCGGTTGGCTGCACGGCGCTGTCGCTTTACCTTCTGCCCAGACTGAAGGGGGCCATGATCGGCTTTCAATGGGCCAAAAGGATGGGCGGCTTCGGCCGGTCAAACTAAGGCGGCCTGCCCTTCGGCCCCTGACTGCCGGAGCGCTACCGCATGACCATCGACAAGACCAAAATCCGCAACGCCGCCACGGTGATCGTGCTACGCGACCGCCATGAGACCCCGCATATCCTGATGGGGCAACGCGGAGCGAAGGCGGCCTTCATGCCGAATAAATTCGTCTTTCCCGGCGGGGCGGTGGACGCGGGCGATGCCCATGTGCCCCTTGCCGCCCCGGTGAACGCGCTTTGCCACGGCAGGCTTTGCGATGATGCCGAGCCGTCGCTCGCCCATGCCATCGCCGTTGCCGCCATTCGTGAGCTTTGGGAAGAGACCGGTTTGGTGCTGGGCCGCAAAGGCGCATGGCAGGGCGATGTGCCGCCCGACTGGCAGAGCTTTGCAGCCACAGGCCATTTGCCCGATGCCTCCGCCCTGCAATTCGTGTTTCGCGCCCTGACACCGCCGGGCCGTCCGCGCCGCTTCGACGCGCGTTTCTTTCTGGTGGATGCCGACGACATCGCCAGCGACCCCGATGATTTCGACGCAGCCTGTGATGAGCTGTCACATCTTCAATGGGTGCCGCTGAGCCGGGCGCGGTCTTTCGACATGCCCTTCATCACCGAGGTCGTATTGGCCGAGGTCGCCGCCCGGGCGCGTGACACCAGCCCGCCTGCCTCGGTCCCGTTTTTCAAGAACAACGACGAAGAGAGCCTGTTCCTGCGCCTGCATGGCCGCCCGATGACGGGCTAGGTCACCAAAACCAGCGTCAGGATCGACAGGGCCAGCACCGACATTCCCGCCCACTCCCGGCGCGAAATCCGCTCGCGAAAGAAGAGGGTCGTGGCCGCGATGCTCAGCATCAGTTCCACCTGCCCCAAGGCTTTCACATAGGCCGCGTTTTGCAGGGTGAAGGCGATAAACCAACAGAGCGACCCGCCCATTGAGGTTAGCCCAATCCAAACCGCCACCCGCCGCGCGGCCCAGACCCGGCGCAACTGCCCCGGTTCGCGCAGGCGCAGCCAAAGGGCCATGATCAGCGTCTGCATCAGCACCACCGCCGCCAGCGTCACGCCCGCACGCAACAGCGGATCGCCCGAGGCCACGGCGAGCGAGGCGCCGCGATAACAGACTGCCGAGATTGCGAAGAGAAAACCCGAGGCGATGCCCAGCCCCGCCGCACGGTTGCGCAGATCGCTGAGGCGCAGCCCCCGCGCCTCGGCCCCGCCGGACAGCAACAGCAGCCCCAGCACACCAAGGGCGATGGCCGCAAAGCCCGCACCCGAGACGCCCTCGCCCAGCACGATCCAGCCCATCAGAACGGTCTGGATCACCTCGGTCTTCTTGAAAGTGATGCCCACCGCGAAATTGCGCTGCTTGAATAACAGCACCACGCAGACCGTCGCCATGATCTGCGCCGTGCCGCCCATCGCCCCATACAGCCAGAACCCCGCCTCAAGCGGCGGCACTCCCTGCCCGCTCAGCGCCAGATAGAGCGGCAGCAACAGCGCCACGAAGGGCGCGGAATAGAGAAACCGCGAAAAGGTCGCCCCGCCTGCCGAGAGCGTATCGGTCGCCAGATGCTTTTGCAGCATGAAGCGCCCGGTCTGAAAGACGGCGGCGGCAAGGGTGACGAGGATCCACAGATCGGGGGCAAAAGCACTGTCCATAACAGCCTATAGGCCGAAGGCGGGCGGCAGGGCCAGTGCCTTAGGGCCTAATCTCTAGGGCCGCGAGGTCATAGCCGTTGAAGGCCAAAATCTCCTGTGCTGCGGCGATCCGGTCCTCCCCGCCTGTCGCCTGACGGTCAAGGATCCAGCCATATCCGCCATCGGGGCTGCCAATGACCGCCGTGCGGAACCCTTCGTCGACCCAAAGCACCCAGAAAGGCCGCTCGGCCCCGCCGACGGCGGCGCGCATGGTGTAGCGGCCCGGCCCCTCTGCGCTTAACGCCCAAAGGGTACGGGTGTTGCGGCATCCGGCGCTGTCGCAGATCTGGCGCTGTTCAATCAGGGACGGCCCTTCCGGCGCGAAGGTCACTGCCTTCAGGTCGGCGTCACCGGGGAATGCCGCCCGGACCTGCCACTCGCCGCCAAAACGCGCCGCGTCATAGCGGCTGGTGGCCCCGATCAAAGCCTCCGCATCGCGAAACCCGGTCTGCGAGGGCGGTGCCTCGTCGCCGCTACACGCCGCGAGGGCGGCCAAGAGCAGCAACATGGCCCCCCGCCGCGCCAAATGCATCCCAAGGCGGCCCATCAATAGGGCATCGGATGGGCTTTATGCGCCGCATCGAGGTCGGCCATCACCTCATCGCTGAGGCTCAGCTCCGCCCCGCCAAGCGCCACGTCAAGCTGCTCAAGGCTGGTCGCGCCAAAGATCACTGAGCCCATGAAGGGCCGTGTCGCACACCATGCCAGCGCCATCTGCACCGGGTCGAGCCCATGTTTCTCGGCCACGCCAAGATAGGCCGCGACCGCCTCAAAGGCGCGGGGGGTGACCCGACCGCCCAGGTCTTCGTTCAGCGACAGACGCGACCCGGCGGGGTTCTTCCCGCCCTGATATTTCCCGGTCAGCAACCCCGCGGCCAGTGGAGAGAAGGCCAGCATATCGATCTGCTCATTGACGCAGGTCTCGGACACATCGGTATCGGCCAGACGGCACATCAGCGAATATTCGTTCTGCACCGAGATCGGGCGCGGCCCGCCCACGCGTTCGGCCACGGCGGCCCATTGGGTCAGCCCCCAAGCGCTTTCGTTGCTCAGGCCAAAGGCGCGGATCGTCCCGCGTTCGACCTCACGTTGCAGCGCGCCGAGCGTGTCCTCCATATGCGCAATGGTCTCGGCCCGGTTCTGGTTCGACGGGTCGTAGTGCCAGTTCTTGCGGAACATATAGCTGCCGCGGTTGGGCCAGTGGAATTGGTAAAGGTCGATGTAATCCGTCTGCAAGCGCTTCAGCGAGCCTTCGATGGCGCCGGGAATCGTGTCGGAGGAAATCGGTGCGCCGTCGCGGGCGTGCTGCATCCCCTCGCCGGAGTGTTTGCTGGCCAGAACCACCTCGTCCCGGCGCTTGTCGCGGGCGAACCACTGGCCGATGATCTCTTCCGTCCGGCCAATCGTCTCGGCGCTGATCGGGTTCACGGGGTACATCTCGGCCGTGTCGATGAAGTTGATCCCGGCCTCCAGCGCGCGGTCGATCTGCGCATGGCCCTCCTTGGCGGTGTTCTGGGTGCCCCATGTCATGGAGCCCAAACAGAAATGCGAGACCTCGATATCGCTTGAGCCGAGCTTTTTCATCTTCATCTTCTGGTCCTCGCTTGTGATTTGCCCGCAACCTAGCCGCCTGCCCGGCCTTCGCAAGGGCAATTGCCCCGCGCCGATCCTAGCACCCCGACAAAAGCGCGGCCTCGGTGCTTTCGGCCTTCCGTTTGGGCAGCAATGGACGCAATCTGCGCCCATGCGCCTGCTCATATCCTTCGCCGCCCTGTTCTTCTCGGTCATCCTTCTGCAACTCTCCACCGGAGGTGTGGGGCCGATCGACGTGTTGTCGGGCGCGCAGCTTGGGTTCAGCCGACAGGAAATCGGTATGCTTGGCTCGGCCCATTTTCTGGGGTTTTTCATCGGCTGCTGGTGGGCGCCTCGGTTGATGGGCAGCGTCGGCCACAGCCGCGCCTTTGCCGCCTTCACAGCTGCCGGATCAATCGGCCTGATGGCGCATATGATGGTGGTGGACCCTTACGCATGGGGGCTGATGCGCGTCGCGTCAGGCATGTGCGTGGCGGGCTGCTATACGGTGATCGAAGCATGGATGCAGGCCAAGGTCACCAATGAGACCCGCGGGCGCACCATGGGCGTTTACCGGGTGGTGGACATGAGCGGCTCGCTCGCCGCTCAGTTGATCGTGGGCGTGCTCGCCCCGGCGTCTTACGTCTCTTACAACCTGCTGGCCATCGGCTGCTGTGCCGCCCTCTTGCCGCTGACGTTGACCAAGGTCCGCCCGCCCGAGACGCCGAGCCAGCCACGGCTGCGCCCGCGCCTTGCCTTTGACCGCTCGCCACTGGCGGCGGCGGGGGTCATCGTGGCCGCCGTCTCCAGCGCATCTTTCCGCATGGTCGGGCCGATCTACGGCCAAGAAGTCGGCCTCAGCGCGCCGCAGATCGCGTGGTTCCTTGCCGCCTTCGTGCTGGGCGGTGCGCTGGCGCAATACCCCATGGGGATGCTGGCCGATAAGTTCGACCGCCGCTGGGTGCTGATCTGGCTCTCGGTCGCTGCGATGGGCGGCTGTGCGGTCACCGTGATGGGCGCGGGCTATGGCACGGCGGGGATCATGCTCTCCGCCGGGCTCTTCGGCGCCACGACCTTTCCAATCTATTCGGTCTCTGCCGCCCATGCCCATGACTTTGCCAGTTCCGACGAGCGGGTAGAGCTTTCCGCCGCCCTGATGTTCTTTTTCGCTCTGGGTGCCATCGGCGCGCCCTATCTCGCCTCGGTCCTGATCGATAATTTCGGCGCGGCGGCGCTTTTCGCAATGATCGCGGCGGCGCATGGGGGGCTGGTGGTCTTTGGCCTTGCCCGGATGCGCGCGCGCCCCACCTTGGCCGAACGGACGCCCTACGTCTACGCACCACGAACCAGCTTTCTCATCGGGCGGCTCTTGGGCCGCGCGCGGGACCGCGACTGACCGGTCCCGTCTTTTGCTGGAACTGGCGCAGCCCTTGCGATAAGGCTGCGCCAAGCACGGGAATATTTATATGACACGCCACCTCATCACCTCCGCCATCCCCTATATCAACGGGATCAAACATCTGGGTAACCTCGTAGGCAGCCAGCTGCCCGCGGACCTCTACGCGCGCTATCAGCGTGGCCGGGGGCAGGATGTTCTGTTCCTCTGCGCCACGGACGAGCACGGCACCCCCGCCGAGCTTGCCGCCGCGAAAGCGGGCAAGCCGGTCGATGAATATTGCGCCGAGATGTATGAAACACAGGCCCGCATCGCCGAAGGGTTCGGCCTGTCCTTCGATCACTTTGGCCGCTCGTCCAGCCCGCAGAACCACAAGCTCACGCAGCATTTCGCGGGCGCGCTGGCCGACCGCGGGCTGATCGAAGAGGTCTCCCAACGGCAGATTTATTCGCCCACCGACGGGCGCTTCCTGCCCGACCGCTATGTCGAAGGCACCTGCCCCAACTGCGGCTTCGAGGATGCGCGCGGCGATCAATGCGACAATTGCACCAAGCAACTCGACCCCGAGGACCTGATCAACCCGCGCTCGACCATCTCGGGCGCCACCGATCTGGAGATGCGCGAGACCAAGCACCTGTTTTTGAAGCAAAGCCAACTCAAGGACGAACTCGACGCCTGGATCGACAGCAAGACCGATTGGCCGGTGCTGACCACCTCCATCGCCAAGAAATGGCTGCATGACGGCGACGGGCTGCAAGACCGCGGCATCACCCGCGACCTCAGCTGGGGCGTGCCGGTGAAACGCGGCGATCAGGACTGGCCGGGCATGGAGGGCAAGGTCTTCTACGTCTGGTTCGACGCGCCCATCGAATACATCGCCTGCGCGCAGGAATGGGTCGATGCGGGCAAGGGCACCGATTGGGAAAGCTGGTGGCGCACCGACCGCGGCGCCGAAGACGTGCGGTACACCCAATTCATGGGCAAGGACAATGTCCCCTTCCACACGCTTAGCTTCCCCGCCACGATCAAGGGCTCGGGCGAGCCGTGGAAGCTGGTAGATTACATCAAGTCCTTCAATTACCTCAATTATGACGGCGGTCAGTTCTCCACCTCGCGTGGGCGTGGCGTCTTCATGGATCAGGCGCTGGAAATCCTGCCGGCGGATTACTGGCGCTGGTGGCTCTTGAGCCATGCGCCCGAGACCTCGGATGCCGAATTCACTTGGGAGAACTTCCAAGCCTCGGTGAACAAGGACTTGGCCGACGTGCTGGGCAATTTCGTCAGCCGGATCACCAAGTTCTGCCGCTCGAAGTTCGGCGAAGCGGTGCCCGAGGCCGGTGAATACGGCGAGGCGGAACAGGCGCTGATCGAAGACATCACCGCCCGCGTCGCCCGTTACGAGACGTTGATGGAGGCGATGGAGGTCCGCAAATCCGCCGCCGAACTGCGCGGCATTTGGGCGGCGGGCAACGAATATCTGCAAGCCCAAGCGCCTTGGACCACCTTCAAGACCGACCCCGACCGCGCGGCGGCGCAGGTGCGGCTGGCGCTGAACCTGATCCCGCTCTACGCCGTGCTTTCCGCACCCTTCATCCCCACGGCCTCGGCCTCGATGCTGGCGGCGATGAAGGTCGAAGACATGCCTTGGCCCGACGATGTGCCCACGACCTTGGGCAAGCTTGCCCCCGGCCACGGCTTTGAAGTGCCCGAGGTGCTTTTTGCCAAGATCAGCGATGACGACCGCGAAAGCTGGGCCGAACGTTTCGCCGGTACGCGCGACTGATCAGAGATGTAGGAACAGCGGCGCGGGTTATGCGCCGCTGGTTCACTTTGCGGCACGGGCATTGCGCTAACCGCGCCGCGCGCGCTTTCCCACTGAGACCGCGCGCACTGGCCCCACGCTATTCGCCGCCGCTTCGACACCCCGAAACCGAACGCCATGCCCCCGCCCTTCGGGATCCCGCTCCGCCGTGAGCCATCCGTGGACAATGCGGGCCGTCTCCTCCCCCGGGTGCATCTGAAAGCCGCCCTGCGGCGCCAGCCCCTCAAGCGCCTGCGCCCAAAGCGTGTCGATCTCGGCCCCATCGCAAAGCCGCGGCCCGAACAGATCGCTGATATGTTGCCCGATCAGACAATCCCCCAGCCCATAGGTGACACCACAGGCCGCCTCATTGGCATGGCAAACGCGCCCATCGGGAGAGAATACCACGTCGATTTCGGCCATATCGGCTTTGACGGGGGATAGGAGGCGATTGCCCGCCGCCCCCTTCCCGCCCGCGGGGCCGAGAGAGGGCATAAGCGCCCCGCGAAGCCCTCCCTTGCGCCCACCATCAAGGTTCTGCCTAAACATGCGCCGCTCTGCCGCGAAAACGATGGAGATGAGCGGGAGTTGCCCTAAGGTAAGGCTGTCCTCCGCAGCAGCGGTATCTCCGTCTGACATGCTCCCCCTCTCACGCGGCACGTTGGGCCCAGACGCGCCGCACCGCACAGCGGAGCCCAGCATCCGAGCAACATAGCCCCGCAGGCAAAAAACCATGCGCCGCAAGAGGTTAAACGATCGCCCTCCTTTCCCTGACCCTGCCATCTCCCGCCTCTGCCTCATCCCGCCCCACTGCCGACCTTGGGGGAGGATTAGCGGCAAGGTCTTACCACGGAGTTAAAAAATGTAGGCACAGTGTGAACTTGCGAGAGACTTATTTTCGCCCTATTCCGACAGCAATTAACCAAGTGTTAATATCAGATAGGATAAAGATGTTCCGGGTCGCCCATACAATTCATCACGATCACGACCTCGGGCTCGTGCTGCTTGCAGCACTTCTTTGTTTCTTTGGCAGCTGGGTGGTGGCACGGCTCTATCGGCATGTGCTTGAACAGCCGCGTCGCCAAGCGTTGATCTGGTGCTATCTGACCGCGATGACAGCGGGGGTGACGATCTGGTGCACCCATTTCATCGCGATCCTTGCCTATCAGCTCGACGCGCCGGCGACGTTCCATTTCTCGCTCACTTTCCTGTCGCTGATCATCGCCATCGTCGGCTCGATTCTGGGCGTCGTCATCGCCGGGCTGCTGAAATCCCGGCGGGCCACGGTTCTGGGCGGGACGATCTTTGGGCTGGCGATTTCCGCCATGCATTATACTGGAATGGTGGCCTATCGCGTGCAGGGCGCGATCCATTGGGACATGGGCTATCTGACCGCCTCCGTCATCATCGCGGTTGTCCTTGCGACCCTCGCGCTTGGCGCAGCGGGCCGTGGGGGCAAGGGCAGCGTGCTGTGGATGACCGCGCTTTTGGCGCTGGCGATCATCCTGCTCCATTTCACCGGCATGGCTGCTTTTCAGGTCACCCCGCTGGCCGCGCAGCCGCTTTACGCCAACCCGGTTGAATATAGATTAATCGCGCTCATCATCGCCGGCACCGCCGCCATCATCGCACTGGCCGCGCTCTTTAGCTATGTGGTCGAAAACCGCACCCGCAACGAAAGCGTCGAAGAACTGCGTCAGGCCCGCGATGCCGCCGAAAGCGCCAGCCGTGCGAAATCGGAATTCATGAGCGTGCTGAGCCACGAATTGCGCACCCCGCTGACCATCGTGATCGGCTACGCCACCTTCCTGTCGGAACTCAAACGCCACAACCTCGCCAAGCTGGGCCCGGATGAAAAACCGGTGTCCGAGCATTTCTCCAAGATGGGCGATCAGGCGGAACTCTACGGCCAGCGCATCAAATTCGCGGGCGGGCAATTGTTGACCATTATCAACGACATCCTCGACTATACGAATATGGAGTTGAACGACCTCGCGCTCGACAAGACCGCCTTCGACACCCGCGCGCTTTTGGAGGAAGTGGTCGAAGAGCACCACGGCGCCGCGCATGACAAGACCGCCACGCTGCATATCGACACCCCGCCCCTCACCGTCACCGCCGACCGCCGCCGCAGCCTGCAACTGTTGGGCCATATCGTCGGCAATGCGCTGAAATTCTCCAAGGCGCGGGACATCTATCTGCGCGCGCGCCTGCACGCGGGCGGGTTTGTTTTCGAGGTCGAAGACAATGGCGTCGGCATCGCCGCGCAGGATCTGGACCGCATTTTCGAGGCTTTCACCCAGATCGAAGATGCCGACGACCGCGCCGAGGGCGGCACCGGGCTGGGGCTCGCGATCTGCAAGAAACTGGCCCTTGCCCATGGTGGCGACATCACGGTCAAAAGCACGCTCAGTCAGGGGACGACCTTTACCGTCTTCATCCCCGGCGCCACGCAATTGGCAGAGCCTGTGACGCTGGCGAAGGCAAGCTAAGTCTTTGAAAACAGTGGTGCGGGCGGTGGGACTCGAACCCACACGGGGCTACGCCCCAACAGATTTTAAGTCTGGTATGTCTACCATTCCATCACGCCCGCATCGGGGCGCACAATAAGCATCACGCAGGCGGTGTAAATGGGCGAATGCCCCCGGCCCCATGGTTCTGGCACGATGCGTCAGGCCGTATCGGCCAGCATGGTTTCCTTTACCGCCTCCATCGCTACATAGGTCGAGGTGCTGGCCACATGCGGCAGGGTTGAAATCACCTCCCCCAGAAAGCGGCGATATTCCGACATGTTCCGCGTGCGCACCTTGATCAGATAGTCAAAATGGCTCGCGATCATATGGGCCTGTTCGATCTCGGGCACCTTGGCCACGGCGAGGTTAAAGGCCCGCAAGGCCGCCTCGCGCGTGTCGTTCAGGCGCACCTCGACAAAGGCGACATGATCCAGCCCCAGCCGGATCGGGTCCAAAAGGGCGCGATAGCCAAGGATCACGCCGCTTTCCTCCAACCGGCGCAGCCGCGCTTGGGTGGGGGATTTCGACAGGCCGATGCGGCGGGCAAGATCGGTGATGCTGATACGCCCGTCCTCGGCCAACACCGATAGAATCGCACTGTCGAACCGGTCCAGATTGAAAAGTTCATTTGACATGTGATTCCCCGCTAGTTCAGTCGTAACGACTATCATGACATACGTATTAAGTCGATTAGCCTTCTCAACATGCGGTATTCTGGTCCAAACATCAACTGGAGCTTGCCATGGCCCTCGATCACGCCCCCGCCCTTCGCCAAACCATCGACGCGCGCACCTATGCCGGGCCTGACGCGCTGCTGACCGAGCTCAAGGCGCAGGCCGATCTTTCGCCCGAGGACCGCGCCAAGATCACCGCCGATGCGGCGGGTCTGGTGCGTGACATCCGCGGCACCTCGGCCCCCGGCATGATGGAAGTCTTCCTTGCCGAATACGGGCTTAGCACTGAGGAAGGCGTGGCGCTCATGTGTCTGGCCGAGGCGCTGCTGCGCGTGCCGGATGCCGAGACCATCGACGCGCTGATCGAGGACAAGATCGCCCCTTCGGACTGGGGCCGCCACATGGGGCATTCGACCTCCAGCCTCGTCAACGCGTCGACATGGGCGCTGATGCTGACGGGCCGCGTGCTCGACGACGACCAGCCCGGCCCGGTGCGCCACTTGCGGGCCGCGATCAAACGTCTGGGGGAGCCGGTGATCCGCACCGCCGTCAGTCGCGCCATGCGCGAGATGGGCCGCCAGTTCGTTTTGGGCGAGGACATTCAGGCCGCGATGAAACGCGCCCGCGGCATGGAGAAGAAGGGCTTCACCTATAGCTACGACATGCTGGGCGAAGCCGCACGGACCGAGGCCGATGCCAAGCGCTACCATCTGAGCTACTCCCGCGCGATCTCGGCCATCGCCGATGCCTGCACCCATGACGACATCCGCAAGAACCCCGGCATTTCGGTCAAGCTCTCGGCCCTGCACCCGCGCTACGAGCTAGCGCAGGAAGAGGCCGTGATGCGCGATTTGGTGCCTCGCCTCCGGGCGCTGGCGCTTTTGGCAAAATCCGCCGGAATGGGCCTCAACATCGATGCAGAGGAGGCCGACCGTTTGGCACTCTCGCTCGAAGTCATCGACACGGTGATGGGCGAGCCCGCCTTGGCCGGTTGGGACGGCTTCGGCGTGGTCGTGCAGGCCTATGGCCCGCGCGCCGGCGTGGTGATCGACACGCTTTACGACATGGCGCAGCGCCATGACCGCCGCATCATGGTGCGGCTGGTGAAAGGCGCCTATTGGGACACCGAAATCAAGCAAGCGCAGGTCGAGGGGATCGACGGCTTCCCCGTCTTCACCCGCAAGGCCGCCACGGATGTCAGCTACATCGCCAATGCCCGCAAACTGCTGGGCATGACCGACCGCATCTACCCGCAGTTCGCCACCCATAACGCCCATACCGTCGCCGCCGTGCTGTATATGGCCGACGACCCCGAGGCCTACGAGTTCCAGCGCCTGCACGGCATGGGCGAAACCCTGCATGACATCGTCATGCGCCAGCACGGCACCCGCTGCCGCATCTACGCTCCCGTCGGCGCGCACCGTGATCTGCTGGCCTATCTCGTCCGTCGTCTCTTGGAGAATGGGGCGAACTCCAGCTTCGTGAACCAGATCGTCGACGAGGACGTGCCGCCCGAAGTTGTGGCCGCCGACCCCTTCGACCAACTTCAGGACAACGCCCCAACGATCCCGAAAGGGCCGGAGGTGTTCCAACCGCAGCGCGCCAATGCGCGGGGCTTCGATCTTGCGCATACCCCAACCCTCGCTGCGATCGAAGAAGCCCGCGCCCCCTTTGCGGACGCCACATGGGAAGCCGCTCCGCTGCTGGCGGGCGAAGCTGCGCCCGAGGCGGATGAAACCGTCGCCAATCCCACCGGGGGCACCTCCCCTGGGACCGTACGCCCTGCCTCCAAGGCCGATGTGGCCACGGCGCTCGACACTGCCGCGCCTTGGGACGCGCCTCTCAGCACCCGCCGCGCCACGCTTTTGCGCGCCGCCGACATGCTCGAGGACCGCTACGGCGAGATCTTCGCCATCCTCGCCCGCGAGGCTGGCAAGGGTCTGCCCGACTGCGTGGCCGAATTGCGTGAGGCGGTGGATTTCCTGCGCTACTACGCCGGACAGGCCACCAACGAGCCGCCCGCGGGCATCTTCACCTGCATCTCGCCGTGGAACTTCCCGCTGGCGATCTTCTGCGGGCAGGTCACGGCAGCACTGGCCGCTGGCAATGCCGTACTGGCCAAACCGGCCGAGCAGACCCCGCTGATCGCGCAGCTTGCCGTCAAGGTGCTGCACGAGGCCGGCGTGCCGCGCGCGGCGCTGCAACTGCTGCCGGGCGGCGGCGAGGTGGGCGCGGCGCTCACGGGCGACGCCCGCATCAACGGCGTGGCCTTCACCGGCTCCACCGCCACCGCCCTGCGCATCCGCGCCAACATGGCCGAGCATTGCGCCCCCGGCACCCCGCTGATTGCCGAGACCGGCGGTCTTAACGCCATGATCGTCGACAGCACCGCCCTGCCCGAGCAGGCCGTGCAGGCCATCGTCGAAAGCGCCTTCCAATCCGCGGGCCAGCGCTGCTCCGCCGTGCGCTGCCTCTACGTGCAGGAGGACATCGCCGAGGACCTGATCACCATGCTGAAGGGCGCAATGCAGGCGCTGCGCATGGGCGATCCCTGGCATCTGTCGACCGACGTGGGCCCTGTGATCGATGATGCCGCGCGCCAGACCATCGTCGACCATGTCGAGGCCGCCCGCGCGGACGGCCGGCTGATCGCCGAACTAAAAGCGCCCGAAGGCGGCACCTTCGTCGGCCCAGCGATCCTGCGGGTGAACGGCATCAGCGACATGAAGCGGGAAATCTTCGGCCCGGTACTGCATGTGGCAACCTTCAAGAGCCATGAGCTCGACGCGGTGATCGACGCGATCAATGCCACCGGCTACGGCCTCACCTTCGGCCTGCACACGCGGATCGACGACCGGGTGCAGCATGTGTCCGAGCGGATCGAGGCGGGCAACATCTACGTCAATCGCAACCAGATCGGCGCCATCGTCGGCAGCCAGCCCTTCGGCGGCGAGGGGCTCTCGGGCACCGGGCCGAAGGCGGGCGGGCCGAACTATCTGCCCCGTTTCGCCGCCCCCGACCATCGCGAAGCCTCGGGCGCATGGGACAGCGAGCAGACCACGCTGCCCGCCCTGCCCGCGCATCAGCCATCCGTGTTGGAGACCCAGTCGATGCCCGGACCGACCGGTGAGAGCAACCGCCTGTCGACCCTGCCCCGGCCCGCCCTTCTCTGCATGGGTCCGGGGGCCGAGGCGGCCAGCGCACAGGCCAAGGCGGTGCGCGCCCTCGGCGGTGTCGCGGTTGAGGCCACAGGCCCTATCGACCCCGAAGCGCTCACCACCGGCCCGGCCTATGGCGGCGTCCTCTGGTGGGGCGATGAGGAGACGGCGCGGCAGATCGACAAGGCGCTGGCGGCCCGCGAGGGGGCGATCATCCCGCTTCTGCGCGGCAAGCCCGACACCGCGCGCGTCCGCGCCGAGCGGCATGTCTGTGTTGACACCACCGCCTGGGGCGGCAATGCACAGCTCTTGGGGATGATGGCCTGAACGGGCCGCACAATTAGGGGGAGCGCCATGCTGACGAACCGCGATATCGAAGAACTGACGCAGTTTCGCAGGGCGCTCCACCAATACCCCGAGATCTCGGGCGAGGAAGTGGAAACCGCCCGGACCATCGCGGCGGAACTGGAAAAGCTCGCGCCTACGCGCATCCTCACCGGCCTTGGCGGGCATGGGGTGGCGGCGATTTTCGACAGCGATGCGCCCGGCCCCACGGTGCTCTTCCGCGCGGAACTCGACGCCCTGCCGATCCCCGAGGAACATGACATTCCTTGGGTCTCTAAGTTGCCGGGCAAGTCCCACGTCTGCGGCCACGACGGCCATATGACCATGCTCTTGGCGCTCGGCCGGATGATCGCGCGCCGCCCCGTCGCAAAGGGCCGCGTGGTGCTGATGTTCCAACCGGCCGAGGAGGACGGCAGCGGCGCGCGGGCGGTGGTGAACGATCCCAACTATGCCGAGATCGCCGCCGATTACGCCTTTGCCATCCATGTCGAGCCGGGCCGCCCCTTTGGCCATGTCGACACCGCGCCCGCGCTGATCAACTGCGCCTCGAAAGGCATCTCCGTCACCCTGCACGGCAAGACCGCCCATGCCGCCAGCCCCGAGGACGGCACCTCCCCTGCGCCTGCGCTGGCCGAGTTGATCCCGGCGCTGCAAGCGCTCGGCCCCGGCGGGCCGCTTGATGATGACTTCCGCCTCGTCACCCTCACCCATCTGCGCATGGGTGAGCCGACCTTTGGCGTCGCCCCGGGCGAAGCCGCGTTTTACGCCACCCTGCGCAGCACCCGCGACGCGACGTTGGCCGAAATCGAAGCGGCCCTGCGCGCCGAAGTCGCGCGCGTGACCGAGGCCCATGGGTTGACGGCAGCTTTCGCGGAATCGGACCATTTCGCCGCCTCCATCAACCACCCCGACGCCTACGCGATCGCCGCCGCGGCGATGGACGCGCTCGGCGTGTCGCATGGGCAGAAAAACCTGCCGATGCGCGCCTCCGAGGATTTTGGCCTATTCGGGCGCGATGCCAAGGCGGCGATGCTCTGCCTTGGGCCGGGGGTGGACTATGCCGCGCTGCACAATCCCGACTACGATTTCCCCGATGATCTGATCCCCGTCGGCGCCGGTATTTTTAAGCGGATCGCCCGGGATTTGCTCGGTTCCGCTTGACAGAAGCCCCCGCGGGCGCAGCTAAGGTCATGACGATCCCCCGCGCCGCTTGACGCTGCGGACGACTTGGCAAAGGCTGGCCCGCATGTTCCCGATCCGTGATCACAACCCCTCGGGCCGAACGCCCTTCGTCACCTATGCGCTGATGGCGCTCAACATCGGGGTGTTCCTGTCTTCCCTGTCGCTGATGGCGGATGAGCGCGCCTTGGCCGAGTTTTACTACAGCTACGCCCTGCTGCCCGCGCGCCTGAGCCATGGGGAAGGGTATTTCGGCCTCATCACCTCGCAATTCCTGCATGGCGGCTGGATGCATCTGGCGGGTAACATGCTGTTTTTGTGGATATTTGGCGACAATGTCGAGGATGAGATGGGCCATGGTCGCTATCTGCTGTTCTACCTTGCCTGCGGCATCGCCGCGGGTCTGGGCCAAGTGGTGACAGAACCGCTCTCATGGGTGCCTATGGTCGGGGCCTCGGGCGCGATTGCGGGGGTGATGGGGGGCTACCTGCTGCTCTTCCCGCGCGCCAAGGTCGACATTCTGGTGATCTTCATCGTGTTTTTCCGCATCTTCGCGATCCCGGCTTGGATCATGCTGGGCCTGTGGTTCGGCATGCAGTTCATCGGGGAGATCGGCGCCACACCGGGCACCGGCGGCGTGGCCTATTGGGCCCATGCAGGCGGGTTTATCGCGGGGCTGGTTCTGACCCTGCCGCTGTGGCTGCGCCGGGGCGGTTTTGCCTTTTGGCGGCAGACCGACGGCCATCCGCCCCATGCCGCCGCCGACTATGATCTAGCCGAAAGCCGCATTCCGAAAGTGAGACGCAATTGACCGAAACCTCAGAAACCCGCCGCGCCTCTTGCCACTGCGGGGCCGTGGTGATCGAAGCCCTGTTTCCGCGCGGTCTGGCCTCGGCCTCGCGCTGCACCTGTTCCTTCTGTCGCCGCCGTGCCGCCGCTACGGTGACGGCGCCGGCCGAGACGGTGACCGTGCTGGAAGGGGCCGAGAACCTCACGCTCTACACTTGGGGCACGCATACGGCGCAGCACTATTTCTGTAAGACCTGCGGCATCTACACCCACCACCGCCGCCGCTCGAACCCCGATGAATGCGGCGTGAACCTTGGTGCGATCGAAGGGGTCTTGCCTTGGGAGATGGAGCCGCTGCCCTATAGCGATGGCATTAACCACCCTTCGGACCGCGACCCCGGTTAGAGGCTGGAAATCACCCCCTGCATCCGGGCCAGCAGCCCCGGTTGCGGCGCGGCTTGTTCGCGGCGCTGCTCCACGCTTTCGTGCAACCGCTCGGACGGGTCCGCGCCCACCACCCGGCGGCGGCGGGTCACCAGCATCTTGCCATAGCCGCGCCAGCGCCCGATAGAGGGGGCGGCTGGGTCTTGATCGAAGCGCGTGGCCCAGCCTGCGGGCAGCGGCAGGCCGCTTTCCTCCATCCGCGACAGCAGCCAGACCAGCGGGATATTGGCCAAGGGGCGCGCGGCCTCATACCCGCCCAACTGGCCACCCACGTCGCCATGGGTGCCGGGGAACCAGACCTGCTCCAGCCGCCCGTCATAGCCCTCGGGCGTGGTCCATAGCACTGGGGCATAGGCGACGCGGGTCTCGTTCAGGGCCAGCGCCTGAAAGCCGTTCTTCACGTTGCGGCTCAGGTCGTGGTTGTGGAACATATGCAGCGGCTGCGAGAACCGCCAGAACAGCGGTGCGTTGAGGCCCAGCGATTTGACCGTGTCCCAAACGCCAATCGCCTCGATCTCAACCTCGGGGTGGCAGTTGGCGCGGGCAAAGAGTTCGCCCGCCTTGCTCAGATGATGCGCCTCATAATGGCGGTAAACATCGCGAATGTTACGCTCTGTCGCCACCTCGGCGCGCAGAAGCCCCACCCGGTCGATCACCCCGGCGAGGGAGCGTACCGCATAGCCGCCGCGCGAATAGCCCAGCAGGAAAATCCGATCTCCGGGCCGGTAGCGCGAGGCGAGATAACCATAGGCGCGGCGGATTTGCCGGTTGATCCCGCGGCCCAAGATCACATCCAAAGCGCTGCGCCAATCGCGCCATTGCAGCCCCGGCTCGTAATAGATCGACAGGGCGCTGCCCATCTCGCGGCAGAGGCCATAGGCAATGCCCGCGTTGGTCTCGCGCCCCAGTTCGAGCGAGGACATGGTCCCGTCGAGGATGATAACATGGGTCACCGCCCCCCGGCGCGGGCCGAAGTCGCTTTCAGGCCGCCGCCAGAAACGCCCGAAGAGCCGTTGGAACAGGGTTTTACTCGGCTGCGATTGCGGCACCTTGCAGCATCTCCCAGACACGGTGCGGGGTGAACGGCATATCCGCCTGCCGTACGCCGCGTTCCCACAGGGCATCCTGCACCGCATTCGACACCGCCGCCAAGGCACCGACGGTGCCCGCCTCCCCGCAGCCCTTCATGCCCATGACATTGGCCGTGGAGGGCACCGGTTCGGAGGTGAAGGAGATCATCGGCAGGTCCGCCGCGCGGGGCATGGCGTAATCCATGAAGGTGGCGGTCAAAAGCTGGCCGTCCTCGTCATAGACCACCCGCTCCTGCACTGCTTGGCCAATGCCCTGCGCCACCCCGCCGTGGACCTGCCCCTCGGCCAGCATCGGGTTAATCAGATTGCCGAAATCATCGACCACCGTGTAGCGGTCGAGCGTCACCACCCCCGTCTCGGGGTCGATCACCACCTCGGCCACATGCGCCCCGTTGGGATAGCTGCGCCCCGGCAGGCTGGCGCGTTCGTGGTGGCTCAGCAGATCGTCCCGGCCCTTAGCGCGGGCCATCTCGGCCACCTCCAGCATGGTCGGGCTGATGTTCGACCCTTCCGCGCGAAAGCGTTCGTCGTCAAAGCTGATATCCGCAGCAGCGACGCCCAACTCTTCGGCCAGAAAGGCGGTGAAGACTTCGGTGATCTTCGCCACGGTGGCCAAGGTCGCCGTGTTCTGCGTGGTGACCGAGCGTGAGCCGCCGGTGCCGCCACCCTTCTTGATCAGATCACTGTCGCCCTGCACCACGTCGATCCGCTCGGCGGGGATGCCAGTCTGGTCCGAGAGGAACTGCGCATAGACCGTCTCATGCCCCTGCCCGTTGCTTTGGGTGCCGACATAGATCGTCACCCGGCCATCGCCCTCGAAAACCACTTTGGCCCCTTCGGAGGGATCGCCCAGAATGCTCTCGATATAGTAACACAGCCCCTGACCGCGCAGCAGGCCGCGTTTGGCATCCGCCGCCCGGCGCGCGGCAAAACCGTCGCGGTCGGCCTCTTGCCCCACCCGAGCCAGCAGCCGCGCGAAATCGCCCACGTCGTAAAGCTCGCCCGTGGCAGTGGTATAGGGGAATTGCTCCGGCTTGATGAAGTTGATCTGCCGTAACGCCCACGGATCGACGCCCAACTCTCGCGCCGCGCGGTCCATCAGCCGCTCCAGCACATAGATCGCCTCGGGCCGCCCGGCCCCGCGATAGGCGTCGACTTGCACGGTGTTGGTGTAGAACCCTTCGACATGCAGATAGGTGTCTTGCACGTCATAGACGCCCATCAAGACCTTGGAGAAGAGCTGCGACTGGATCGGCTGGCCGAACTGGCTGTTATAGGCCCCAAGGTTGCAGCGTGTATCGACACGGTAGGCGGTGATCTTGTGGTTCTCGTCAAAGGCAAACTCGGCCCAAGACACCAGATCGCGCCCCCCGTTGTCGGTGAGCATGGCTTCGGTCCGCTCTGACATCCAGCGCACCGGACGGCCCAAGGCCCGCGCGGCTTGGGCCACGCAGAAATACTCCGGGTAGGTCATCGCCTTCATGCCGAAACCGCCGCCGACATCGGGATTGGTCACGCGCACCGCGTCTTCGGGCAGGCCGAAGGCTTTGGTCAGAAATCCCTTATGCGCCCAGACGCCCTGCCCGCCCAGCGCCACATGCAACCGGCCCTCGGTCCATTCGGCATAGCAGCCACGCGGCTCCATGGAGTTGACGATGATGCGGTTGTCCCCCACCTCCAGCTTGACGCGATGAGCGGCCTTGGCAAAAGCCGCCTCAACCTTGGCCTCATCGCCCATATGCCAGTCAAAGGCGCGGTTGTCGGGGGCCTCTGCGTGCAGGGTCTCACCGCCCGGGGCGATATCCATCTTTGCGGGCAGATCGTCGGCCTCGAAAAGGATCATCTCCGCCGCGTCGCGGGCCTGTTGCAAACTCTCGGCCACCACCAGCGCCACCGGCTCGCCCACATAGCGCACGCGGTCCTTGGCCAGCATCGGGCGCAGCGGCGCCGTACCTTTGCTGCCATCGCGGTTGTCGACGACCGTATGCGGCAAGGCGATATTCATTCCCGCCGCTTCCAGATCGGCGCAGGTCAGCACCAGATGCACGCCATCCGCCGCGCGGGCGTCAGCTACGTCCAACTCAGTGATCACCCCATGGGCCACGGGCGCGCGGAAAAAGACGCCATACAGCGCCTCGGCGGGGGCGATATCATCGACATAGCGGCCCGCACCGGTCAGGAAGCGGTGGTCTTCCACCCGTTTGACCGGCTGGCTTTTTCCGAACTTTTCCATTTGACGCCGCCCCTGCTGCCCTGCCTCTTTCAGTGCAACAGTAGCGGGCGCGCCGCCAGTGTCCAGAGGCTCAGGCCGCCTTGCGGGCAAGCGCGCCTTCAAGGCTTGAGACCAGTGTCACCCCTGCCAACCCATAGCCATTAAAGGCGGTCGACATGGCGATGGAATAGGCCCCCATGCCGCCGAACAAGAGGTAATCCCCGGTTTGCGCATCTTCGGGCAGCGGCAGGCCATCGGGCAGACGGTCCAGCGAATCGCAGGTCGGGCCGAAGACCACGCGCGGCTTGGTCGCCCCCTGACGCCGCATGCCATCGGGGCCAACCACATCGACGAGCCCCGAAAGCCCCATGTCGCGCAGATCAGGCAGCCCGCCATAGATACCATCGTTCAGAAAGACAGTGCGCCCGTCGTTGCGCACCCCCTTGATGCGGGTGGCCAACACGGCGGCATCGGCCACCATCGCCCGGCCAGGCTCGCAGAGCAGCGCAGGCGCATCCGCGCCAAAACTTTCATCCAGCGCCGCTTTGACGGCGGCGAAGACGGCCCGGTGGTCTGGCGCGTCAAATCCACGGTCTACGGCAAAACCACCGCCGATGTTCAACCGGTCGATCGAGACATCGGCCATCCGCAGAATATCAGCCGCCGCATGGACATATTGCACCCAAGCCTGCGGATCATTGCACTGCGTGCCGGGGTGGAAACACATGGACGGAGTGAACCCCATCTCAGCCACCGCGCGCAACAGATCCGCCGCCTGCTCAGGGGCCGCGCCGAATTTTGACCCGAAATCATAGGCCGCACCCTTCACCGGCAAGGCAAAGCGCACCGCAACTTCATTGTCGCGCGGCACGTCGCGCAGCTTGGCCAGTTCCGACATATCGTCGATCGACCAGCTATAGACCCGCGCCGCGATCCCGGCCTCCACCTCTGAGGTCGAGCGCACGGGGTTGTTGTAATGCAGCACCGCCTGCGGGCAGACCGCCCGCACCGCCGCCATCTCTGCCGGGGAGGCGACATCAAAGGTGGTGATCCCTGCCGCGACAAGGTTCGACAGCACCTCCGCCCGGTCGTTCGCCTTGACCGCATAAGTCACCAGCCCGTCGAAATCCGCCTGAAACCGCCGCGCAGTGGCTTGCAGCACCGAAGGGGCCAGAAACAACACCGGCTTATCGGGGCTGTATTTCGCCAAATAGGCGGCGGGACTGTCGGAAAGGGGGGCGATATGCTGCATGGGGGCCTCTTCACTGCTTTTCTCCAGTGAAGCGCGGATTTTGGTCGATTCATCGTGTCATACCGCCTAAAGTGATGCGAAATTTGGGCAAAGTGACGATATGACAGCACAACTTGACGATACCGACCGCGCTTTGATCGCGGCGCTGCAATCCAATGCTCGCCAGCCGGTCGCCGATCTGGCGCGCGGTCTGGGTCTTGCCCGCACCACCGTTCAAGCCCGGCTGGAACGGTTGGAACGCTGCGGCGCCATCCTCGGCTATACGCTGCGTTTGGGCGAAGCGGCCCGCGCGCCGCTGCATGCCACGGCGCTGGTCAATATCGAGTTGCGCGCGGGCCCCGCCGTCTTAGCACGGCTGCGCAGCCTTCCTGCGGTGCAGGTGGTGCACACCACCTCGGGCCGCTTTGACCTACTGGTGCAGATCGCGGCGCAAACCACGCAGGAGTTGGACGAGACCCTAGACCGCATCGGCGAGACCCGCGGCGTCAAGGGCAGTGAGAGCCTGATCCACCTCAGCACCAAGATCGACCGCAGCGGCTGAGCCCTGCCCCCGCGCCTCAAGCGCCTGTCAGGGGTCTTTCCCTTACCGCGCCAGAGCGCTAAACGGGGCGCAACAAAAGGGATCATGACCATGGCACTCGAAAAGACCTTCAACGCCGCCGAGGCGGAAAGCCGCATCTACGCCGATTGGGAGACCAAGGGCGCGTTCAAAGCGGGCGCGAATGCGCAGCGGGATGAGCATTTCTCGGTGATGATCCCGCCGCCGAATGTCACCGGCTCGCTGCACATGGGGCATGCCTTCAACAACACGCTACAAGACATCCTCGTGCGCTGGCACCGGATGCAGGGTTTCGACACGCTGTGGCAGCCGGGACAAGACCACGCGGGCATTGCCACGCAGATGGTGGTGGAACGCGAGTTGGCCGCCACCGGCCAGCCGGGCCGCCGCGAGCTGGGCCGCGAGGCGTTTACCGCCAAGGTCTGGGAGCAAAAGCAGAAATCCGGCGGCACGATCATCGACCAGCTGCGCCGTCTGGGTGCCTCCTGCGACTGGTCGCGCAACGCCTTCACCATGTCCGGCGCCCCCGGTGCGCCCGAGGGGGAAGAGGGTAATTTCCACGACGCCGTCATCAAGGTCTTCGTGGATATGTACAACAAGGGGCTGATCTACCGCGGCAAGCGGCTGGTCAACTGGGACCCGCATTTCGAGACCGCGATCTCTGACCTTGAGGTCGAGAGCACCGAGGTCGACGGCCACATGTGGCATTTTAAATACCCGCTGGCGGGGGGTGAAACCTATACCTATGTCGAGCGCGACGAGGACGGCAACGTGCTCTTCGAGGAAGAGCGCGATTATATCTCCATCGCCACCACCCGGCCCGAGACCATGCTGGGCGACGGTGCTGTTGCAGTTCATCCATCGGATGAACGTTACGCCTCAATCGTCGGGAAACTTTGCGAAATCCCGGTTGGCCCGAAGGCGCAGCGCCGCCTCATTCCGATCATCAGCGACGAATACCCGGACAAGAATTTCGGCTCCGGTGCTGTGAAAATCACCGGCGCGCATGACTTCAACGACTATGGTGTGGCCAAGCGTAACGGCATCCCGCTTTACGCGCTGATGGACACCCAAGGCCGGATGCGCACCGATGGCCTGCCCTACGATCAGGCCGCCGCCCGCGCTCAGGCCATCGCCGATGGTTCCGAAGCCGCGCCCGAGGATGCGACCGAAATCAACCTCGTGCCGGACGCCTACCGCGGCCTCGACCGTTTCGAAGCCCGCAAGCGCGTGGTTGAGGACGTGACCGCCGAGGGGCTCGCCGTGATGACCGAGGCGACCGATCCCCGCCTTGGCCGCGCCGCCAAGAAGGCCCCCGTCGAACCCGGCGAGGGCGGCGAGATGCGCACCGAGGAAGAGAACCTCGTGCCGCTCGTCGAAGCCAAGAAGATCATGCAGCCCTTCGGCGACCGCTCCAAGGTGGTGATCGAGCCGATGCTGACCGACCAGTGGTTCGTCGCCACCGACAAGATCGTGCAGCCCGCCATCGACGCCGTGCGCTCGGGCGAAGTGACGATCCTGCCCGAACAGGACCGCAAGGTCTATTTCCACTGGCTGGAGAACATCGAGCCGTGGTGCATCTCGCGCCAGTTGTGGTGGGGGCACCAGATCCCAGTGTGGTATGGGCCAAAGAAAAAAGACGGCTCTTACGATTATAGGGAAAGCGAAACCTTCTGCGCTTCTTCCGAAGCAGAGGCCGTAAAGCTTGCACAGAGTTTCTACGGTGAACAGGTTACAATTGGCGTGGAACCAGAGAGTGCCAGAGAACCGTACGATCCCGGTTCGGTAGTCGTCGAGTTGCGCCGTGACCCGGATGTGCTCGACACGTGGTTCTCCTCCGGCCTTTGGCCCATCGGCACGCTGGGCTGGCCCGAGCAAACCGCGGAGCTGGAGAAATACTTCCCCACTTCCGTGCTGGTCACCGGTTTCGACATCATCTTCTTCTGGGTCGCCCGGATGATGATGATGCAATATGCCGTGGTCGACCAAAAACCCTTCGACACCGTCTATGTCCACGCGCTGGTGCGCGACGAGAAGGGCAAGAAGATGTCTAAATCCTTGGGCAATGTGCTCGACCCGCTGGAGCTGATCGACGACTACGGCGCCGACGCGGTGCGCTTCACCCTGACTTCGATGGCCGCCATGGGCCGCGACCTGAAGCTTTCCACGCAGCGCATCGCGGGCTATCGCAACTTCGGCACCAAGCTGTGGAACGCGCATCGCTTTGCCGAGATGAACGGCGTCTTCGAGGCGATGCCCGCCGCGATGCCCAAACCGCAAGCAACGCTGAACAAATGGATCGTGGGTGAGACCGCCCGCATCCGCGAGGAAGTGGACGCCGCACTTGGCAATTTCCGGTTCAATGATGCGGCCAATGCGCTTTACGCTTTTGTCTGGGGCAAGGTCTGCGACTGGTATGTGGAGCTTTCCAAGCCGCTGTTGCAGGACGACGCGCCCGAGGCTGCGGAAACCCGCGCCACCATGGCTTGGGTGTTGGAGCAATGTCTGGTGCTGCTGCACCCGATCATGCCCTTCATCACCGAGGAGCTGTGGCAGACCACCGCCAAGCGCGATGAGCTTCTGGCCCTCACCGATTGGCCCGCCTACACCACCGCCGATCTGCTCGATGCCGACGCAGACCGGGAGCTTAACTGGGTGATCGGCCTGATCGAGAGCATCCGCTCCGCGCGTCAACAGATGCATGTGCCCGCCGGGCTGAAGGTGCCGATGCTGGTGACCGAGATGGACGAGGCGGCACAAGGTGCATGGGACCGCAACGAGGTGATGATCAAGCGTCTGGCGCGGGTCGAGAGCCTTGAGCGGAGCGACAGCTTCCCGAAAGGCACGGTCTCGATCGCGGCCCCGGGGGCGAGCTTCGGCCTGCCCTTGGCCGGTCTCATCGACATTGATGCTGAGAAGGCGCGTCTGCAGAAATCGCTCGACAAGCTGGGCAAGGAGATCGGTGGGCTGAAGGGGCGTTTGAATAACCCCAAGTTCGCGGCCTCTGCGCCGGAAGAGGTGGTGGCTGAAGCGCAGGCGAACCTCGCGGCACGTCAGGAAGAGGCGGACCAATTGCAGGCCGCACTGGACCGGCTGGCGGAACTGGGCTGAGACCAACAAAGCCGGGCAGCGCCAGACCGCGGGATGGCGCTGCATAGGGGGCAGTTGGGCAGTTTATCTCTGCCGCGCCTACGCCAAGTTCACAGGACGGCACTCCGATTGCCAAAGCGCCAGCCCGTTCGGGCGGCCTGGCGCTGCCCGGCGGCCTGCGGCCTTGATTCCGGGCTGTTGCGAGACAGGCAATCGGCGCGCAAGCCAGGGAGTGCCAGACCGCGGGGTGGCGCCTCTATCAATTCAGCTAGGCATTTTATCCCCGCCGCGCCTACGCCAAGTTCGCAGGAATGCACTTCGATTGCCAAAGCGCCAGCCCGTTCGGGCGGTCTGGCGCTGCCCGGCGGCCTGCGGCCTTGATTCCGGGCTGTCAGGCGCAAGGCCAATGCCGCGCTTGCCGGCTTACTTGAACACCGCGGGCCGCTTGCCGAACTCCGCCGCGATCACCTCCATCTGCTCGGGCCTGCCCAGCAGCGCCGCCTGTTCACGCGACTCGGCCAAGAGCACATCCGCATCCGACGCCCCCGTCTCCGCATATCCGATCAACCGCTTCGCCGTGCGGATCGCATTCGGCCCCTTGCCCGCGATCACCTGCGCCAGTTCCAGCGCCGCCGCCTGCGGGTCTTCGGCGACCTCCGTCACCAACCCCCAACGCTCGGCCTGCGCGGCATCCACGGGCGCGGCGGTATAGGTCAGCCGCCGCAACACGTCCGACCGCACCAACCGCGGCAGCAACACCATACCGCCCATATCCGGCACGATGCCCCATTTCATCTCCATCACCGCGAGCTTCGTATCCGGCGCGGCAATCCGAATATCCGCCCCAAGCGCCAGCTGCATCCCGGCGCCAAAAACCACCCCATGCAGCGCCGCGATGACCGGGATTTCCAAACGGTGCCAAACCATCGACACCTCTTGCCATTTGTTCGTCGTGCCCTCGCCATGGCTGCGGGGCATGATCAACGCCTCGACATCCTGCCCCAGCATCCCCGACAGCCCGCCAATATCAATGCCCGCGCAAAAGCCTTTGCCCTCACCCGAGAGCAGCACCACCCGGGCGTCCGAGGCCGCAACCTCCTGCCCTGCTGCGATGATCGCCTCGATCATCTCATCATCCACCGCGTTCATCTTGTCGGCGCGCGTGAGGGTCACATGGGCGATATGGTCTTCGATCCGGGTGGTGACGCGGGGCATGGCTGTTCTCCTGAATGTTTGGCGCAGTTCACCGCAGATCACCGCGCGGCACCAGCAAAACGTGGCGGCAGGCGCTGCGGCACTTGCCCTCTCACGGGCCCGCCCCTACACCTTGGCGCATGACATATGCACGCCTCACCCCCCTCGCCCAACGCCTGCCCGCCAATGTCCCCTTCGTGGGCCCCGAAGCGCAGGAGCGCGTCCTTGGCCGCCCGTTCAAAGCGCGGCTTGGTGCCAATGAAAACGTCTTTGGCCCTTCGCCTCGCGCCATCGCGGCTATGGCTGATACGGAGATGTGGAAATATGGCGATTCAGAAAGCGTGGAGCTGCGCGCGGCATTGGCCGAATTGCATGGCGTGACGCCCGACAATATCATCGTCGGCGAAGGCATCGACGGGCTGCTGGGCTATCTCGTACGCCTGCTGGTGGACGAAGGCGATGCGGTGGTAACCTCGGAAGGCGCTTACCCAACCTTCAACTACCATGTTGCGGGCTTTGGCGGCGTGCTGCACAAAGTGCCCTACCGCGACGATCACGAAGACCCGGCAGCGCTTTTCGCCAAAGCGGCAGAGGTCGACGCCAAACTCGTCTACCTCGCCAACCCCGACAACCCGATGGGCACTTGGCATGAGGGCGCGGAACTGGCACGCGCGCTCGACGACCTGCCCCAAGGCAGCCTGCTGTTGCTGGATGAAGCCTATATCGAATGCGCCCCCGAGGGCACCGCGCCCGCGCTTTCCGCCGAAGACCCACGGGTGATCCGGATGCGGACCTTCTCCAAAGCCTACGGCCTTGCCGGGGCGCGGATCGGCTATGCCATCGCCGCGCCCGAGTTGATCACCGCCTTTCACAAGGTCCGCAATCACTTTGGCCTGAACCGCGCGGCGCAGGCGGGGGCTTTGGCGGCGGTGCAAGATCAGAGCTACCTGAAAGAGGTTCAGACCAAGATCGCCGAGGCGCGCCGCCGGATCGCCCAAATCGCCGAAGAAAACGGGCTGAGCACCCTCCCCTCTGCCGCCAATTTCGTTGCGGTCGACTGTGGCCGCGATGGTGCCTTCGCCAAGGCGGTTCTCGATGCACTGGTGGCGCGGGGGATCTTCGTGCGGATGCCCTTCGCTGCGCCGCAAAATCGCTGCATCCGCATCAGTTGCAGCACGGCGGAGGAGCTGGATCACTTCGCCGCCGCCTTGCCCGAGGCCTTAACGCACGCGCGCGGGGCCTAAGCCCCGCCGATCACCTCCGCCGCCGCTTGTAAGGCGCCCGGGCCGTGGTCGATCTTCAGCGCCGAAAGCCCGGCTTCGATCCCGCCAAGCAGCCCCATGATCATATGGCCGTTCACATGGCCCATATGGCCAAGGCGGAAGAACCCGTGCCACGCAGGCTCCCCCGGCAAGGCCATGCCCAGCCCCACGCCCAGTGTCAGCCCCAGATTGCTCTGCACCCAATCGCGCAACTCGGTCGCATGGGGGGCTTGCAGCCGCAGCGCGGTGACGGCATGGCTGCGCAGGGCGCGGTCTTCGATGTTGAACCGTAGGCTGCCCTCAGCCGACCACGCCTCACAGGCCGCCCAGACCGCGCGGGCCAGCGTTTCATGGCGCTGCCAGACCTGCTCGATCCCCTCCTCATGGAGGATATCGAGGGCGGCGCGCAGGCCATAAAGGTGATGCGTCGGTGCCGTGCCGCCGTGGTATTGATAAAACTCTTGCGCATGGGCGCGCGGCGACCAATCCCAATAGCGGCTCACGCGGGGCAGACGCGCACGGGCTTCCTCGGCCCGGTCGTTGAAAAAGACGAAGGCCATGCCCGGCGGCACCATCAGCCCCTTTTGCGAAGCGGTGACCATGACATCGACGCCCCAGGCGTCCATCTCAAAGCGCTCACAGCCCAATGACGCGATGCAATCGGCCATCAAGAGCGCGGGATGGCCCGCCTCATCCAACAGACGGCGCAGGCCCGGCACATCGTTGCGGACCGAGCTTGAGGTGTCCACATGAACCGCCATCACCGCCTTGATCTGGTGGCCGCTGTCGGCCTTCAAACGCTCGGCCACCTGCGTCAGATCAACCGGCGCGTTGCGGCCAAAGTCGAGGATATCCACCTCCGCCCCCAGCCCCGTTGCCATTTCGGCCCAGCCATGGCCGAAACGCCCCGTGGCCAGCACCAGCACCCGGTCGCCGGGGGCTATGACATTGCTCAGCGCAGCTTCCCAAGCGCCGTGGCCGTTGCTGATATACATCGCCACATGACGATCTGTACGCGCCACACGTTTCAAATCAGCCGCCAGTGCCGGCATCATCTCAACCAACTCACCCTCATAGATATTGGGAGCGGCGCGGTGCATCGCGCTCAGCACCGCGTCGGGCATGACCGAGGGGCCGGGAATGGCGAGGTACGAACGACCGGGGGCGAGTTTATTCTGCTTTGTCATGATATTGGCTGCCGTTTTGAAAATGCGTGACCGGGGGACGGTCGGGCGCAGCTTACTGCCCGGCAGGCCGGGGTCAACACGCGATCGGACCTTAGGTAAGGTGCGCGCCCGAGCCCCCCTTCCAGGCGCGCAGGCCTCCCCCTGCCCGCCTTGCCCGACCTGCGCGATGGCTTGCCCTGCCTGCGCGGCTTTCGTACACGGGATCCGACTGCCCAAAAGGATCAGGCACCGGTATGAATGATGACAGTTACACCTCTGCGCAGTTGATGCGCTGGCTTTGGCGGGACTATCTAAAGAAACACACCGGTCTGATGGCCATCGCGGTGATCTTCATGATCATCGAAGGCTCGACCTTGGGCGTGCTGGCGAAACTGATGGAGCCGATGTTCGACCGCGTCTTCGTCGGCGGCGACCGCGGGGCGCTGGTCTGGGTCGGGCTGGTGCTGGTGGCGATCTTTGCGCTGCGGGCGCTCGCCACGGTGGTGCAAAAGGTGCTGCTGACCCGCGTGGCACAGCGCACGGCGGCGGACCTGCGCATCGACCTGCTTGACCGGATGATGCAGCAAGACGGCGCCTTTCACCAAAACCACCCGCCCGGCTTTCTGGTGCAACGCGTGCAATCGGATGTGAATGCGGTAGGTAATGTTTGGCGGGCGTTCATAACCGGCGCGGGGCGCGATCTGGTGGGGCTGGTGATCCTCATGGGCGTGGCCATCGCGATTGACCCGATTTGGGCGCTTCTGGCGATGGTCGGCGTGCCGCTGATGGTGCTGCCCGCCGCCATCGCCCAGCGTTTCGTCCGCGCCCGCTCGCGCGAGGCGCGCGACATCGGGGCCAGCCTTTCGACCCGGCTGGACGAGGTTTTTCACGGCATCGTGCAGATCAAGCTCAACGCGCTAGAGGACTACCAAGCCCGGCAATACCGCGAGTTGACGCGCACCTTTATCCGCACCGAAGTCCGCGCCGCCTTTGGCAACTCCGCGATCCCGGCGATGATCGACATCATGTCGGGCATCGGCTTCATGGCCGTGATCGTCTACGGCGGGTCCGAGATCATCGCGGGCAATAAGACCATTGGTGAGTTTATGACCTTCTTCACCTCGCTGGGGTTCATGTTCTCTCCCCTGCGCCGACTTGGTGCGATCAGCGGCCTATGGCAGATGGCCGCCGCCGCGCTGGAACGGATCAAGGAATTGCTCGACGCGCCCCTGCACCTGCGCAGCCCGGACAAAGCGCAGGCCGCGCCCGATGGCCCGCCCGATGTGACCCTGACGGATGTCTCGCTCTCCTATGGCGACACGAAGGTGTTGAACGGCTTGGACCTGACCGCGAAAGCGGGCCAGACGACCGCGCTGGTCGGGGCCTCGGGGGCGGGGAAATCGACCATCTTCAACCTGCTCACCCGGCTGGTGGACCCTCAAAGCGGCAGCGTGCGGATCGGCGGGATCGACACCAGTGCAATGACCATACCGGACCTGCGCGGCCTCTTCTCTGTCGTGACGCAGGAAGCGCTTTTGTTCGATGAAACCCTGCGCGAAAACATCGTGCTGGGCCGAGAGAATGTCACCGATGAAGAGCTTGACCGGGTGCTGAAAGCCGCCCATGTGGCGGACTTCCTGCCGCAGTTGGAACAGGGGCTGGAAACCCGCGTCGGCCCGCGCGGCTCGGCCCTGTCGGGCGGGCAGCGCCAGCGCGTGGTGATTGCCCGCGCCCTGCTGCGCGACACGCCGATCTTGCTGTTGGATGAGGCCACCAGCGCGCTCGATGCGCAATCGGAACAGGTCGTGCAGGATGCGCTTGATCGCCTCGCCAAGGGCCGCACCACCATCGTCATCGCGCACCGGCTGTCGACCATCCGCAGCGCGGATAAGATCGTGGTGATGGACCGGGGCCGCGTCACCGATGAGGGCACCCATGACGAGCTGATGGAACGCGGCGGCATCTATGCCGATCTCTACCGCCTGCAATATCGCGACGGAAAGACCGTATCGGATGCCCGCGGCCTCAGTGCCCTCTCCGCGAAGAAACGCCGCGAAAGGGCGCGCCAGCCCAATCTGCTCCAACGGATCGGGGCGGCGCTCTTTAACTGAATGCGCGGGGCGTGGGCAAAGCCGCGCCCCTTTCACGAACGCCGGTAGCTTTCGGCGAGCGCCTCGGGGCTGGCCCCCATCGCATAGCGGGTCAGTGTCCAGAGGTTGCGCCCGCCCCGGCGCAGCCAGCCCTGACGGCGGTATTTCTCAGCACTGGTCACGGCGACGCCATTGAGCCGGGTCAAGCGGCCGCGCAGGGCGCGGGCCAGCGCCACATCCTCCATCAGCGGCTGATCGGGATAGCCGCCCACTGCGTCATAAAGCGCGCGGGGCAACAGCAACCCCTGATCGCCATAGGGCAGGCCAAGACCGCTGCGCAGGTTCGCCCAGCCCGCCATCAAGCGCGGCGCCAGACCGCGCTGATCGAAGCGCAGGCGGAACCACCCCGCCCCATCGGCCCTGCGCGCCATGTGGTCCTGCACCGCATCGCTCCAGCCCGAGGCAAGCACCGTGTCGGCGTGCAGCACCAAGAGCCATGCGCCCTGCGCCGCGTCGCACCCACGCCGCAACTGCCCCCCCCGCGAAGGCGCGCCCGAGACGACCTCAGCCCCCCAGCCTTCGGCCAGCGCACGCGTGCCATCCGTGGAGCCGCCATCGCTCAAGATCACCTCGCGGATCAACCCGGCCTGCAAGCCTTCGACGAGCGCGGCGAGGCAAGCGGGCAGCGCCGTGGCCGCGTTGAGGATGGGAATGACGACAGAGATCGGCGCGCGCATGGTTGCCCCTTTTGGATGGCTTTGACAGGTTATATGTCATGGCCAGCAATCAAAGGACACCCGCATGACCCCGCGCCGCATTCTGCGCCTCTCCGGCCCCGACACCCACGACTTTTTGCAAGGAATCGTGACCAATGATGTCGGCAAACTGGACCAAGGCCCGGTCTATGCCGCCCTGCTGACGCCGCAGGGCAAATATATGGCCGATTTCTTTCTGATCGCCGATGGCGAAGACGTTCTGCTGGACGTGGATGAAAGCCTTGGCGACATGCTGACCCAGCGGCTGTCGATGTACAAACTGCGCGCGAAGGTAACAATCGCGCCCACCGATCTGCACCTGCAACGCGGCACCGGGCCTGCGCCCGACGACGCCTTAGCCGATCCGCGGCATCCTGAGATGGGCTGGCGGGCCTATCGCGACATGCCGCAAACCGAGGACGCGACCGATTGGGACGCTCTGCGCGTGGCCCATCTGATCCCTGAGACGGGGATCGAACTCACCCCCGATACCTTTATCCTTGAGGCGGGGTTTGATCGGATCAACGGGTTGGATTTCCGCAAAGGCTGCTATGTCGGCCAAGAGGTCACCGCCCGGATGAAACACAAGACCGAGTTGCGCAAAGGGCTGACCCGGGTCGAGGTCAGCGGCAGCGCCGCCCCCGGCACGGCAATCACGGCAGAGGGGAAACCCGCGGGCACGCTTTACACCCAAGCGGGCGGTCAGGCTTTGGCGCATCTGCGGTTCGACCGCGCCAAAGGCCCGATGCAGGCCGAAGGTGCAGAGGTCACTTGGCCCGGCCCCGCGACCTGAGAACCGCGCGCCGCTAAAAGGCCCCCACGAAACAAAAAGCCCCGGCAAAACCGGGGCTGATCTCCTTTACCAAAGATGACGTTGCGTCAGGCGCGTTCGACATATTCCATGGTTTCCGTGTTCACGACGATGTCTTCGTCTTGGCCCACGAAGGGCGGCACGGTGATCTTCACACCGTTGTCGAGCACGGCAGGCTTGAAGGAATTCGCCGCTGTCTGGCCCTTCACCACCGGCTCAGTTTCGGCCACTTTGCAGGTCACCTTCTGCGGCAGGGAGGCGTTCAGCGCCTCTTCCTCGTGATACTCGACCACGATCATCATGCCGTCCTGCAAGAAGGGGCGACGCTCTCCCAAAAGCTCGGCAGGCAGCTGCACCTGCTCATAGGTTTCAGTGTCCATCACCACCAGCATACCATCGTCTTCATACAGAAATTGCTGGTCTTTTTGCTCCAAACGCACGCGCTCGACCTTATCGGCGGACCGGAAGCGTTCGTTCAATTTGGAGCCGTTGCGCAGGTTGCGCATCTCGACTTGGGCAAAGGCGCCGCCCTTGCCGGGCTTCACGTGATCGACCTTCACAGCCGCCCAGAGGCCACCGTTATGTTCAAGGACGTTTCCGGGGCGGATCTCGTTTCCGTTAATCTTGGGCATGTGACAAAACCACGACATAAGGTTGATGATATGATGTTCGGGTCTATATCGGGAGGGATGGTTCCCTGCAAGCAGGCGTTATTCTCTGCTGCCACACCAACTAGATATGCGCAAGCTGCATGGGAGATATGCTAAATAGAGGTATCCGAATCAAAAGATATCCGTCATAAGGGCCTCCACGCCCGAATGACAAGAGCAAGAATAATCGAAAGGACGACGAGATGAAAGATTTCGTTGATGGCACCGCTTTCAACAACGAGCAAGGCAACCGCGCACGCAAGCTCTTTGCTGCTGTGGTGCTAGCTGCTTTGGATGACGCAATTGCCGACGACAAGAAATATGGCAACGGCCCGGAACAGATCGCCCGCTGGGCCCGCTCGCGCGATGGCCGCGAGGTTCTGAGCTGTGCCGGTATCGACCCCAACGAGCGGGTCGTCGAAGGTTTGATGGAATTCGTCGGCAAAGGCGTGCGGACCTCCGTCGCCCTGTCGCGTGAAGAATCCGAGCGCCGCAATGCCGCGCTTCAGGCCGAAGCCGCCTAAGACATATTCGCCAAGCGGCGCAATTGACGCAGCCTTCGGGCTGCGTTTTTTTGTGTCTGCCCCTCGGCGATGGGCTTTCCCCTGCCCCTGATTTGCGCCAATTTGCGCGAAACCAAGGGCGAGCAGACATGACCAAAGCCATCATGATCCAAGGCACCGGCAGCAATGTCGGCAAGTCGATGATCGTCGCCGGATTGATCCGCGCCTGCACCCGGCGTGGCCTGCGGGTGCGCCCATTCAAACCGCAGAACATGTCCAACAACGCCGCCGTCACTGAAGACGGGGGCGAGATTGGCCGCGCGCAGGCGTTGCAGGCCCGCGCGGCGGGCGTGGCCCCGCATACGGATATGAACCCGGTGCTGCTGAAACCCCAGAGCGCCACCGGCGCGCAGGTGGTGGTGCAAGGCAGGATCGCAGGTCAGCAAGAGGCGCGGGAATTTGGCCGCAACAAAGCCAGCCTGATGCCCGCGGTGCTGCAATCTTTTCACCGTTTGGCCGAAAGCTGCGACCTGATCGTGATCGAGGGCGCGGGCTCTCCGGCTGAGACTAACCTGCGAGCGGGCGACATCGCCAATATGGGCTTTGCCCGCGCCGCCGGGGTGTCGGTGGTGCTGATGGGCGACATTGACCGCGGCGGGGTGATCGCGCAGATCGTCGGCACACAGGCCGTGCTTGATGCCGAAGACAACGCGCTGATCCGCGGCTTTGCGGTGAACAAATTCCGCGGTGACCGCAGCCTCTTTGACGCGGGGCGCGATGACATCGCCGCGCGTACCGGCTGGCCGAGCCTTGGGGTGATCCCGTGGTTCGAAGCAGCCCACCGCCTGCCCGCCGAAGACGTGATGGACCTGCCCGCCCGCGCCCGCTCGGGCGGTTCGGGCTGTGTCATCGCCGTGCCGCGCCTGCCCCGGATCGCCAATTTCGATGACCTCGACCCGCTGGCCGCCGAGCCGGGCGTCGACCTGCGAATGATCATGCCCGGCAGCCCCCTGCCCGCCGAGGCCGATCTGGTGCTCATGGTCGGCAGTAAATCCACGATCTCCGACCTCGAAGCCTTCCGGGCCGAGGGGTGGGACATCGACCTTGCCGCCCATATTCGGCAAGGCGGCCATGTGCTGGGTCTTTGCGGTGGCTATCAGATGCTGGGCAAGACCATCACCGATCCGCAAGGGATCGAAGGCCCGGCGGCGCGGGTGGCGGGGCTGGGGCATCTGGACGTGGAAACCACGATGGCCCCGCTGAAACATCTGGCGGAAAAATCCGGCCAGCATCCTGCCAGCGGCACCGATCTCACGGGCTATGAAATCCACATCGGCGAGACCACCGGCCCCGACTGCGCCCGCGCGTGGCTGACTTTCGACGGCACGCCCGAGGGCGCCGCCTCCCCCTCGGGCCGGGTGCAGGGCTGCTATATGCATGGGATTTTCAGCTCGGATGCCTTCCGCCGTGCCTATCTTGGCGGCTTCGGCGTTTCCTCATCGCTGGACTTTGAAACTGGCGTGGAAGAGGCGCTGGACGCGCTGGCCGATCATGTCGAGACCTATATGGATGTCGACCTGTTCCTCTCCCTCACGGCAGAGGTCTAGGCTGGAGAGCGCGCAGCCCTCCAGCCCAACGCTTAAAACTCGACGACCGCGCGGATCGATTCACCCTTGTGCATCAGATCGAAGCCTTCGTTGATCTGATCCAGAGTCAGTTTGTGGGTGATCATCGGGTCGATCTCGATCTTGCCGTTCATGTACCAGTCGACGATCTTGGGCACATCCGTCCGCCCCTTGGCCCCGCCAAAGGCGGTCCCGCGCCAAACCCGGCCCGTCACCAATTGGAATGGCCGCGTCGAAATCTCGGCCCCCGCGGGTGCCACGCCGATGATGATGCTCTCGCCCCAGCCCTTATGCGCGCATTCCAGCGCGTCGCGCATGACTTTGGTGTTGCCCGTGGCGTCAAAAGAGTAATCGGCGCCGCCCTTGGTCAGTTCGACCAGATGCCCCACCAGATCGCCGTCAACTTTCAAAGGGTTCACGAAATCGGTCATGCCAAAGTAACGCGCGGCCTCTTCCTTGTCGTCATTAAGGTCGACGCCCACGATCTGATCCGCCCCGGCCATGCGCAGCCCCTGAATGACGTTCAGCCCGATGCCGCCCAGTCCAAAGACCACGCAACGCGCGCCAAGCTCAACCTTGGCGGTGTTGATCACCGCGCCGATGCCTGTGGTGACGCCGCAGCCGATGTAGCAAATCTTGTCAAAAGGCGCGTCTTTGCGTACCTTGGCCAACGCGATTTCAGGCACCACGGTGTGATTGGCGAAGGTCGAACAGCCCATGTAGTGGTGGATCGGCGTGCCATCCAGCATCGAGAACCGCGTCGTGCCATCGGGCAGCTTGCCTTGGCCTTGGGTCACACGGATCGCCTGACAGAGGTTGGTTTTGCCGCTCAGGCAATACTCGCACTCCCGGCATTCTGGCGTGTAGAGCGGGATGACGTGATCGCCCGGCTCCAGCGTGGTGACGCCCTCGCCCACTTCCAGCACGACGCCCGCCCCCTCATGGCCGAGGATGGCAGGGAAGATGCCTTCGGGGTCGTCGCCCGAGCGGGTGAACTCATCGGTATGGCACAGGCCGGTCGCCTTGATCTCGACCAAGACCTCGCCCCGTTTCGGGCCTTCGAGGTTCACCTCCATGATTTCAAGCGGTTTGCCGGCTTCCACGGCAACGGCGGCACGGGTTCTCATCATGGGTCTCTCCTTCGGGTGTGATTTCTGCTGCTTTATGAAGCACGCATGCGGCAAATGTCCAACGCAGAAAACGCCGCCCTGATCGCCTCAACCGGTGATCGGCGCGTCGGCTTTGATCTGCCGCAGGATCACATTCGTCGTGGCCGAATTGACCGCGGGATGCAGGAACAGAAAGCTCTCCAAAAAGGCGTTATAGGCGTCGATATCGCGGCACAGCACGCGCAGGTGATAATCCGCTTGGCCCGTGGTGGCGAAACACTCCGTCACCTCTGTCCGGCTTTGGATCGCGCGGATGAAACTGGCGAGGGCCGAGGCATCATGCCGCGTCAGATGCACATGCACCATCGCCTCGAACCCCAGCCCCATCGCCTTGGGGTCGACCACGGCGGCGTAGCGTTTGATCACCCCCGCCTGCTCCAACGCCTTGACCCGCCGCCAGCAGGCGGAAGCGGAAATGTTCAGCTTTTCGGCCAGTTGTGCGTTGGGCAGGCGCGAATCCTGCTGGAGCAGGAAGACAAGCTGCCGGTCCGTCGCATCCATTCCAGTCATCGGGTAAATCTTTCATTATGAAAAGCTCTTGCGGATGATTTATTCGGGTATCCGCGACAAAGCCAGCAAAACCGGTGCAAAAATTCGCGCATCCTGCGGTACACTCCTCAGTGAGGAGACCCCCATGACAGAACAACCGCGCGAATTTACCACTTATAAACTTGATGACCGCTATGATCAGACCGAAGGCCGCGTCTTTCTGACCGGGACACAGGCGCTGGTGCGCATCATGCTGGATCAGGCCCGGCGTGATCGCGCGGCTGGGTTGAACACCGCCGGGTTCGTCTCGGGCTACCGTGGCTCACCTCTGGGCGGGCTCGATCTGGAATACTGGCGCATCAAGGACCGCGTGGCCGAGGCGGGCGTGAAATTCCTGCCAGCGGTGAACGAAGACCTCGGCGCCACCGCGGTCTTGGGCGCGCAGCAGGCCCATCTCGACCCGCAGGCGGAAGTCGAGGGCGTATTCTCCATGTGGTACGGCAAGGGGCCGGGGGTGGACCGCTCGGGCGACGCGCTGAAACACGGCAACGCCTATGGCTCCGCGCCCAAGGGCGGCGTGCTGGTGGTGGCGGGCGACGACCACGGCTGCGTGTCGTCGTCGATGCCGCACCAGTCCGACGTGGGCTTCATGTCGTGGTTCATGCCAACGCTGAACCCGGCTTCCGTCGCCGAATACCAAGCCTTCGGTGAATACGGCATCGCGCTGTCGCGTTTATCGGGCACATGGGTCGGCTTCAAGGCGATCTCGGAAACCGTGGAGAGCGGCGCCTCGGTCGAGCTAACCCCGGACCGCGTGTTCAAGCAACCTGACTACACCGCCCCCCCGGGCGGGCTGCACGTGCGCTTGGGCGATCTCCCCTCCCCCGAGATCGAGACGCGGCTGCACCATAAGCTCGACGCCGTGCAGGCCTTCATGCGCGCCAATCCGATCGATCGGCATATCTACGAGACGCAGGACGCCTCCTTCGGCATCGTCACCACCGGCAAGGGCCATCTCGACACGATGGAGGCGCTCCGCCTTCTGGGCCTCGACGAGGCCGCCTGCCGCCGTCTGGGCATCGACATCTACAAGATCGGCATGGTCTGGCCGCTGGCGCTGGACGATGCGCTCGACTTCGTGAAGGGCAAGCGCGAAGTGCTTGTGATCGAAGAGAAACGCGGCATCATCGAAAGCCAGTTCAAGGAGGCGTTCTACGACTGGCCCGGCTCCAAGCCCGCGCGGATGGTCGGCAAACATGACGAGAACCTCGAAGAACTGGTGCCCTGGACCGGTGAGCTGTCGCCGCTGAAGCTGGTGCCGATCATCGCCGCGCGCCTCGATGCCTTCTTCCCCGAAGAGAAGCTGCTCGAAAAAGCCCGCGCGCTGACCGACCAGCCGCCCGTGCTGCTGAACGTCGAGGGCGCCACCCGCACCCCCTATTTCTGTTCGGGCTGCCCGCATAACTCCTCCACCAAGCTGCCAGAGGGGTCGAAGGCGAACTCCGGCATCGGCTGCCATGTCATGGCGTCTTGGATGGACCGCGAGACGGCGGGTTTCGCCCAGATGGGCGGCGAAGGCGTGCCGTGGATCGCGACTTCGATGTTCAACGGGAACAAGCACGTCTTCCAAAACCTCGGCGAGGGCACGTGGTATCACTCCGGTTCGCTGGCGATCCGACAGGCGGTCGCGGCGAAGACCAACATCACCTACAAGATTCTTTACAACGACGCGGTGGCGATGACCGGCGGCCAGCCAGTGGACGGCCCCGTTTCCGTCGCCTCCATCGCGCAGGCCTGCCGCGCCGAGGGGGTGGAGCGCATCGCGCTGGTCTCCGACCGGCCCGAACTGCTGCCAAAGGGCGACTTCCCAGAGGGCACCAGTTTCGACCATCGCGGCGATCTGGACCGCGTGCAACGCGAGCTGCGCGAGATCCCCGGCGTCACCGTGCTGATCTACGAACAGACCTGCGCCACCGAGAAACGCCGCAAGCGCAAGCGCGGGCTGATGGACGACCCGAAGAAATTCGTGATGATCAACGATCTGGTCTGCGAGGGCTGTGGCGATTGCAGCCTCGAGTCGAACTGTCTCAGCGTCGAGCCGAAGAAGACCGAGTTCGGCACCAAGCGGCAGATCAACCAGTCCACCTGTAACAAGGATTACTCCTGCCTCAACGGCTTCTGCCCCTCCTTCGTCACCGTCGAGGGCGGCAGCCGCCGCAAACGCTCGGGCGCGGGGCTGGACGTGGCGGGGCTCTCGGCGCAGTTGCCGATTCCGGAATTGCCCAAGCTCGACCAGCCGTTCAACCTGCTGGTGACCGGCGTCGGCGGCACCGGGGTGGTGACCGTCGGCGCGCTCATCACCATGGCGGCGCATCTCGAGGGGTTGGGCTCCAGCGTGCTCGACTTCACCGGCTTCGCGCAGAAGTTCGGCACGGTGCTGGGCTATGTCCGTCTGGCGAAACGTCCCGAGGAGGTGCATCAGGTGCGCATCGATCAGGGCGGCGCCGATGCGGTGATCGGCTGCGACATGGTTGTCAGCTCCGCGCCCAAGGCATCCGCTCACTACCGGCGCGGGACGCAGATCGTGCTGAACCGCGCCGAGATGCCCACCGGCGATCTGGTGCTGAACCGCGACGCCGAGTTGCGCATCGACGACCGCGAGGCAGTGATCGCGCAGGCCGTGGGGGCCGAGAACCTTGCCGCCTTCGACGCCAACGCCATGGCCGAGAAACTGATGGGCGACGCGGTCTTTGCCAATGTGATGATGTTGGGGTTCGCTTGGCAGAAGGGGCTGGTGCCGGTCTCGCTCACGGCCCTTGAACAGGCGATCGAATTGAACGGTGTTGTTCCGGACAAGAACCGCGCCGCCCTTGGCTTTGGCCGGGTCATGGCGGGCAACCCGCAGGCGATCGAGGCGCATTTCGCCCCCGCGTCTGCGCCCGACGACAGTGTCGAAGGCCTGATCGCGCGGCGTATGGAATTCCTTAGCGGTTATCAGAACGCCGCCTACGCCCAGCGCTACAAGGCCAAGCTCGATGCGCTGGCGGGCAAGCTGCCCGAAGGCGCCGACGATCTGATGCGCGCGGCGGCGAAATCGCTCTTCAAGCTGATGGCTTACAAAGACGAATACGAGGTCGCGCGGTTGCACCGGCAGAGCGGTTTCGAGGAGCGGATCGCGGATACGTTCGAGGGCGACTACAAGGTGCATTACCACCTCGCCCCGCCCGCTTGGCCCACCGGCAAAGATGGCCGCGGACGCCCCAACAAGCGCAAGTTCGGCCCCTGGATGGGGCGCGCCTTCGACCTTCTGGCGGCGATGAAACCGCTGCGCGGCACATGGGCCGACCCATTCAGCTACGGCGCCGACCGCAAGCTCGAGGTCGGTCTGATCGGCTGGTACGAGGAGGTCATGGCAAAGGCCCCCGCCCTGCCCCATGATGCGGCGCTGGCGGTGCTTTCCGCGCCGATGGAAATCCGCGGCTACGGCCCCGTGAAAGAGGCCGCAGCCGAGAAGGTGCAGGCCGAGGTGGCCGCGCGCCTAGGCTAAGAGCGCCGTCGAGAAATCGCCGCGCAGCCCGGCTTCAAGCAATTCGAGGTCGGGCGAGCAGTCGCTATATTGCGCCACCATGCCCGGCGGGATGACGAAGGCATCGCCTGCCTCCAATTTGCGCGGCTCCTGCCCTTCGGCGTTCAGGGTCATGCTGCCTTCCATGACGAAGCTGAAGTGAATGTCGGCGTCGTGCTTCGCGGGCGGCGGCGTGCCGCCGTCGAAACGCGCCACCTGAATGCCGGCCACGCCCTTGGTGCCCTTGGTGATCCCGGTGTCGCGCGCAACGAAGCCGGGGACGCGGAAGTTCTGCCACGCGGCCCCCTCCTTCACGTGATGTACGAAGGTCTGCCCGTCCCATTCGCGCGCCGGGTCGCCTTTGCCATTGGGCAGGGTCATCTCGTGGTCGATGGTGGTGACATGTTCCGCAGGCACGCCGATCTCAATCACTTCGATCGAGGGCGAGGCCTCGACCACACGATGACGGATGCCGGGTGGCTGGGTCACGCAATCGCCGGCATGGAGCCGGATCACATCGCCCTGATCCTCGTAGAGCACATCGACCCAGCCGCGGTAGCAATAGATCAGCTGGAAGCCCACGGTATGGTAATGCACCATATCCGGCACCGGGCCGCCGTCGGGGATGCGGATGTGGCTGGCAATGATCGAGCCGCCGAGGCGCGACGGGATCAGATCGCGGTAATGCATCCCCGCGCGGCCGATCACCCAAGGGGCCTCGTCCGCCAGCCGCCGCACGGCGAACTCATGCTGTGTCTCGGGCTGGTCCACGCGCGGGCTACGCGGCAGGATCTCGATCTTTGTGCCATTGGGCGCGGTGAGTTCCCGCTCGCCCTCTGCGATGCTGTCGGGCGCATCGGTCAGCAGGCGCAGATGCCCCGGCGCCACATCCGCCCCCCGCTCAAGCCTCACGCGCACCCCGTGGCCCGAAAAACTGGCCACCGAAGGATCATCCGCGGGAAAGATCGTCTCAAGCCGCATGCCCAGCACTTTGGTGAAGAAAGGCAGATCCTCCCTAAGCTCCCGCGTGGGCAACAAGAATTCCGCCAAAACATCATCGGGCAAACGCATTTAACTGATCCTCTTCACGTATCGCGCCGCAGTTGAGCGCGCGACAGGCAAAGCGTCAACTGGGCGTTACGCACCACAGCCGATAAAGTTCCCCCGCCCATTCATTTCGGTCAGCGAGTCGCAGCGCGAAATTCGCGCGATCACAAGAACCGCAAATTCTCGCCCCGATTTCGCACCGGGATGTGCCCGATGGCGCCTGAAAGCCTGCACAATTTCCACGCAATCACCTCCCGTAATGCGGGAAAAAAAGGGGCCACGGCCATCTCTCTTCGCCAATTCAATGGTTTCGCGAGGCTTCAAAATATGGTTAATAATTTATGCAACGGCACAAGGTATTGGTGCAGAAGCGTCACAATTTCGCCGGGTTTATACGACTAGATATGAACAGATTATAAAGACACCCGGACTGCCCGTCTGCCCCACGAAAGAGGTGCCAAAAATGAAAATTCTTGCTGTCGACGATGACCCATTTATCCGCGAATTGCTGCCCGTTGTGTTCCGCGAAGCCGAGTACCCCCATTTGACATTGGCCGCCTCCGGCACTGCCGCTCTGGAACTGCTTGAAACCACCAAAGAACATTTCGACTGCCTGCTCTTGGACATCGAGATGCCCGAGATGGACGGCATCACCCTATGCCGCCGCATCCGCACGCTGGAAGCCTATCAGGACACGCCGATCCTAATGGTGACATCGCGCGCCGACGCGACCGCGATCGAAAGCGCCTTTGCCGCCGGGGCCAACGACTATGTGACCAAACCTTTCGACGTGAAGGACATTGCAACCCGCGTGCATATCGCCGAGCGCATGTTGGAGAACACCCAACGCGCCCCGCGCCTTGATCCGCAGCATTTGAAAGACGCGGGCGAGCCCGGTGTCCACGATTTTGCGCTGGCCGATCCTGTGCATATCAATGGGGTCGATCAATTGGTGCTGCCCTTCTCCTTGGGCAATTACCTGTCGCAGCTTTCGCGCCAACACCTTGATATCTGTCAGGTCTTCGCGGCCAAGATCGAACATATCGATGAGCTTTACGCGACCTGCAACACCGGCGAATTCGCCCGCGCCATCGCCGCTGCGGCCGAGGCCATTTCGCGCGTGGTCGATTGCCCCCAACTGCTGATGACCCATAACGGATCCGGCACGCTGCTGTGCATCGTGACAGGTGACAGCCTGCCCGCTTGGCCCGAGATCGAGGTGCTCATCCAAGGGGAGCTGGACGGTATGGACCTGCGCCATGACGACAACAGCCCGATGGCGGTGATGCTCTCCGTCGGGGGGCCGATCCAGCCCAATGCCAGCCGCACTCAGCGGGTCAGAAAGACATTCGACCGCGCCATTCGCCGCGTGGCGATGCGGCAAAAGGTCAAGCTCGACACCCCCCCGACCGAGAAACCCTCCGTCTCCGCCGCCCATTGACGACAAGGCAATCGCCTCAAGAAAAACCCGCCTCATGGGCGGGTTTTCGCATTCAGTTGATGGGGAATTGCACCAAACAGCGTTCGGCGATGCGGCGGTAATCCTCAAGCGTGTCAGGCACGCTGCGCCGGTCGCGCATCACCTCCATCGCGGCGCGTTTCTGCGCCCAGGTCCCTTCAACATGACGATCAAGAATGCGCACGGTCACGCCCAGCATCACATTCTTCTCCCCCTCGCCAATCAACTCCGCCGCGGAAAGTGCCACCGCCGTCAGCGCCAACGTATTGGCACAGCGCAGGGCCGCGGCTTCGCGCCCCTCATAGACCCGCGTGCCCGCCGAGGCTGCACCAGAAGAGGCCACGAGCGCGGCGATCGACAAAACAGAACAGACGGCTGCTGTCAGGATAAACCGGCGCGCCACCTCAAAAGACCTTGAACGTCATCGTGGTCAAAGACCGCTCGATGCCTTCGATGTCCAACAGATTGTCATTGATGTAGACGCCCACATCTTCGCCCTTGGGAATATAAAGCTTCATCAACAGGTCATATTCGCCTGAGGTGGAATAAAGTTCGGAATGGATTTCGCGCAGGGCGATCTCTTCGGCCACACGATAGGTCGTGCCCGGTCGGCAGCGGATCTGGATGAATACGCAGGTGGTCATGTCGCGCCTCTTTCTGGGATTTGGTTCAAGCTGACATATGGGCCCTGCCCCCGCAATCCCCGATCGCGCTGCCCCTGCCCAAAGGCGTTTCACCGCTTGGGCTTGGCGCGGCGGCAGGCCCTGCTATAAGGGCGCAGCAATTGCCTTCGGAGATGCCCCATGCGTCGCAGCACCCTGACCCGCACCACTGCCGAAACCGACATCACGGTCGAGATCAACCTCGACGGCACCGGCAGCTATGACAATGAAACCGGCGTCGGCTTCTTTGACCATATGCTCGACCAACTCTCGCGCCACTCGCTGATCGACATCAAGGTGCGTGCCAAGGGCGATCTGCACATCGACGATCATCACACCGTCGAAGACGTCGGCATCACGCTGGGCCAAGCATTGACCCAAGCGCTCGGCGACAAACGCGGCATTCGCCGCTACGGCTCCTGCCTGCTGGCGATGGACGACGCACAAATCCGCTGCGCGCTCGACCTCTCCGCGCGGCCCTTTCTGATCTGGAACGTGGATTTCCCCACCAGCAGCATCGGCAAGTTCGACACTGAACTGGTCCGCGAGTTCTTCCAAGCGCTGAGCACCCACGGCGGCATCACCCTACATGTCGACGCGCTCCACGGGTTCAACAGCCACCACATCGCCGAAGCCACTTTCAAATCCGTTGCCCGCGCCCTGCGCGAAGCGGTAGAGACCGACCCGCGCAAAGCGGACGCCATCCCCTCCACCAAGGGTGCCTTGTAAACCAATGCTCACAGCAATCATCGACTACGAATCCGGCAACCTGCACTCCGCGCATAAAGCCTTCGAGCGTATGGCCCGCGAGCATGACGCAGGCGAAGTCATGGTGACCTCGGATGCCGAGGTCGTGGCCCGCGCCGACCGTCTAGTCCTCCCCGGCGATGGCGCTTTCCCGGCCTGTATGGCCGCCCTGAAAGGGGCTGGCGGTCTCTATGATGCGATGGTCGAGGCGGTCGAGGAAAAGGGCCGCCCCTTCCTCGGCATCTGCGTCGGCATGCAGCTGATGGCCAGCATGGGCCGCGAATATGAAGACACCCCCGGTCTGGGCTGGATCGATGGCGAGGTGACCCAGATCACCCCGAAAGACCCGAAGCTCAAAGTCCCCCATATGGGCTGGAACGACTTGGTGATCGACCACGACCACCCGGTCTTCGAAGGGCTGCAAACCGGCGATCACACCTATTTCGTGCACAGCTACCACATGGCCGTCGCCAACCCCGCCGAACGTCTGGCCCATATCCAATACGGCGGCGAAGTCACGGCGATCATCGGCCGCGACACGATGCTGGGCATGCAGTTTCACCCGGAGAAAAGCCAAACCACCGGCCTGCGGCTGATCTCGAACTTCCTGACTTGGGCGCCTTAACCCACGCCGCGTCTATTGAAACGTCGGAAGGTATTTAAGAAAGGATGAAGATGAAGAAAGACCCTCTTCAACTTCATCCTTTTACAAATACCTCTGCGCTGTGCTTTCCTCACGCAAAACGCAAAGAAGGCGCGAAGGTCTGGCCCCGCGCCTTCCGACCTTGGCAGACGTGAACTGCCCTTACTTGATGCGCGCCCAGGTCTGTTTCGAGCAGATCAGCCCGCCCGCGACGCAGCCCGAGAGCTTCAGCGAGTTGCCTGAGACGTTCATCTTTCCGATGTAGATTTTGCCGTTCGACGGGCGCCAGACTTTACCGGCGTATTTGCCGCCGCCCTGAGGCTTCATGTCGATGACGAGCGTTTTGCCGATATTGGGAGATTTATATTCGCCGCTGCCGTTGAAGGTGCGCGCGATGGTGCCGCAGATTGCCCCGCCGCAGGGGGCCATTTTGACATGCGCATAGGCGCCGTCGTCCACTTGCGTTTTCCAAGTACCGACTGCCGGATCCGCGGCATGGGCGGCGCCGGTCAGGCCAAGGCCCAGAAGGGCCGCTGCAAAAAGCTGTTTCATGATCTCTCCTCCCGATCTGGCTTTAGTGTTAGCCACAACTCTCAATCGGGCAAGACTGACCTAGGGTCGCGTTGCAAAATCCCTGGCGACGTGCAAAAGGAAAGCGACTTCTCTAACAAGGGCCCGACCATGATCCTTTACCCCGCTATCGATCTCAAAGACGGTCAGGCCGTGCGCCTTGTGCATGGCGACATGGACCGCGCCACCGTTTTCAACGACGATCCCGCCGCACAGGCGCTTAGCTTTGTTGAAGCGGGCTGTGATTGGCTGCATCTTGTTGACCTTAATGGCGCTTTTGCCGGGACCCCGGTGAACGCCGCCCCGGTGGAGGCGATTTTGAAAGCCTGCAAGGTGCCTGCGCAATTGGGCGGTGGCATTCGCGATATGGCGACGATCGAGGGCTGGTTGGATAAGGGCCTCGCGCGGGTCATTCTGGGCACCGTGGCGGTTGAGAACCCCGAACTGGTTCGCGAGGCGGCGCGCGCCTTTCCCGGGCAGGTTGCCGTGGGGATCGACGCGCGGAATGGAAAGGTCGCGACCAAGGGTTGGGCGACCGAGACCGATGTCATGGCCACTGACCTCGCGAAATCCTTTGAGGACGCGGGTGTGGCTGCGATCATCTACACCGATATCATGCGTGATGGCGCGATGGGCGGGCCGAATGTGGAAGCGACAGCCGATCTGGCGCGGGCCGTTTCGATCCCGGTGATTGCCTCGGGTGGGGTCTCGTCGCTTGAGGACCTCGCCGCGCTGCGTGATACGGGCGTTATCGAGGGCGCGATCTCGGGGCGCGCGCTTTATGATGGCGCGATTAATCTGGCCGACGCCATGAAGATGTTGAAGGGCTGAGCCATGCTAAAGACCCGCATCATCCCCTGTCTCGACGTGGCCGATGGCCGCGTGGTGAAGGGTGTGAACTTCGTCGGCCTGCGTGATGCGGGCGACCCCGTGGATGCCGCGATCGCCTATGATGCGGCGGGGGCGGATGAGCTTTGCTTTCTCGACATCCACGCCACCCATGAAAACCGCGGCACGATGTTCGATCTGGTCACCCGCACCGCCGAGCATTGCTATATCCCGCTGACCGTGGGCGGCGGCGTGCGGACCGTGGCTGACGTGCGGGCCTTGCTGTTGGCGGGGGCCGATAAGGTCAGCTTCAACTCCGCCGCCGTGGCGAACCCCGATGTGATCGCCGAAGCGGCGGATCACTTTGGCAGCCAGTGCATCGTCTGCGCGATTGACGCCAAGACCGTAAGCCCCGGCAAATGGGAGATTTTCACCCATGGCGGGCGCAAGCCCACGGGCATCGATGCCGTGGAATTCGCCCGCACCGTGGCCGCAAAGGGCGCAGGTGAAATCCTGCTGACCTCGATGGACCGCGATGGCACCAAACAGGGGTTCAACCTGCCGCTGACCCGCGCCATTTCCGATGCCGTGTCGGTGCCGGTGATCGCCTCCGGTGGGGTCGGCAATTTGGATCACCTTGTCGATGGGGTGATCGAAGGTGGTGCCTCGGCGGTGTTGGCCGCCTCCATCTTTCACTTTGGCGAATATACCGTGCAGGAGGCCAAACAGCATATGGCCGCCGCAGGCATTCCAATGAGGCTTTCATGACACTTGATGACCTATACGCCACCATTCTGAGCCGTAAAAACGCTGATCCTTCAAGCAGTTGGACCGCGCAACTGCTGGCCAAGGGGCCAGAGAAATGCGCTGAAAAGTTCGGCGAAGAGGCGGTCGAGGCAATCATCGAGGCGGTGAAGGATGACCGCAAAGGTCTGACCTCGGAAGCCGCCGATGTGCTCTACCACCTGTTGGTGATGCTGGCCGCGCGGGATGTACCGCTAGGCGATGTGCTGGATGAGTTGGCCCGGCGGCAATCGTCCTCCGGCATCGCCGAAAAGGCCGCGCGGAAATAATCAGCCTAGCAGGCGCGGGATTTCCACCTTGGGGCAGCGGTCTTGGATCACATCCACGCCGCGTGCTTCGGCCTTGGCCGCCGCTTCAGCATTGGTGATGCCCATTTGCATCCAGATGGTCTCAAGCTCGGGAAAAGCCTCCAGCGCTTCGTCCACGACGGGGGGCACATCCTCGGACCGGCGGAAAATATCAACCATTTGCACCGGCGGGTCGATCTCGGCCAGAGTGGCGACGATGGTCTTGCCAAAGACTTCCTTGCCCGCGTGCACCGGGTTTACCGGCACCACGTCATACCCCTTTTGTGCAAGGTATTCAGCGACATAGTGGCTGGGCCGCGCCGGATTTGGGGAAACACCGACCACCGCGATGCGGCGGGTGCGGGTGAGGACGTCTTTGATCAATGCATCTGTCATAGGCTGAACTTAAGCGCCTGCGCGCGGGTTTCAACGGCTTAATGACGTGGCGTAAAGCCTGCCGCCCCCTGCCCGCGATTGGCAAGGCCGCGGCGATTGCATAGGCTCCCCCCAAAGGGCCGCCTGTGGAGGAACCGGGCAGCACCGCGAACCATCATCACCGGGAGCATAGGATGATCGATCAGACTTTGGATATGAACAATCTCGAAATGTCGGAGAAGGCCAAGCCACTGATGGCGGCGGTCATCAAGCACATCCGCGAGAATGTCGATCCGATCACCGAAGAGTTCTTTCGCCTTGGCGAAGGCCGCGCCGACCGCTGGTCCTATGCGCCCGGTCAGTTGGAATTGCTCGACGGGGCCAAGCAAAAAGCGCGGGAGGCGGGATTGTGGAACTTCTTCCTGCCCAATGCCGAAACCGGTGAGGGGCTGGCGAACCTCGATTACGCCTATATCGCCGCCGAACTGGGCAAAAGCCCGCTGGCGCCGGAAAGCCTGAACTGCTCCGCCCCGGATACCGGCAATATGGAGGTGTTGGAGCGTGTCGGCACGCCCGAGCAGAAAGAGCGCTGGCTGAAGCCGCTGCTGGCCGGCGAGATCCGCTCGGCCTTTGCGATGACGGAGCCTGATGTCGCCTCTTCGGATGCGCGAAACATCTCGACGAGCGCGGTGCTGGATGGCGACGATTGGGTGATTAATGGCGAGAAGTTCTATATCTCGGGCGCGGGCGATCCGCGCTGCAAGATCATGATTGTCATGGTGAAAACCTCCCCCGAGGCCGAGACTTTCCGCCAGCAGAGCCAGATCCTCGTGCCCATGGACACGCCGGGGGTGGAAATCCTCGGCCCGATGCATGTCTTTGGCCATGACGACGCCCCGCATGGGCATATGCATATCCGCTTCACCGATGTGCGCGTGCCGCGCGAAAACGTGCTTTGGGGCGAAGGGCGCGGGTTCGAGATCAGTCAGGTGCGGCTTGGGCCGGGGCGGATTCACCACTGCATGCGCTCGATCGGGGCGGCGGAAAAGGCGCTGGACCTGATGATCGAACGCGGGCTGGGGCGCGAGGCTTTTGGCAAGAAGATCATCGACCTCGGCAAGAACATGGAAACGATCAGCCGCGCGCGGATCGACATCGAAGCGATGCGGCTGATGGTGTTGAAAGCGGCCAAGGCGATGGATGTCTTGGGCAATAAAGAGGCCCGCATCTGGGTCAGCATGATCAAGGCGCTGGTGCCGGAAAAAGCCTGCGAGATCATCGACGCCTCTATGCAGGTGCATGGGGCGACGGGTATGAGCCAGTGGAGCCCGCTTTCGGGCATGTACACGTGGCAGCGCGCGCTGCGCTTTGCCGATGGGCCAGATGAGGTGCACCATCAGGTGATCGCCCGGGCCGAGGTGAAGGCCTTTCAGGCGTCGAACGCGCGCGGCTCTGGCAGCGACAGCTGATATGGATCTCGCGGGCCGCGTCATCGTCATCACCGGGGCCGCCAGCGGCATCGGGCGGGCCTTGGCGCTGCGCTTTGCTAGGGAAGCGCCTGCGCATATCGTCTGCGTGGACATCGACAGCGCGGGGGCCGAGGCGACGGCGGCTGAGGTCGGCGGCACGGCCTTCCGCGTCGATGTCGCGCGAGAGGCGGAGATCGTCGCGCTGATCGACAGCGTCGAGCGTGATATCGGGCCGATTGATCTTTTCTGCTCCAACGCCGGGATCTCGGTCGAGGGCGGTGTCGAAGTGCCGGATGCCGAGTGGCAGCGCATTTGGGAGATCAACGTGATGAGCCATGTGCGCGCAGCGCGGCATCTGGTGCCGCTGATGCGGGCGCGCGGGGGTGGCTATCTGCTCAACACCGCCTCGGCGGCGGGGCTGCTCAATCAGGTCGGCGCGGCGCCTTATGGGGTCACGAAACACGCCGCCGTGGGCCTCGCCGAATGGCTGGCGATGAGCTATGGCGACGACGGGATCAAGGTCTCTGTGCTCTGCCCGCAGGCGGTCCGGACTGAGATGATGCGCGGGCTGGAAGATCATGTCGCCGCGATTGACGGCATGTTGGAGCCTGAGCCGGTGGCCGAAGCCTGCGTGCAGGCGATCCGCGATGAGGTCTTTCTGGTGCTGCCGCATCCGCAGGTGCGCGACTATATGCAGGGCAAAGCGCAGGATTATGACCGCTGGATCGGCGGAATGCGCAAGCTGAACCGGCGCTTTGGGGCGGCGAAAGACAGCTAGCGGCCCCTAGCTCTCCCCCTTGGGCCGGATCGGGCGCAGCAGCCCCTCCTGCGCCACGCTGGCCACCAACTGCCCGTTTTGATTGTAGATCATCCCACGGTTGAACCCCCGCGCCCCGCCGGTAAAGGGCGCGTCCAGCGCATAGAGATGCCATTCGTCAAAGCGGATCGGCGCGTGAAACCACATGGCGTGGTCAAGGCTGGCCGTCATCACCTTGCCCTGAAACCACGTCAGCCCATGGGGCCGCAGAGAGGAGCCGAGCAGGTTCATGTCCGAGGCATAGGCCAGCAGCGCGTGCTGCATCACTGGGTTCTGCCCTTCGGCGGCCCCCATGCGGAACCACAGATAGTTGCGGTCGGTTACCTTTTCGGGCGTCATGAAATCGCGCGGCTCGACCTCTCGGATCTCAATGGGGCGCTCGCGCAGGAAGTCCCCACGGTATTTCTCGGGCAGCTTCTCGGCAAAAGCCTCGCGCAATTCGGGCCGGTCGGGCCAATTTTCCGGGGCAGAGACCTGCGGCATCTCATGCTGCCAATCAAACCCCTCTTCTTCGACCTGAAAAGAGGCGGAGAGGTTCAGGATCTGCTTGCCATGCTGGATCGCCACCACACGCCGGGTCGTGAAACTGCCCCCATCGCGGGCGCGGTCGACCTGATAGATCACCGGAATTTTCGGATCCCCGGGCCGGATGAAATAGGCATGAAGCGAATGACACGCCCGGTCCGGCACCGTCCGGTAAGCCGCCATCAGCGCCTGCGCGATGACGTGACCGCCGAAAATCCGCATTGAGGTCTCACCGCCAGCACCCGTGCCCCGAAACAGATCGACCTCAAGCTGTTCGATATCCAACAGATCAAGCAATTGCCGCGCAGCGTTGGTCATGGGTCATCCTTTCGGGCCGGGGTGTTTCGGCCCTAGCAACAGGTTTTCACCGCAAAGCTCAAGCGCCAAACGCCCCGCCGCCCGCTCAGCGGTCGCGATCCAGCGCCTCCAGCCCATGGCGCGCAAAAACCGGGACGTATTGCCCTAATTTCAACCCGTATTCGGGGTTCGAGGCGTTGCCTTCCAAAGCGCGTTTCAGCACGCCTTGAATGATCGCCGCCATGCGGAAAAAGCAAAAGGCGAGGTAATAGCCGAAATTGTCGATGCCCTTCAGCCCGCGCCTGCGGCAATAGGCGGCGATGAATTCGGCATCGGTGGGCAGGCCAAGCGCCTTGCGGTCCACCCCGGCCAAGCCGCGCCCCTCGGCCCCCACCGGCATCTGCCACTGCATGATAACGGCGGCCAGATCGGCAAAGGGATGGCCGATGGTCGACAGTTCCCAATCCAAAACCGCACGGCAGGCGGTGCCATGGGTGTCGAAGATCATATTGTCGATCCGGTAATCGCCATGCACCAACGTGCGCTGCCCGTCGTCCTCGGGCAGCTCGGCGCTGAGGCGCTGCATCAGCCTATCCATATCCGGCTGCGGCTCGGTCTCCGACGCGCGGTATTGTTTCGACCAGCGCGCCGCCTGCCGCTCGAAATAGTTACCCGGCGGGCCGTAGTCTGACAGCCCCGCCGCGTCGATATCAACCTCATGCAGCGCGGCCAGCACGCCATTCATCTCATCCATCACCGCGCCGCGCTCTGCCGGGGTAAGCTCTGGCAGCGTGGGGTCATTGAAGTTGCGCCCCGGCACATGGTCCATGACATAGAACATCGAGCCGATGACGCCCTCGTCTTCGCAAAGCAGGTGCATCCGCGCGACCGGCACCTGACTGTCCGCCAAAGCCTTCTGCACCCGAAACTCCCGATCAACCGCATGGGCCGATTTCAACAGCACCCCCGGCGGTTTGCGACGCAGCACATAGTCATGCGCCGGAGTCGAAAGCAGGAATGTCGGGTTGGATTGCCCGGCCTGAAACTTCGTGACCTCCAACGGCCCGGCAAAGCCCGGCAGGTTCGCCTCCAACCAGCGGCAAACGGCGTCTTCGTCTAGGGTTTGGGTATCCGTGCTCACTGTGCGAACTCCGCTGCCAACCTTGCGCCAGCGGCGCGATACTCCGCCTCGATACGGTCCACCAAGTCGGCCGCGCCGCCGATCTCTTTGACAGCGCCAATCCCCTGCCCCGCGCCCCAGATTTCCTTCCACGCCTTGGGTTTGGACGATCCCGAGCCGAAGTTCATCGAAGAAGCATCCGCCGATGGCAGGTTGTCCGGGTCCAGCCCCGCCGCCTCGATCGATGGGCGCAGATAGTTGCCCGACACCCCGGTGAAGAGCGACGATGTCACGATGTCATCCGCCCCGCCCGAGACGATCATATCCTTGTAGCCCGGCACGGCGTTCGCCTCTCGCGTGGCGATGAAGGCCGAGCCCATATAGCCCAGATCGGCACCCATGGTGCGGGCCGCCAACAGCCCCTCGCCCGTGGCCAAGGCCCCGGAAAGCAAAAGCGGCCCGTCGAACCATTCGCGGATTTCGCGGATCAGCGCGAAGGGCGACTGCGGCCCCGCATGGCCCCCGGCCCCCGCCGCCACGGCAATCAGCCCATCCGCGCCCTTCTCGATCGCCTTGCGCGCGAAACGGTTGTTGATGACGTCATGCAGCGTCACCCCGCCACAGGAATGTGCGGCCTCGTTCACCTCGACACGCGCGCCAAGCGAGGTGATCCAGATCGGCACCTTATGTTTGACGCAAATCTCAAGATCACGCTCCAGACGCGCGTTCGACCGATGCACGATCTGGTTGACCGCGAAAGGGGCCGCGGGCCGGTCGGGGTTCTCTTGATTGTGCTTGTCCAAGGCTTCGGTGATCTGGGTCAGCCAAACATCCAGCAAGGGCGGCTCGCCCTCTGCCTCCCGCGCGTTTAGCGCCGGGAAAGACCCGACGATCCCCGCCTTGCACTGCGCGATGACCAGCTCGGGCCCCGAGAGAATGAACATCGGCGAGGCGACCAGCGGCAGGCGCAGGCCGCGCAGAGCTTGGGGTAGATGGCTGTCGTCACGCATATGGGGTCTCCGTTCGGGGTCTATCGTTCGGCATCACAATGCCTTTTCAAAAATATTCGGTCCCGACATCACATTGATGCCGCCGCTGACCGGGATCACGGCCCCGGTGACATATGCGCCGCCGCGTCCGCAAAGAAACAGCATGCAGCCTGCGATATCTTCATCCCGCCCAACACGGCCAAGCGGGACATCCTGCCCCACCGCGGCCCGCGTCTTCTCATCGCCCGTGGCGAATGCCGTCATGCGCGAAACGAAGGGCCCCGGCGCCAGTGCGTTCACGGTGATCCCTTCCCCCGCCAATTCCTTGGCGAGGATTTTACTCAAATGAATGACTGCCGCCTTGGACGCGGCATAGCTATAGGCGCCGTCGCCCATCTCGCGCTCCCCCATGACCGACCCGACATTGACGACCCGCGCGGGATCATCCGCCGTGGCCCCGGCGCTGAGAAGCGGCAACAGCTTTTGCGTAAGATCGAAAAGGCCCGCGACATTGACGCCCATCACCTTGTCCCAAGCCCGGTAAGGGAACTGCCCCAAGGGCGCGCCCCAAGTCACGCCCGCGTCGTTCATCAAAATATGCAGCCGATCGCTGCGTGCCTGAACCTCAGCCACGAGCGCATCCACACCAGCCTCAGTCCCCACATCGCCCGCGAAACCCTCCGCGCTGCCCCGTGCACCAAGCGCATTCAGTTCATCGGCCACCGCCGCGCAGGCCTCTCCGTTCCGGCTGGCCAAAAGAACCCGCGCCCCAGCCCGCACCAAAGCCTCCGCCGCCATCCGCCCGATGCCCGTGGCCCCGCCGGTGATTAACGCGGTCTTTCCCCCCAAGCCAAAGAGCGTCTCAATATCCATGCCCCGCCTCCCAACGTCGACTGTCGCCGCTACTCTGACAGGGCTTCGGGCAGCGTCAAGCGGATGCCAGAAGCAGGCCCCGGTAACCGGGCGTCATATGGTTCTTGCAGGTCGGGAGATTACCCCCCTCAAACACAAAACCGCCGCAGCATTGAGCTGCGGCGGTTTTGTTATTCTGATCATCGTCGAGAGATACTGTTGTGATCTAGGAACTTATTAGGTTTGGCGATGACCTACTCTCCCACGTCTTAAGACGCAGTACCATCGGCGCTACGGCACTTAACGGCTGGGTTCGGGATGGGACCAGGTGTTTTGCTCGCGCTATGATCAC
>NZ_JAGHRG010000014.1:0-105354 GCF_017743915.1 Sulfitobacter sp. R18_1
CGGCATCCCGGCACGGGTAAGGTCTAATAGAAAATCTGAGAAATCCATCGGAGGTTTTTTCAGTCTGGTTCTGGGGGTTCGCAGTGCGCCGGTGGCTTCCATCGGGAACAGCTCGAACGCATCGGCCAGAAACTCGTCCGGGTCCACGGTGATAATGTCGAACTCCTCAAGCACGTCCTCGGGGAAGTCCTTGTGGTTCTTCGTGACGATCACCTGAGTTGAGGACTTGATGCCTGCCCCCAGAACGTGGCGGTCGTCTGGGTCTGGCAACTCCAAGCCGGCGATCGATGGCTTGCAGCCAGTGACAAAGCACTCTTCGAACTCTTCACCAATGATCTCCAACTGAGCCTTAACGCTCTCCACGGTATCTGGCATGTCCTTGATCACGTTCCGCGACCATTCGTCCATAATTTCGTCAGTGAACCGCGCCCTGAAGATGCCTTGTATGGCAAATTCGAGCAGGACGTCTCGCATCCTGTACGGATACAAAACGCAGGCGTCGAGGACTGCGACGAATGGGTTCGCGATATGGTGCAATGGTTAGCTTCCTTTTGCCTCTGCCTCCTGCCCCATCCGAACGAGCTGCGCCATGGCATCATGCTGCGCTTGGCTTCGTCGTTCTCGATAGTCCATGAGCTCGGTCGTTTTGATGCGCCGGTGTGAGCCGACAGTTTCGCATTCGATTTCGCCCTGCTTGATTAACTTGATCAGAAAAGGGCGAGAAACGTTCAGCATGTCTGCGGCTTGCTGGGTCGTCAGCATTGCTCCGGTGGGCACAAGGGTGACCATCTCGCCGTTGCTGATGTGGCCCAGCAGCTCGATGAGCTGACGTCCAATTGTGGGCGCGATGGTAACAGGGCTGCCATCCTGTCCGTTGATGACGATGCCGTCATCCATCTCCATCGCAATTGCAAGTGCGGTCGCGGCTGAAGCCGCGTTCCGAATTTCTTCCTTTGTTGGCAACCTCTTCTCAAGTGTCTGTTGCATGGAGGCCCTCCGTCTTGCTCACATTTGGGTTTCGCTGCTGTGCGATTACGGCTGTACACGCGTTGTCTGCGCTTCTCGTATGGTTCCTATGTGACATTCGAAACAATCGAAATAATCGAAGCAAGCGCAACAACTGTCACTCGTGCACACGCCAAGGCAGTATGTGAGGTTTCCGGATTGAACTCCTCAAAGATTGGCAAGCTGCACTTGGCACAAGTGGCCGTTTGGGCCGTTCACGACTGGCGCGCGCATGTCGTGACTGCGAAGCCTTATACGACCAATGCATACCAACGCGATTTGCGGACACCCCCTAGTCAAAAACACCACCAGGCTATTCGTTCAGCTTATTTAGGGCATACAGAAGATCAATTATCTATATTCGCGTTAATGCGCTATCCTTAAGCTACGGAAGGCGCCTTCGTTTCCAGCACGCGTCAGGAGGGAACGATGAACGACATAAGTTTAGGCCCTGGGGCCGTTGAATGGCTCGGCACCCACTACCGCACAATATTAAAGTCGGCTGAGACAGATGGAGCGATGTCGATCACCGACGCGGTTTCTCCGCCTGCTTCTGGCCCGCCACGTCACATCCATCACGATGCAGACGAGGTCTTTGTGATGCTCACGGGGGATGTAGAATTCTGCCTAGTGAATAAACGCTTTGTTCGAGGCCCCGGAGAAACTGTCTTCATCCCACGAGGAACGGAGCATAGCTTTCTTGTGGTCGGCGACGCACCTTCTCGCCATCTCGTGATCCTAACGCCCGGCGGGTTTGAGGGCTTCTTCGCTGAGATGGCAGCTGGTCAATTCCGCATTCCAGAAGACATGCCTGCAATCGAAGAAAGCGCAGCGCGACACAAACTGTCGTTCACGGGCCCGCCCCTGAGCGCCGATACCAGGGAGATAAGGCAATGAAACAGATAGCAACACGGTTCTTTGCCGCTGCTTCGGTCTTCGCGTTGATTGGTATGATTTGGGGGATTCAAATGTCGGCCAGTCATGACCATACCCTCTCACCGGCACATGGGCACCTAAACCTTATTGGCTTTGTCGCTATGTCGATCTTTGGAGCCTACTATGCGTTGACGCCGCGGGCCGCTGGAAGTCAGCTGGCCAATTTCCACTTCGGTTTGACTCTGGCGACAGTGATCGTCCTGACGCCGGGCATTATTATGGCGATTACGGGACAAGGTGAGGTCCTCGCCCAGATCGGTTCCGTCTTGGCAGTATTGTCTATGGCGTTATTTGGTTTCGTCGTGCTTCGCCATGGCGTCGGGCATCCGCCTGAAAGCAATGCTCCGGAGAACATCAGCCACCAACCCGCAGAATAGCACTCAGCGCAGAGACGCTCCCCTTCAACGCTTCAGAAGCAAATCCTAAGAACGCCTGCGGGCAAACGCTGCTGCAGGCTCGGTCCAAAATTGCCGCTCAAGGTGACAAAGCCAGCCATAAACGCCAAGATGGCTTTGGGGGGTACGAAGATGAACCTTGCAGCCTTTGACCTCAATCTGCTGAAAGTGCTGGACGCATTACTTATAGAAGGATCAACAACCCGGGCAGCCTCCCGGGTTGGGCTCTCACAGCCTGCTGTATCAGCGGCCCTTGCGCGACTTAGAACCGCATTGAATGATCCACTCTTCGTGCGCGAAGGGGCCGGAATGCGCCCAACAGAGTTCGCAAAAGCGCTACGCGAACCGATCCGGGCGCATTTGAGTGGCTTGGAGCAAACTCTAGCCGGAGCGGGACCGTTTGATCCTACTGATTGCGATGCATCTTTCCGGATCTCCGGGTCAGATTATTTCTCAGTTATGCTGCTGCCCACACTCATGCAGCGTTTGGGCAAACGAGCACCTAATCTGAGATTGAGCTTCGTAGATTTGGTTCATCCCGGGAATCTACACGAGATGGGGCGTATGGACGTGGACATCGCACTTCCCTGCACCCACAGTATCCCTTCTAAGATCGTCGCAGAGCCTATGTTTTGGTCGGCATGGCAAGTCGTGGCACGAGCTGGACATTCCAGATTGTCGCGCTCCGGAATCGGCGAAGGCGATAATATACCAATCGATCTCTACTGCGACATGGACCATGTCGTCTTCTCTTCCGAAGGACGACATGCAAGTTATGAAGACCATGTGCTGTCTACTGTTGGGCGCTCGCGCCGTGTGGCTCTTTCGGTGAGCAGCTTCCGCGACCTCTATGAGACGGTGGCAGGCAGCGATCTTCTCGCGGTATTGCCCGGGACTCTTGCCCGCGCGGTGGGCCAAAGGTTTGGTTTGACGATCCACCCTATGCCCTTCCCCATGGAGCCTGCGCTATTATGGGTGGCATGGAACCGATGGCAGACTGATAATCCCGCCCACCGATGGTTACGCGGTGAAATTGCCAGCCTTTTGCATCATTTGAACGATGTGGAACGGCCACTTCCCCTCGCGACAGGAAACCGCGCAGCAAGAGTAAAAGCGGCTGAATAGGAACGCCGATCCAGCCACTACAATTCTGCGTCTTGCGCAAAGCCGTTAGAAAACAGAGCTTCTATCGGACATCGGTATTGTGTGAGCAAAGAAGGACTGGGAATGGAGGATGACAACACTGGCGGCTCGGACCCGTGCATGGCCCATCTTTTGATCGGCGGCTCCCCTGTCGATCCGATCCGGAAGCGCGATGTGGCTCGGTTCCGGACGGCAGAGCGTGCCCGCTTGTTACAAGCTCGGCAGCAATTGTCAGTTCAAGAGCGTGCTGCGATGACCGCCAATTTGATAGCCACACTTGAAACACTCATCACCCCGCAACCGGACATGAAGATTGCTGTCTATTGGCCAATTCGCGGAGAGCTGGACCTGCGCGCCTGGATCACCAAAGCGCATGCGGCCGGTGCCCTTGTGCTTCTGCCAGTCGTCACGAGAAAAGACGCGCCGTTGAGCTTTCGCACCTGGCAGCCGGGTTGCGCGATGGAGCGCGGCCTCTGGAATATCCCAGTACCCATGAGCGGCGTAGAAGCGGTACCAGACATCGTGATCTCACCATTGCTCGGCGTAGACGAAACTTGTTACCGGCTTGGCAATGGCGGTGGCTATTACGACCGGACTTTGGCGCAGCTTGATCCTCCCCCAAAGGTAATCGGCGTCGGATTTTCTCATTGTCGCATGCCCACAATTTTCCCCATGCCATGGGATATTCCGATGGACACCGCCGTCCTTTCTGATGGATCGGTTCTAGCGCACACAGCAACGATCGGGTGATAGAGCAACCTGCCACTGCCGTTTGGCGCATGGTATGACGTAATCATCGTGCCGGAACTTCTGCTCGACCCTATCTGTCTCGCGCAGGTATTTTCACGCGCTGAGGGTGAGCAGGCCAAACGCGATGAACGGCACGACGAGATCGAAAAAGCCCCCATCGAACCCGAGGCTATTCGTCAGTGTAATCGCCTGAGAAAAGCCTCATGGCGCCAGACAGTCGGAGCGAAAGCAATAGTCACCGCATGATTGACACGACCCGGCACCTCAGGGGACCGGCTATGCCACCGCAGTGACCGAATAATGCGGCGTCCCGTCCCAAACCAGTTCCCAAGACGCGCCGGGGCGGACGTTTTGGATTGCGCGCGGCTCAAAACATACCAAACATTTTCCGCCCGGCGCGGGCGCGCGGACCGACGGGTAGATCAGGCCGCGTGAACCGCCGCGCCGCAACTGCCCCGCAAGGCTTTGCCCTACAGGGTATCCAACATCAGGATTGGCGTTGAGCGCCGGATGCGCAGGCTCATCCGTAATGTCGTCGAACACGCCGATGAAATCGCTGAGCATCTCAACATACCGACCGCTATCGTGGTAATGGCCAATATAGCCCAGCTCTCTTGTTCGGTGAAATGCAACCTCACTTAACGAGACCATTACATTCCAAGAGCAGTACCAAGCGCCGCGGTCCTCATCATTGAACCGGTTCCCGCCGATCCTTGTGTAGGTAAAGGATGCGTTAACATGCGTATCGCCATAGATCCGCAGGTCATTGCTGCGCCGTCGCCAAGCCAGCTCCCGCGGATCGAGATGCAGGCTTCGGCCGCGCTCCGCCGTCATCCGGGCGCTTGTAAGCCCCTCGATCTCAGCGAGAACGTCCATCTCCTCGTCATTGTCAGTCAGCCCCCGGAGGGCGGGCGGCTGATGGTAGGTGGCTGGCAAAAGACGAACCAAGCCCCGATCCGAGATCTCAGTCTGCCTCATGCGCCGCCACGCAGCGCATCAAGATAGGTCCGGATATTCAAAATCTGGGGCAGGCCCTCCTCTATGGCGATGTCGATCGGGCGCTGACCGGCAAAAAGCGGGCCTGTGTTGTGATGCGTGAACCAGCTTCGCGCGATGGGCTCCGAGAAATAGAGCTCCAGCGACTTATAGATGCCGATCACCGCACTAAGACGCAAAAGCTGATCCCGCGTGAGTTCTCCGGCGAAGTGGGGTTTCTTGGCCCGCTTCCAAGTGCTCTCGGACATGTCTGCGAGCGCCGATGCTTCTTTGAGGCTCAACGACCAGGCATCAGCAATGCGGGCATAGGCTTTCAGGGCGACCGCATTCATCTGTGCGGTATCGCGGGTCTTGAGGACAGCTTCCATCATCAAACTCCTTTGGCCCAAATATAGACCATATGATCTGAGTTTAAAGCCCATATGGCCTAATGCCAAACGCGGCGCCGATCTGGCAGAAGGCTGCGCCAGCAGCCTGAAGATTAAAACTCGAAGGTAGTTTTTCCCTGAGCGCAGGACTTCGGTTTTCGTCTTCGCCGAGCAAGGGTGAGATCACGACACCTGGAACCGCCTCTACGCTGCTCGCGAAGCTGGCACTGGTCACACCAGATGCAAAGAAGCCTACTCCATGTAACGACGGTTTTCGATCATTTGATAGACTGGGCATATTCCTCAAGTTGCGTGGCGACAGTCCCCCAACCGCCAAAAAAGCCCATATCTTCATGTTTTTGGCGAGCCTCTGGCGAGCGGTGACGCGCAATGGCAGTATATGTCGTGCCGCCGTCCCCATCGTCTTCGAACTCGATGATGGCAGTCATGAACGGATCAGCTGAAGGCTTCCACCCCTCACTGTAGGTATCCGTAAAAACCAAGCGCTCGCCTTCAACGATTTCAAGATAGACGCCTTTGCTCTCAATTGTCTGACCTTCCACGCTCATCGTCGTGTTGAACCTACCGCCGACACGGAGGTGGATCTCGCATTTCTCAATCCCGTGAGGCTTGGGGACAAAGAAATTCTTAATATGCTCAGGCGTGGTCCAACACTCCCACAAGACTGAACGAGGCGCCTTGATCCTTCGGTTGAACCTAAGATCGGTTTCTGGATCAAACGTCATTTTTTTCCCTTCCCATAAGATGGTTCACGTAGTCATCAAGCTGGTCAAGCCGCCTGGCCCAGATAGCGCTTTGCTCTGATAGCCAGTCTTGCGCAGGCTCAAAGGCATCGGGCGCCAACCGGAAAATACGGGTACGACCTTTCTTTTCGGAGGTGATCAATCCAGCCGCTTCCAGCTTCTTCAAGTGCTCCATGAATGACGGCAGAGCCATATCATGCGGTTCCGCAAGTTCACTTGTTGTTGCCTCTCCCCGCGCGAGGCGCTGAAGTATCAGCCGTCTGGTTGGGGCGCCAAGAGCTGAAAAGCAGAGGTCTAGAGAGGCATCAAACTTAGACATAACCCTAACTAAAAACGAAGAGCTGCTTCGGTCAAACTAATTAGGTAAATTCCTAAGTAATGTGGGATCCTTTACTGGTTACGCCGTGCCAAAGAAAGCAGCGCCAACTCAACCACGCTATCGTTGGCAATAGCCCCCAGCAATCAAGAGCTCCCCAAGATCTCGTCCATCAGGCAAGCTGCAAACCCCAACTTCACGATCATAACTTCGCCGCCCTTCCAAGGAGCACCGAAGCTGAACACCTTTAACTATCTTTGTGATGTGACGCGTAGCGAGATCACCAGTTGTGCTACCTCGTTCAGCACAATCGAGATTGGCAAGCCTTACGGGGATCAGACCGACAACAATAGTATCGCCGTCCCGGATATGCGTAACGGTGTCAACAAGCTGCGCACCAGGCAATACAGTCTGAGTTTGATGTGCCCTACGGTTTCCCTTCCACGCGTTACCGCCATTCCATGCACTCCTCCCGTTCAATATGCTCGGCGGACGGGTATCGCGCTGCGTGCCAGTCTGATCTGCAGGTCCTAGCGCTATCGCCATAAACAAGACTGCGCAGGCGATAACTGGCAGCAAGAAAGACAAACCACGTTTGCGGCGGCGGAACTTTACAGCATTCGACATGCTATTCAGCTTGCAGAGAAAATCTGGCCGTAATTTGATAGCATATCTTCGATGATAGAGGGGCGCACATCTGTCCAATCAGCACACTGGCGGTCTAGCTCTGGTTGATTGGCGCGCTCAGCACTCGTTTCATAGAGTTGTAATGCGAGCATCACATAGCTGTAGCCGTCGGGTGCTCTACGAAAGCGAGCCGCGGGGCGCAGATACGCTCTCCGCTGGACCACACCTGCCTCGCAAACCGCGAACCGACCGGAGAGCTACACGATGAATATGAACCGACGTCACGTCATGGGCCTGATGGGGGCAACGGCCTCTGGACTCTTCCTACCGAGCCATCTGCGGGCCCAGCAAAACCGCCCCTCAATTAAAATTGCGGTACAGCAAGTCGTCATCAATAACACGCTGGATCCATGGAACGAACAGTCGAATGTTGGCGAACGCGCACTCTACCCAAACCTTTGGGAAGGACTGCTCTTGCGCGACTGGATGGGCAACCAGGGTCCGGTACCGGGTCTGGCGACAGAGTGGAAGCGCCTCGACGAAAAGACCGTCGAGTTGAAGCTGCGGGAAGGTGTTAAATTCCACAATGGTGATGAGATGACCGCTGAAGACGTGGTCTTTTCGCTCTCCCCCGAACGGCTGTTTGGAGACACACAACCGGCGGGCGGCAAGACCATCTATGCAGAGGATTTCACCCGCTCCACGGGCAAAGACATTCCGGCCGCTTTGCCAGGTATCGCGCGCCGCAAATGGCCCTCGCTGGCCGGGGTCGAAGCCGTCGACAAATATACCGTGCGCTTTCACAATGCGACGCCCGACGTAACAATGGAAGGCCGCCTTTACGCGGGTGGTAGCATTGTGGCTAACCGCCGGGCTTGGGATGAAGCGGAATCCTATGACGCTTGGGCAAAAAAGCCAGTCACAACTGGCCCCTATTACGTTGAGGACTTTCAGCCTGATGTCTCACTCACCTTGCGTGCGCATGACGACTACTGGGGTGGTCGCCCCCCACTAGAAACGATCACCTTCGTAGAAGTGCCCGAGGTTGCAAGCCGCGTGAATGGTCTTTTGTCCGGCGAATACGACTTCGCTTGCGATCTGCCGCCCGATCAGCTTGGAACCGTGATGAATGCGCCCGGCTTGGAAGTGCAGAACTCCACCATCTGGAACCACCGCGTCAATGTCTTCACCCAAGAGCATGAGCAGCTACAAAACCCGCTCGTGCGCCGCGCAATGACCCATGCGATTGATCGCAAGGCGATTGTCGAAGCGCTTTGGGCCAATCTGACAGAAGTACCTGCCGGTCTTCAGTTCGACAGCTTCCGGACCTCGGATATGTTCATCGAAGGCTGGGCCGCACCCGAATACAACCCAGAGCTGGCCCGCCAAATGCTTAAAGAGGCTGGCTACAAAGGCGATCCAATCCCCTTCCGCCTCCTGAACAACTATTACATCAATCAGGTGCCAAACGGGCAGATCCTCACCGAGATGTGGAACCAGGTGGGCCTGAACGTCGAGATTGAGATGAAAGAAAACTGGGGCCAGATTCTTGCTCAAGACACGCCACGGGGGGTGCGCGACTGGTCTGCCTCTAACACAATCAACGATCCGATCTCACCGATGGTGGTACAATTTGGACCTAATGGTTCAGCCCAGCAGAACCGTGAATGGACAAATGCAGAGTTCAACGATCTTTGCCAAGTGATGGAGACGTCGACAGACCGCGCCAAGCGCAAACAAGCTATCGCACGGATGTTGACAATCGCCGAGCGCGAAGACCCTGCTTACAATATCCTGCATCAGAACGCGGTCTTTACGGGCATGCGGTCGAACCTGAACTGGAAGGCTGCCCCCGCCTTTGCCATGGATTTCCGCGCTTCAAACTGGCCCGGCCAATCCTAACCTGTATGGGCGCGTGCCCGATCAAGGCACGCGCCCATACACGCATGCGAAGGACTTCTTATCCATGAACAATCTGGTCGAGATCAGAAACTTGCAGGTTGCCTTCGATGGCGTGCCGGTGCTGCATGGCATCGACCTTGATGTGGCTCCAGGCGAAGCTTTGGGCCTGGTCGGGGAGAGTGGTTGCGGCAAGTCAGTGACTTGGCTTGCTGCACTTGGCTTGTTGCCGGGGAAAGCCAGCGTAAGCGGCTCGGTCAAACTACAGGGACAGGATTTAGCAGCCGCACCCCGCCAAACGCTGGAGCGCGTGCGCGGGAAACGCATTGCTATGATTTTCCAAGACCCATCAAGCGCACTTAACCCCGTGATCCGGGTAGGTCGACAGATCCTTGAGGCATTGCGGTTGCACCGTGGTCTTACGGGGGCTGCAGCCAAAACCGAAGCTCTGCGCTTGATGGAACTTGTCGGAATTCCCGACGCGCACAACCGCTTCAACCTCTATACCCATGAGTTTTCTGGCGGACAGGCACAACGACTGATGATCGCCATGGCCCTTGCGGGCGAGCCCGACTTACTAATTGCTGATGAGCCGACAACAGCGCTTGATGCCACAATACAAGCGCAGATTCTCGATCTATTGATCACTTTGCGTCGCGAGATGTCGATGGCTACCGTTTTTATCAGTCACGATCTCGCAGCTGTAGCCCAAGTCTGCGAACGTGTCTGTGTGATGTATGCAGGCAAGATCGTCGAAGAAGGCCCTGTCGCGCAGCTATTTGACACACCGCGCCATCCCTATACGCGCGGGCTGTTTGACGCGATCCCTTCCCTTTCGGGCCCCCGGCGGCGGTTGGTGCCGATCCCTGGCACCGTACCAGACCCGCGCCAGTTGCCAGCAGGCTGTGCGTTTGAGCCCCGTTGTGCGCGCGCACGCGCGTTTTGCACACAGCACCGGCCAGAATTGCTCCCCCAACCGGAAGGCCGCCAATTGGCATGCGCCTATCCCGTGCCCGCAGCACAGGACGCTGTCCACCGAGAGAAAGAATACCAATGAGCCCCTTGCTAGAGGCCCGCGAACTGGTGCGCATCTATGAAACCCGCCGTGGTCTGCTGGGACGGCCCGCGCAGGTGCGGGCTGTAGATGGCGTCAGCCTTCAGCTTAGACGCGGTGAAACGCTCGGAGTAGTTGGCGAAAGTGGATCGGGGAAGTCCTCGCTGGGGCGCATGCTTTTGGGAGTTGATGCGTCGCAAGGGGGCGCTGTCTATATCAACGGCGTAGCCATGCCTGCGTTTGGCTCCCCTGGCTGGCGGTCTCTGCGCGCGCGCATCCAAATGATCTATCAAGATCCCCTCGCCGCACTGGATCGGCGGATCAATGTGGCAGAACAACTGCGCGAACCATTGGATATTCACCGTATTGGCGATGCTGAAAGCCGCACGACGCGCGTTCGCGAAGTAATGCAAGCGGTCGGTCTGCGCCTAGATCACGCCGATAAATTCCCGCACGAGCTTTCAGGAGGTCAGCGGCAGCGTGTCGTTATCGCGCGGGCACTCATGACCGAACCCGAATTACTGGTCTGCGACGAGCCGGTTTCCGCCCTCGATGTCTCCATTCAGGCGCAGGTCGTGAACCTGCTGTCTGACCTGCAGCGCGACCGAGGCCTTGGCATGGTCTTTATCAGCCATGACCTGAAAGTCGTTCGTAACCTCTGCGATCGGGTAGCCGTGATGTATTTGGGCCGCATCGTCGAGGAAGGTCCTGCTGATACGATATTTTCCGACCCGCAGCATCCCTATACGCAGGCCTTGGTCTCGTCCGTGCCCCAACCTGGCCGTGCGCTTAACAGTCGGATCATTCTCCAAGGGGAACCGCCAAACCCCGGCAATCGCCCGTCTGGATGTGCATTTCATCCGCGCTGCCACAAGGCTGAGGACATCTGCCGCCACACCGTTCCCGAACCCCGAAGAACCGGTGTTGAGTGCCGCGCGGCTTGCCATTTTGCCGGCCTTGCTGCGCTGCCGGAACTGGTTTGAACAGGAGCCTTAAGTGATACGTTTCGTAACCTCCCGCCTCTTTAGGGCTGGGCTAACGGTACTGTCTGTAATGACCTTTGCTTTTGTGGTGCTGCGCATGTCAGGCGACCCGGCACAGGTGCTGCTAGGGCCGGATGTCCCACAAAATGTAGTGCAGGATTTCCGTGATCGTTGGGGGCTCGATGATCCGATCTGGCGCCAATACCTCTCTTACCTCCAAGCTATGATGCAAGGCGATTTTGGGCTTTCGATGCGCGACCGCTCACCTGCCATTGAACTTGTGATGCAACGCATTCCGGCCACCCTACAGCTAACGATCCCTGCGTTGATCTTACAGCTGGCTTTCGGCATCCCGGCAGGGATCTATGCCGCGCTAAAACGGGGTACACTGGCAGATCGTAGTGTGATCGTCGCCGCGATCATTGGGTTCACCGTTCCTTCCTTCGTGATGGGGCTGCTGTTGGTTCTGATCTTCGCCGTCACCCTAGGGGCTTTGCCTTCCGGTGGTGCCACCAGTTGGCAACATGCGATCCTACCTGTGCTTACCATGAGCATCGGCGGCATCGGCGTTCTGGCCCGTTTTTCACGTTCCGCGATGATTGAAGTCATGGGCCAGCCCTATATCCGTACGGCCTCTGCCAAGGGGGTCAGCTGGGGCAATGTTGTCCGCAATCATGCTTTACCGAATGCAGCAGTGCCCATTGTGACAATCGTCGGCTTCATGGTTGGCTCGCTGATCGCTGGAGCCATCATCGTCGAGACAATATTTAGTTGGCCAGGAATGGGACGATTGCTGATCGTATCGGTTACCAATCGGGATTTGGCGGTGGTGCAGTGCATCCTGCTGCTGGTCGCCGCCGTTATGGTGGTGTCGAACCTGACCGTTGATCTCCTTTACGGCTGGCTTGACCCCCGCTTGCGCCAGGCAAGCCCCGCACATTGAGGAACCGAAATGGCTGTCACTACCGTCAATCCCCCACAATTTGCTAAGCGCCGCCGGCTCCGGTCACCCTTCATAGTGCAGCTGGCAGTATTCTGGCTCTTAGCCATGGTCGTTTGTGCGCTTTTTGTAGATTTTTTACGCCCCTATCCGATCACCCAGATGAACCTCAGCACAAGGCTCGCGCCACCAGGGACGCCGGGGCATTGGCTGGGCACAGATGAATTAGGCCGCGACGTCCTATCACGCCTGATCCAGTCTATACGATCTTCATTGGTTATCGCGTTTGGTGCGACCTTGCTTTCAGCCCTCTTTGGTACCTTGCTGGGGTTCATAGCAGCCAAGTTCCGCGGCGTTGTAGAGCACGTGGTCGTAATGCTAGCCGATTTTCAAGCCGCACTCCCCTTCCTGATTATGTCGCTGGCGGTCCTTGCCTTCTTCGGTTCCTCCATGTTGTTGCTCGTGTGCTTGATGGGCTTCTACGGATGGGAACGCTATGCGCGCATCACCCGGGGACTTGCCATTTCTGCAAGCGCTCAAGGCTATGCCGCTGCTGTCGTTCAGCTTGGAGCAAAGCCATCGCGGGTCTATCTACGTCACATTCTTCCCAATGTGGCATCGACTCTGATCGTTTCCATGACACTCACTTTCCCTGAAATTATCCTGATGGAATCCAGCCTTTCGTTCCTTGGGCTTGGGGTGCAGCCGCCCGATACAAGCCTTGGAAATATGGTAGGCTTTGGGCGGGAGTACCTCACCACTGCGCCTTGGATCATGCTGTCGCCCGCCGTGGTAATCGTGCTGACAACATTAGCGATCTCATTGGCCGGGGACTGGCTACGCGACCGTCTGGACCCAACGCTTTAAGCTTAGAGCCAAGCTTTTGGGAGGTGCCGCGGTTTTGATGGCAAAAGGGCGGCCGACTGGCCGCCCTTTGTCGTCAACGCGTAACGATCACAGCGCTACTGTCGATATAATTGTCAAAATGCACCAAGGTCTGATCCGCATCTGCAAGGATCACCGCTATCTGCGCGGGACCGTCAAGCTCTTCAAATTTACCGCCATCAAGGTTCACACTAACATTGTAATGGTTGCCCGAAAGTGTGGTGAAGGGAATGCCCCGCCACAGTGCCGTAGAATTGTAGTGAACATGGCCGGCAATCACCTGCCGAACGTCGCCGTGTGTTGCGAGCAGATTGGCCAATCGTGCGCCGTCGCGCAGGATAATGCGGTCGACCCGCGTGAAGAGCGGGTTTGCGTGGTGGTGCAAGATGACGATGACGGGCTTGTCCGCTGCCTCCAGCAACCGTTCCTCCAGCCAGTCATATTGCGCATCGGTGAGCACGCCCGGATGGATTCCCGGCTCCGAAGAGTCGAGCAAGATGGTCCGGTAACCCTTGTGATCTATCACCTTATCAATGCAGCCGGTTTCTGCTTCATAGTCTTTACCAAAGACTTCCAGAAAAACAGGCCGATCATCGTGGTTGCCTAGGGTGATATGGCAAGGGACGGTTAGCTCCGAAAGGATCGACTTCAGCCGGACATAAGCTTCAGCCTCACCTAGGTCGGCCAGGTCTCCCGCCAGAACACAGAAGTCCGCATCTGCATGGCGAGCATTGATGGCGGCTACGCCGCACGCCAGTCGGTCTGCGGTGTCAAGCGTGTGGGTTGTCTCCCCTTCCCGTACGATGTGTAAGTCGCTTAGCACGACGATCTTGAGCGTCATTGTCCAAGCCCTTCACGTGTCAGATACCCAATCGATGCTGGAATGCCAGCTTTGTCGCGGAGCTCCATGATCAGGCGCGGCTTTTCTTCAAGTTTGGCAAGAGCACGAAAAACCGCATGCCAGCGGATCGTTCCTTCTCCAATCGCCCAATGCCGATCAGCATAGCCATCAGCATCTTGCAAATGAATATGATCTAGCAATCCAGCAGCCGCGCGAACGTAGTAGTCCACAGGTGGTGCGCCATTGGTGCCATGAGCATAATGGGCGTGGCCCGTATCAATCGACAGACGCACCGCGGAAGAATTGAAACTTTCCACCAACAGCCGACGATCCAAAGGCGCAATGTCTTCAATGTTCTCAATGACTAAAGTGACACCTTGATCTTCAGCACGTTTCACCGCGGCTGAGAGCGTCGCATGGGTGTTCTGGATCACCATCTCGCGGGCGTTTTCAAGGTTGTCGAAGTTATTGTAGTCCCAAGCTGTATAAGGCGAATGAAGCACCATCTGCGTTGCCCCTACGGCCTGACAGACATCGAGCCCTTGGTTAACCCGCTTGGTTACCACCGCGCGAACTTCCGGGTCATTTGAATGAAGAGTGAAACCCCAAAAGGGTCCATGGATGCCCAAACGCCCAGTATAGCCATCCAAGAGCGCTTTAATCCGGTCTGCTTCAGGCTGCCAATCTCCCCCCAGCACATCAGGTGCATGAAAAGATTGAAGTTCGAGATCGCGCTGTTTTTCAAGTATCCAGTCGCGGTAAGTTTCAAGGTCTGCAGTGCCAAGCGCCGCGCCGATGACGGGAGGGGTCATATTCTATCCTATTGTCGAGAATCTGAACCCTTCCTTGCGACGATTATATGTGGCCCAAACGAAGGTTCGATGAAAGTTTCGTTACGCGACACACCTAAAGTTTCGACCTAAAAAGGAGCCACGGCACCTTTCCGCCCGTACATGCAAGGCACCTAAATCTAAATCATTGTTCTTGCGAATGATTTTTCGATCCGCACCATTACGTCGTCGGCATGAACCCCATTTCCTTGTCGTGAATTTTTGCTGCCGTGCAGTGAGACCGTGAAAAACGGTTCGGTTTTCCTGCAAGCCCCAGCATCCCGGGTTACGAATTGATCTGCGGCAATCGACCGACGATGTTGAACAAGATTTCCTGCAAACTATGCCAACTAGAAGTTGGCATTATCAATTGGTCATTGTTCCCGAAGCATGACCGCAAGATCGTGCTGGGCAAAGGTCCCTGCTGACTGAGACTGTGGGAACCAGCCGCCGCTGCCCAGTTGGGGCAATATGCTGAATGGTGTGCAACAAAGCACTGGTCCCCACTCGCACTGAGATTTTGTGCCTCTGGAAGGTCGGGGCAAGACGCCTAAGGTAGAAGCAACGTTACGTCAGCTTTTTGACCGTATGCCGCATCTTTCTATAAGCTTTGCTCGATAGCGCGTAATCGCCAGCAAGCTTCCACTTGGCGCGATAAGCCTCAGGTGTCAGACCATGCACCTGGCTCAGATGACGCCGCAGGAGGCTCATCTTCTCACCACACTCCAAACAGGTAAGAAGGTGAGAGTCTTCCTCTTGTTCATCCTCGACAGCCTCATCGTCACATGTGTTGCGACTGCTAGAGAGGAATATGATGACGTCTGTCCCCTCCCCCGGTCGGCTGGACACCGAAATCTCACCACCCATCCGCTCAATTTCACGCCGCACGATACTCATACCTAGTCCCGTGCCCCCTCCTTGGCGTGCCGTTCTTGGATTGTGTGCTTCGAACTCCTCAAAAAGCCTATTGAGCTGCTCGGGCCCCATGCCGCAGCCTGTGTCGCTTATGCGGATGACCACACCATCCCGGCACTGGTCGGGCGCGATCGCCACCCGCACTTCGCCAACGGAAGTAAACTTAACAGCGTTGGACAGAAGGCGTTCGACCGCTTGGGAGAGGTTTTCTGCATCAAACAGGAAAAGCGGGTTGCCTTCGAGACTGGAGGTAAAACTAAGCTCTATCCCTTTGGCATTTGCAGCGTCATGGTGTTTATCCACGACGTCGCCAACCACCTCAGCCAGATTGAAGGATTCTGCCGCGATCGAAGCCGTCGCATCGTCCAAATCCGCAATGCGCACCAGGTCATCTGCCACTGCACTCAATCGGGAGACATTCCGTTCAATCACCCCGACGAGGTTGCGTGCTTTCTCATCGGTAACAATCATGCTCAAGAGACGGGTTGCCCCTCCAATGGAACTAAGGGGGGTGCGCACCTCGTGGTTGGCATGCGACAGAAAGCTTGCGCGCGTTGCCGCCGCTTGTTCCGCCAACCGCTTTGCTTTTACTCTCCCGGCCTCGGCAGAGTTCAGATGCATCTGATCGGTGGCGATGGAGGCCAATCGTGTAAGGATCTCAATATCGTTCGTATCCCAGTCCCGCGGACAGTGGTCGATACAGCATAGTGCACCAATGATGTTCCCTTGCTTACTGCGGAACGGGACCCCAAGATACCCAATGATGCCGAAGTCTGCGACCGCTGGACTATACTTTAGTTCAGGGTGTGTTCGAGAGTCGCGAACCAAAAGCGGCTTACCACTGTCGCGGACGTGCTTGCAAAAAGAGTGGCTCAACGGCGTCGAACGCGTTTGGAAAAGCTCTCCGGTCAAGCCAATGGCTGATTTAAAAAGCTGTTGATCGCCGGCATCATCAATAATCGTGAGAAGGGATATAGGCGCCTTCATCATAAGAGATGCGATGTTTGTGAGCTTATCAAAGCGCGCATCACGCTCTGACAAAGATGCCTCCGGCTCTATAGGTTCAGGTGTACTGAAATCTGCGGAAACACCATAATTCAAGGTAATCACCCTATACGCTGACTTACCGGGTCAGGAAAAAGGAAAGCCGTAGAGACAATCAATACCTAAAGCCTAGATGACGCCCAGAAATTGCAGAACCGACCCCTTCAGGCAACCCCTATCGCATTGCATAAAAACAATAAATTACAAAATCCGGCATTGTCTATTTATACATGTCAACACGAAGGAGTAAATGTGGCAACAAAATGGCACCCCCTTGATGACACCTATATTGAGAAAAGTTACCCTGAAACACAGCAGCAATAGACCGCTTACTTATTTCCCCCCCCTTAGGCCAGTTGAGCAGAATTCGTGCAATGAACGGCAAGCCGAGCAACTAGAATCGGGTCTGCTCATATCAGTTCTCAGTTCCTTCCAACGGGGTGCCGTCGAAGATAGCCCTAGAGGTTCTACCTTTCCCTTCATGATGCCACATCGATCACGTCCGGCGGCCCGGCAAACCCAACAGATCTGGCAGCTCAGGTCAATTTAAAGCGGACTTTCAACCGCTTTTCTGTGGGCGCCATCAAATCGCCACAATATCAGGTACAGTCTTTAGTATGGAAGCATACCAAAGAATATGTCGCAAGGGTGATTGGCCTTCAGATACCGGCGGAACAGCCTTGTTCAGCGTTCCGCTCTTGGAGTCTCAAGGACCTGTCGAATGCGGTCAACGTCACGAAGTCTGTTTTAAGCATGCCGTACCAAGTTCAAAGGACAAAGCACATGAAAATCCTAGCCGTTGATGACAACTCCTTCGTCCGCGAGTTCCTTCCCGCGATCTTAGAGGGGACGGATTTTGCAGATGTGACCGTTGCGGCTTCGGGGAAGGAAGCGCTCGAGATTATCGCAAACACCGCGCAGCCCTTCGACTGCCTGCTGCTGGACATCGTCATGCCCTTCATGGACGGCATAACGCTATGTCGCAAAATTCGGGCGCTCTCGAGCTATCGCACGACACCGATTATCATGCTGACCCTCAAATCTGACGCGATATCGATCGAGCAGGCCTTCGCCGCCGGGGCCAATGACTATATCGTCAAACCGTTCGAAGTTCGAGAGGTCGAGCGCCGCCTGCGCGTCATCCAACGTCTGCTCGATAGCTCGGAAGTGGCCCTGCGGCTTGACCCAAAATTAATGCTTCGAGGTGGCCCTCAAGGGTCACATGACTTTGCCTTAGAAGATCCTGTCCACGTCCTTGGCACCCCTCAGTTGGTGCCGCCCTTTTCACTTGGCAACTACCTGTCACAGCTGTCCAGCAAGCACTTGAACATCTGCCAGGTCTTTTGCGCGCAGATCGAAGACGTTGCCTCCCTATATTCTCGCGCCAATAGCCGCGAATACGCTATGGCCATCGCCAATGTAGCGGGCGCCATCAGCAGGGTCGTAGACTGCCCGCAACTTCTCATGGCACATTTTGGTGGCGGCACGATTTTATGTATCGTCACAGGCGACAGTCTACCAGGCTGGCCGCAGATCGAAGAGTTGGTCCTGGCCGATCTGCAGATCACGGGCCCTTGGGGAGAGGACGCGACCTATGAGCCGATCACTCTTTCGATTGGACGGCCCGTACGCCCGAATGCCAATCGCACCCAACGGGTTCGCACCACGTTCAACCGAGCGATTGATCGAGCGACCGGGCGGCAGAACTCCAAGAACAACTTTTGGACCCCTCATACATCAGCAGTATCATCGGCGCGCTGACCCCCGGACCGCGAAGCAAACATCTCAGGCAGTTCGGCCCGCTCTGGTTCATACGGTAGGGCCGGGCCGTTTCTTCCAGAGTGAGGCTTTGACGATATATCAAAGGTGTGGAGGCCTTGCAGGATATCGGCACGCACCAAAGCCGCAATCTTTGCAGCACAGGCGCCTCCAAGCATGAACCCGAAAAGTACTGACCCGAGGCCCCCTCCCAATAGGTGCACCACACAAGCCGTGATGCACGCATAAAGCAAGCCAATCATCAGAACACTTTTGCTCGGAGCAAACCGCGTGCCGAAAGCGGAAAATTTGCAACCCAATCCTTCGGCTGGCCTCTTCTTTCCCGCGAACCTCATTCTCAGAGACCCTTGCCGCCATAGGCGCAAATAAGGTCTTCACCACTGACTATGCAGGCTAAAAATGTCACGCTACCGTCCATCTCGGTTCAGCGAAAGAAAGAGAAATCAGGCAGGCTGCTTGGCCACAGCTCCGGTTTATCAGTTCATATGGGCCCCTCAGATCGCGACGAGTTCGGAGGGGCCTATATTTTTTTGAGCACCCGTAGGGTCAGAGACCGCCTAAGCCATCGTCGGTGAGCCCTCCCAAGAGATCAGTCGCTTCGCTAAGCGTCTCGCCGAGTGGGTTATCGCCACCGAGCAATCCGCCCACGAGATCGCCAGAACCGTCCCCTTCTCCTGTCAGACCACCGAGTACGTCACCCAAAAGGCCACTCAAAGGATCGTTGGCACCTCCGTCACTTTCGGTACCTTCACCGAGAGCACCCGTACTGGTCAGATTGCCAACGATCCCACCGGAGCCCGTGACATCCGACAAAACGCCCTCATTACCGATAAGGTCGCCGAGCAGACCCTCAGACCCTGTCACCTCGCCCAAAGCTCCAGAATTGCCAGTCAGATCTCCCAGCAAGCCACCATCCGCGACGACCCCGTCGAGAATGCCGACACTGTCATCAGAGACGCCATCTCCCAGCAAAGGCTGGCCGAGAAGCCCATCCCCCACGGTACCGAGTGGGGAGTCCTCACCGATCAGGTCACCGAGGAGCCCTTCAGAACCGGTGATGTCCCCAAGAACCCCAGAATTGCCCGTCAGATCACCGAGAAGCCCATCGTCTGAGATCACCGGGTCAAGGAAGCCTTGCTCATTCGGGTCCGTGGGATCAGTTGGATCGGTTGGGTCCGTGGGATCAGTCGGATCGGTCGGGTCCGTGGGTTCAGTCGGATCGGTCGGGTCCGTGGGATCAGTCGGATCGGTTGGGTCCGTGGGATCAGTTGGATCGGTCGGGTCCGTGGGATCAGTCGGATCGGTTGGGTCCGTGGGATCAGTTGGATCGGTCGGGTCCGTGGGTTCAGTCGGATCGGTCGGGTCCGTGGGATCAGTCGGATCGGTCGGGTCCGTGGGATCAGTCGGATCGCTCGGGTCCGTAGGATCAGTTGGATCGGTCGGGTCCGTGGGTTCGTCACTTCCCCCACCGCTACTGCTGGCCGCAGCACCAATGAGCCCTAAGCCCCCAACCGCCGCAGCGATCAAGTCCTCATTGGACATCTCGCCGGCACCACCGACAAGGGGATCCCCTTCGACCCCGCTTTCGGTCCCATCGGCCAAAATCAGACTATGCAGAGATCCATCCGCCGCCGGAATGTAGAAATCAGTGACTGTGATCACATCACCATTCGTAAGGGTAATGAACAAGTCATCCCCCTGTCTGGCGTAGCGCGCGATATCGGAACGGTTTACGTCAATATTGATGCCAATTTCAGAACCGGCTTGGATGGTTCGATTTGCCATTGCAAACTCCTCATAGGACTACCCTCGGGAGAGGACTACCTCTAAAGTATGTATAAATAACTTAAGTATAGGAGAAGCAGGCGCCCGCCTGCTTGTCAATCCTGTATGGGGCCGCCTTTACCCCCCAACCTCAGGAACCGACCCCTATATAAAACTAGGTAAAGTCCTGCGGCTAAAGAAAAAGCCCCACCTTTCGGCGGAGCTTTTAGGGAGAGAGTCACAGCGGAAACAATCTGTTTATGCGCCATCCACTGAGACTGAGGCGCTTAAGAGCGCCCCGTCGCTACCGAGACCATCAAGCAGGTCGCCTCCTAGATGACCAAGCAGGCCACCATCACTACCCGCGCCCAATAGGCCCACACCAGTCAGATCACCCAGCAATCCATCCTCGCCGGTTACATCAGCGAGCAGACCCATATCTCCAACGAGATCACCGGCCAAACCCTCGGACCCGGTCACATCACCCAGCAGGCCTTCATTCCCCGTCAGGTCGCCGAGCAGGCCGCCGTCCGCGATCACCGAATCAAGCAAACCATCCTCAGCCCCCACGGTGGCCAGCAATTCCTCAACAGTACCAGAGACAGCATCAGCTGGCCCGCCATCCCCGCCAAGAACGCCCCCTTCGCCGCCGAGCAAGCCGCCTACGAGACCCTCATCACCCAGGACACCGTCTAGCACACCGCCCTCACCGCCGAGCAAACCGCCGACGACACCCTCGTCACCGATAACGCCGTCAAGAATGCCTTCCACTGTTTCAACGACGCCATCCACGGCACCGCCTTCGCCCAGCAAACCATCGGTCAGCCCGGTCTCGCCAAGCACGCCGCCCACTAGACTGTCATCAGACACAAGCCCACCAGTCAAACTGCCAGACCCGTCACTGTCGCCGAGCAAACCGCTACCTGTTACAGAGCCGATTAGACCATCCTCTCCGGCAACCGGGCTCAAAAGCCCGTCGTTGCCAACCAAATCACCGAGCAAACCATCCGATCCGGTCACATCTCCCAGAAGCCCATCGTTCCCGGTGAGCCCGCCCAACGTCCCCTCATCCCCAAGCACGGGATCAAGCAATCCAATGTCCGTCCCATCCGTAGGCTCAGTAGGCTCCGTCGGATCGGTGGGATCAGTTGTGTCTGTCGGGTCGGTGGCATCCGTTGGATCTGTAGGATCTGTTGCATCCGTCGGTTCCGTCGGATCAGTTGCGTCTGTAGGATCAGTGGTATCCGTAGGGTCGGTGGGATCGGCCTCATCCTCGCTGTCATCAGCAAAGGCAAGAGAGGCTGTCGTCAGCGCGCCCAGCCCAGCACCGATTTGCTCCATGTTGGCACCAAGCCCGGCCACTTCTTCTATGTCCTCCAAGGTTCCCTCAACGCCGCTGAACGACCCATCAGCCAACATCAGCTTGTGCGGTACACCGCCGGCCGCAGCCTCGTAGAAGTCCGACACGACGATCTTACCGCCATCGCGCAACTCTACAATGAGGTTGTCCCCTGACTTTACATACCGCGAAATGTCACCTTTAGCGGCATCGATCTGCACATTGGCCACACCGCCGGCCTGAAGCTCAGTCATCGCCATTTTCTTATCCTCTATCCATCCAACACCCCCTTGGGGGCATGGCTATTGGTCCACCCAGTTTCCCGTCAAGGAGATCACATACTAAAGTTGCGGTCAATGGACGGTATACATACTTTAGCCAGCTCAGCCATACGTTGCCCATACACCCCGATATTCAGCCAAATCCCATCAAAGAGAACCGCGTGGTTGACGATAGATGCTCAGAAACGCAGCATCCAAACGGCCAATTGGATCGGTATGTTACCCTCTGACCGCCAGAAGAACGATGCATGCTGGAGAAGCGAATGCCCGACGAAAAAGATTCGGCTTTGAACGCAGCAAAAGTCAGACCTGTCTTGCAGGCCATCGCACGCTTGATATCAACCGATCGGCGCATTGCGATACTCGCAACAGCCAAAGCCGAAATCCTGCTTTCGAACCCCCCAGCCAACCAATTGGGGCTGGACGCATCAGTCCTCAAAACAACCTTCAGCTGGCCTACACTTTGCGCGCGCGCGCAGCGCAGCGGCAGCATCACGGTATCCACAACGCATAAAACCACGCAGCTTGAAGGCGAGCTGGTCCATCTCTCTCTGGGCAACGCCGAAGCTTTCCTGCTGCGCTTGGTCGAAACGGATCAAGAGGCCGTGCAACTACAGAACCGCGCACGTGCAGCGACACTACTTCGCGTCGCACACGACCTAAGGACACCAATCCAATCCGTCTTGGCCTCCGCCGAAACACTCTTTCAACAAGAGAAAGATGCAGCTGCAATACCCAATCCGCGTACTGAGGATGTGCAAAAGTCGGCGCAATTGGCTCTCGCCCACATAGAAAAGGTGATCCGCGTCATCCGAGGCGAACTGACCAGCGCAGAGCTGCAGGCCGACGAAGACTTCGACCTGGGAGAAGAGGCGCAAACCATTATCGATATGATCAAACCCATCGTGCACAGCCGTGGGGCCAGAGTGAGTTTGGATATGCAGCCACAAGACCAACTCCGTTTCCACGGGCCTGTGCATTTGGTGCGCGCCCTGCTTCAGAACATGTTCGACAATTCAGGCAAGCACGGCGGGGATGCTATCGACATACAAATTACCTGCGCGCGCGATCCAAAACAGGAAAACACCAACAGTCAGGACGAAAGCATCATCACGATTGAGGTCGCAGATCAGGGTGGCGGCATACCCCAGGCGCAAAAGGCGCGTTTGCTGGGAACCAATGTTGACGGAAACGGAAAGCACATAGATCACAGCGCAGGCGCAAAAACCAACCGGACCAGCGCTGGAATGAGCGTCTTGGCCCATGCCATCAGTCACCTTGGGGGCCATATTGAACTGCTTGACCGCGCCCATGACGGCGAACCGCTTACAGATACGACCCAATCTGTGGCCGGAACAATCATGCGCGCAACATTCTCACTTCCCCGCGCGGTTGCAGGCACGGCAACCGAACCCCTAGAAGCCCTCCCAAGCGGCGACGGGCTCCTAAAAGGCCTTGGCATACTGGTCGTCGAAGATAGCCCCTCAAGTCGAGATTGGCTGGTTCATAGCCTCAGCCAAGCGGGCGCACAGGTCGAAGGGGTCGAGAACGGCTTCCGGGCATTGCGCATTCTGCAACGGCCTGACGCCGCCCAGACCATCAACCTCCTGCTGACGGATATGACGCTTCCGCATATAAATGGCGTCGAATTGCTGCGCAGCATCCGAGATGAACAAGCCAAGGGCAGACTGGCATGGAACGGGCTGGTCCTTGGGCTGACAGCGCATGTAAACGACAAGCTACGCGAAGCATGCCTAAGCCTTGGCATGGTCCGGCTGTTGGAAAAACCCATCCGCAACGCTGCGCTCTGCCAAGCGGTCTACTGTGCGGCACATCGCAAGGAAGACCGCACAACCTCTTCGACAAGCGACAGCCCCAAGCCAAGCAAAAAAACACGCGCCACGCCCGCTGAACCACTCTCCAAGAAAGTCGTCAAAGATCTGACCAAGCAACTTGGACATGAAGCTGCATTGGGGTTCATGAAGCGCGCTCATGCCGAGGCACAGGCGATCCTTGACCAAATCAAACCCGGCAAGCAGAGCACCGAAACCAAGCGCTTGCTCCATGCCGCAACAGGGTCTTCTGGGCTTACGGGCCTCAAACTACTAGAACAGAACCTGCGCCAGGTGGAGCTTTCTCTGGAGACCTCGGAAACAACCCAGCAAGTTGCGCTTGAAGGAGCGAAAGAAGCATTGGCCATGACCCAAAAAGCGATGCGCGAGCTCGCCTCCAGTTCGGTCGACAGTAGATGACCGCTTGCTTCGCTGCAGTTTCGTGGTAAATCTAGCGCCCGGACCGATAAAAGGTCCTTTTTTGTTAGGCCTTTGTCGATTAAATATCGCCCGGCGATAACGTTTGACTAGGGGACTTCACCCAGGGGTTTCGTAAAACAAAGATGAGTAATATGGCGTCCCCTCAAGACAAACCGACCCGGATCCTAATCGCAGATGACCATGCTATGGTCTTGGAGATGTTTGAGCAGTTTCTCTCGAACCTCCCTGAATTCGAAGCGCAAACTGCGCCAGACCTTGAAACGGCACTCGACAAGATCGAAACAGACGGACCCTTCGATCTGGTGCTGGTAGACCTCGACATGCCAGGCATGAACGGCATCACAGGCCTCTCAAAAGCACTCGACCAAAACGGCGGGAAACCCGTTGGCATCCTCACCAGCAACCCCACCGCGCATGTCGTGACAGAAGCGCTGGCATTGGGCGGTGCAGGGATCATCCTCAAAACAGAATCGCTCAAAAGCCTGACCAACGAAATACGGTTCATGGCCAATGGCGGCCGATACGTGCCCGTCGAACTCATCGATCGCCCCCGCCCCAAAAAGCGCGACGCCTCCAATGACACCCCTTTATCTGAGCGCGAACTGTCCGTTCTCGCCCTTCTCGCTCAAGGGAAACCTAACCGAGAAATCGGATCCGAACTTGGCCTGGCCGAGGCAACCGTCAAAATGCATGTAAAGTCTATCTGTGCTAAGCTGGGAGCAAGCAACCGCACCCAAGCCGTCATCGTCGCACGCGACCTGAACATGTTCTAAGAAAACCAACACCCCTTCAGGGCAATGCGCCTTACTGATGCATTGAAATGTTTCTCGATCGGCTACGCAAAGGGAGGGGTCTCGCCCACTACCCAGACTTAATGCGTGCTTGCCACTCTACTGCGCCGCAAAACTGATACATCGTAGAACATCTATCATCGGATTCCGTCAAATTCTGTGGCACAAATTGAAGCAAGGAACTCCTGAAGAAGATGGTTCGCCCATCGCCCACATAAGCTTCACTGGCCCGACGCCAGCAGAATATGCTAGCCGGCCAGAAAAGGGCACAAACCTGAATAGAGCCAACTTAAACTAACTGATTCATCAGGCAGCAGGTCACTGGCAATACTTATATTCCCTCCTCCGACGATATTTGGCCGAGCCCAGTAGTACTGCTAAGTATTTACTTTTGCCAAAGGGTTAAGATTTAATCTTCGCAGTGATGGCAGCTAAATTAAGGATCGCGAAGTGCAGCGAGGCCCCCTTAAAATCCGCATGCTCGAGATTTTCGACGCGGTTATGAAGGTTGAACGCATCACCGATGCCGCTGAACTGCTAGAGATCTCCCAACCTGCAGTCTCTGCGGCGATCCGGAAACTAGAAGAAGACCTCGGGGTCAACCTCTTTGAACGTGACGGCCGTCAGTTGCGGCCCACCGATGCTGCCATCCGTCTAGCGCAGAGCACCGCTCCGGTCTTTAACGCCGTTTCGAACCTCAGGAACGAGGTGGCACGCGTCGGCACGGTCGGCTTGTCGCCGCTGCGCATTTACGCGTCACCGTCGGTCGGGCATGGCGTCGCACTAGTGGCGTTGGATGCGCTGATGGACGAGTTCCCCGAGCTTGACGTGGTGGTCACTGTTCGGGACGATGCCCAAGTGCGCGAAGCGGTCGATATGGGACAGGCCGACCTCGGACTCACATTCGGTAATATCAATGAGGGCGCCTGGCATCTTCTAGCGCGGGCCCATCTGGTGGTCATCGTGCCGCGCGACCATGCCCTAACCAAGCGAGCGACCATCGGACCGGCGGACCTGCAGAATGACCGGATCATCAGCGCCGGCGAGGTCATCACACCCCTGGTCGAGGCCGCGTTCAACCGACAGGGCATTCGTTACCGGCCCAAGATCGAAACGCGCTTTGCCCAGACTGCTTGCGCGATGGTGCAGAAGGGGCTGGGAGTTGCGGTGGTCGACCCCTATGTAGCCGAGCTTTTTGCCTCGAACCTCTATTCCATCCGGCGCTTCTACCCTGCCACCCAGATCGCCGCCGTGGCTTTGGTAGGCCCGGGAATCCACGGCCCCAGACGCCGGATCGCGGATCGATTCCTCGAGATTATCGGGCAGGAGATTCACCATTCTCCAATCATGACCCACCAGCATCGCGCCGACATATATAACCGATCACAGCGATAGAATAAATTTTTCTATATACCTCAGAGTGAACAAAGAGGTATATTTTTTACATTATTAACAATGCATTAATATCGCTTCTCGCGCTACGTGCATCCCCGATCGGCCTCGTTTGTCCCAGATTGACCGACATCGGGGGGGATTGATTAACATGTGGTTAACCAATCCATTCCGAAAGGATCCTCTCGATGCCCGAGCCACGCGGAAGCGCCGACACCATCCTCAGGGGAGGAAAGATCTGGCGGGGTCAGAACCTCGGCTTTGCCCAGAGCATCGCCATCGGTGGCGGGCGGGTCATGGCCACCGGGACGGACGCGGAGATCGAAGCGCTGCGCGGCCCCGGGACTAAGGTCATCGAGTTGGACGGACGCCTCGCGACGCCCGGGCTCAACGACGCCCACATGCATCTCTTGCCCTACGGCACCGCCATGGCCGAGGTCGACCTGCGGCCCTCGGCGGCGCCAACGCTCCAAAGCCTGCTCGACGCGCTACGCGAGCGGGCGGCGCAGACCCCCAAGGGCGATTGGGTCGTGGGACGGGGTTACGATCATTTCGCCTTCGACGAAAAACGCCATCCGATGCTGCACGAGCTTGACGCGGCCTGCCCCGATCATCCGGTCTACATCGTGCGCACCGATGGCCATCTCGCCGTCGCCAACACATTGGCGATGCAGGCCGCCGGGATTGACAACGACACACCCTCTCCCGAAGGCGGCTTGATCGAGAAGCAAAACGGCGTATTGACCGGGCTCGTGGCCGAAACCGGGCGCGAGCCGCTGATGGCAGTGATGCCACGCAAGTCGGTCGAGGACCTCGTCGGCTCGATCGAACGCGGCGGCCACGATCTTCTGTCCTACGGCATCACCTCTTGCATGGAGGCCGCGATCGGCATTCGCGACGGCTGGACCGAGATGGAGGCTTATCAGCGCGCCCACCGCGAGGGCCGCCTGCCGGTGCGCACCTACGGTGTGCTGATGGGCGACAAGACCCGTTCAATCCTGTCGCAGGCTCATGACGAGGGGCTGGTGACCGGCACCGGCGACGAGATGTTCCGTATCGGGCCAGTGAAGATCTTTACCGACGGCAGCGCCGGGGGCCGCACCGCGGCGATGAAAGAGCCCTATTTGGGCGGCGATCCGGACGACAAGGGCCTGCTTTGTATTCCCGATCAGGAAGAGCTGAACGCGATGGTCCTCGATGCCCACCGCAAGGGCTACCAGATGGCGATCCATGCAATCGGCGACGCGGCGATCGAGGAGGTTCTGAACGCCTATGAGGCCGCTTTGGCGGACAGTCCCGACCCCGATCGCCGCCACCGGATCGAACATTGCGGTTGGCTGTCGGGGGACCAGATGCAGCGCATGGTCGACATGCATGTCTTGCCGGTGCCGCAGCCGTCGTTCCTCTATTGGTTCGGGGACCTCTACCTCACCGTGCTGGACAAAGCCCGGGTCACCGCCTCGCATCCGATGCGGCGCTGGATCGACGCAGGTCTGCACCCCTCGGCCTCGACCGACTGCCCGGTGACCGAAATCGCACCGATGCCGGTGATCTACAACATGGTCACGCGCAAGACCCGGCAAGGCACCCTGCTCGGCCCGGACCAGACCCTGAGCATGGAAGAGGCGTTGCACGCCTACACTTGGGCCTCGGCCTATGCCGCCCGCGAGGAGACTGTAAAGGGTCAACTGGTCCCCGGGCAGCTGGGCGATGTCGCAGTCTTTGACCGGGACCTCTTCGAGATCGACGTCGAGGACATCCTCGACACGCGTTGTGATCTGGCCGTGCTTGGCGGCGATGTCGTCTTCGAGCGAGCATAGGCAATGCTGGACACGCTGACCAAACGTCTGCTGCAATCGATCCCGGTGCTCATCGGGGTGCTCGTGCTGGGTTTCCTGCTGGTACAGCTTTCGCCCGGCGACCCGGCGCGGGTCTTTGCTGGGGCGATGGCCCCGCCCGAGGTGGTCGAGCAGATCCGCGAAAAGATGGGGCTCGATCGCCCGCTCTGGGCGCAGTTCTGGGGCTATGTCGAGCGGGTCTTGCAGGGTGATCTGGGTCGCTCCTTCATCTCCAACAAGACGGTGATGAGCGAGCTTGCGGCCGCGATCGTGCCGACCGTCGAGCTGATGCTGGCCTGCCTGATCTGGTCGATCCCTCTCGGGATCGCCATGGGCACCCTCGCCGGTGTCTGGCGCGGGTCACTTCTGGACAGGGCGGTGATGGCTTTTTCGGTGGCCGGGGTTTCCCTGCCGATCTTCTTCATCTGCCTGCTGCTGATCCAATGGTTCGGCGTGAAATGGCAGCTGTTCCCCTTCATCGGACGTGGCGGACCGCTCTGGACCGTCGATGGGCTGCGCCACATCGCCTTGCCGGCGCTGTCGCTCGGGCTGATCTTCATCGGGCCGGTAGCGCGAATGACCCGGTCTTCGGTGCTCGAGGTGCTCCGTCTCGATCACGTGCGCACCGCCCGTTCGAAGGGGCTGACCGAGCGGCAGGTGATCCTACGGCACGGGCTGCGCAACGCGCTCATCCCGGTGGTCACCCTCGTGGGCCTGCAGGCGGGCTATCTCCTGGGCGGCGCGGTGGTGACCGAGACGATCTTTTCCTATCCGGGTATCGGCCGGCTGTCGGTCGGCGCGATCCTGTCGTCGGACTACCCGCTGGCGCAGGGCTGCATCCTCGTGCTCGCGCTGGCCTTCATCATAATCAACATGATCGTCGACATTCTCTACGCCATTCTCGATCCAAGGGTGCAGAAACGATGAATGTAAGCACGACCGCTCCGCTCGACGATACCGCCCCGCGCCGGCAGGTTTGGTGGAAAGCCCTGCTGCGCGACCGGGCCGCGGCACTGGCGCTCATCGTGCTGGTCGGGATCACCCTTGCGGCGCTTTTCGCCCCTTTCCTCGCCCCGCATGATCCCTACGAGGGCACCCGCGCGGTAATGCAGCCACCGGTCTGGGCCGAGCGTGGCAATGCGACCCATCTACTCGGCACCGACGGTCAGGGGCGCGACATCCTGAGCCGCCTGCTCTACGGCACCCGACTAACCCTTCTTATCGGCCTGCTTTCCGTGGGTCTCGGTGGCACTGTCGGTTCCCTTCTGGGACTTCTCTCCGCCTTTTACCGGCGCATCGATCCCTACGTGATGCGGTTTGCGGACATCATGCTGTCCTTCCCGGCAATCCTTCTGGGGCTGGCGCTGGTGGCGATTTTTGGTCCCGGAGCTCTGCCGGTGATCATCGCCCTGTCCATTGCCACCGTGCCCGACAGCGCCCGTATCGCCCGCTCCATCGCCATCGGCGTGATGGAGCAGGAGTATATCGAGGCAGGGCGCGCCATTGGCCTGTCGGACCGCGCGCTCTTCACCCGCTACCTTCTGCGCAACAGCATCTCAGCGATCATGATTTTCGTTAGCCTGCGCTTTGGCCAGATCATCCTGATCGGGGCCGCGCTCAGCTTCCTCGGCCTCGGGGCACGCCCACCGGCGGCGGAACTGGGGATGATGGCTTCGCAGGGGCGCGACTTCATGCTCTTTGCCCCGCATATCGCAATCATCCCTTCGCTGGCGATCTTCGTGATCGTGCTGGCCGCCAATATCACCGGCGATGCGATCCGCGACGTTCTGGACCCGCGTCTACGCTCATAACCCAAGAACCGACCCCGGCAATCGGGGCGCCAACAGAGGAGAAGACCGAAGATGACGCCACTGAAAAGACTGCTTACCGCAACCGCCCTCACGGCCCTCGCCGCCCCACTCGCGGCGCAGGAGCTGACCATCGTGCGCGAGGTCGACAGCAACAATTACGATCCGCACAAGACCACCGCCCGGGCCGCCGCCGAGGCCCTATTTATGCTCGGCGACACGCTAGTCTCGCTCGAACCCGACATGCAGACCGTGACCGACGGGTTGGCCGAACGCTGGGAAGTTTCGGATGACGGGCTCGTCTATACCTTCCACATTAAGGAAGGAGTGCAGTTCTGCAACGGCCGGGAGATGACTGCCGAGGACGTGGTCTATTCGATGAAGCGCTGGATCGATCCCGAGACCAATTCGCCAGTCTCATGGCGCGCCGGTGACGTCGCCGACGTGGTGGCACTGGACGATCGCACGGTGGAATACCGTCTTGAACAGCCGTTTTCCGAACTGCTCTATCAGCTCACCCAGAGCTTCGCGACGGTGATCGCCAAGGAAAGCGTCGAAGAACTGGGCGAGGATTTCGGCATCAACGGTTTCGTCGGCACCGGCCCATTCTGCTGGGAAAGTTGGACCCCGCGCGACAAGATGGTGATGACCCGCCACGAGGGCTACAACTGGGGCCCGGCGTTCTACGAGAACGACGGCGCCGCCCATTTGGCCAAGATCACCTGGCAGATCGTGCCTGAAGAGAACACCCGCACCGTGGCGCTGGTCACCGGCCAATCCGAGGCCACGCAATACGTGCCCGCCATCGCCCTGCAACAGCTCCGCGATACGCCGGGGGTGTCGGTACAGCAGTCAGACAACGCTTTCTGGACCTATTTTATGGGGTTCAAGATCGACAAGGAAACCGTCTCGGACCCGGCCGTGCGGCAGGCCATGAACCTTGCCGTCAGCCAGGAAGCCCTAGCCGAGGACCTGATGTTCGGCGAAGTGGAGCCGGCCTATAGTTATGTTTCGCAGGCCGCGCTCGACTGGAACAGTAAACTTGACGACAAGTTGCTGCGCCATGACCCCGAAAAGGCCAAGACGCTGCTCGACTCAGCCGGCTGGACGCCCGGTCCCGATGGTGTGCGCGCCAAGGACGGGGTGGAGCTGCGGCCAACGGCCTATGTCTTCGCCGGCTCGGGCTGGCAGAAGATCTCGGAATTCGTTCAAGCCGAACTGCTCAAGATCGGCGTCGGAATGGAAATCCAGGCCTTCGATGCGACCGTCGCCTGGGGCAAGCTTGCGACGCAGGAGTTCGATGTCTTCGGAATGAGCTATCCTTACGTCTCTTCCGGCGATGCACTCAATCTCTACTTCCGCTCCCAGAATATGCCGACGCCGAACCGGATGAATTGGAACGACCCAGAGACCGACGAACTGCTGCAGACCGGCAAGACCGCCCTGTCGGACACGGACCGCGCCGCGGCCTACGGTAAGGTTTTGGAAAAGGTGCATAACGCCGCCGTCTGGCTGCCGCTATATCACGAGCCAATGTTCATCGCGCAATCCGACAAGCTCGAGCCCATCCAGCCGCATAACAACTACGGCGCTGGTTTCTACAAGGGTCTCGACCTCAAATACAAGGAATGACCCCAAGGCGGGCCGGACACCGGCCCCCACTCACCCCAATTTCATTAATTCTTTATCCGCGCCCCAATTCGCACGAAGGACCCCCGACATGAGCGCCACAGCAACCACCGTCATCCGCAACGCCGAGTGGATCGTTGCATGGAACAACGATATTGGCCGCCACGAATACCTGCAAGGCGAGGACGTTGTGTTCCGCGACGACCGCATTCTGCAGGTGGGTGGCCATTTCAATGGCCATTTCGACCGCGAGATCGATGGCCGCGGGCGGCTGGTCTCGCCCGGGTTGGTAAACATCCATTCGCATCCGCTGTCCGAGCCGATGAACAAGGGTTTCCTAGACGAATTGGGCAGTCCCGCGCTTTACATGAGCTCGCTCTATGAGTTCATGCCCCTGTTCCGACCCGACGCGGACGGCACCACGGCCTGCACCGAAGTGGCGCTGTCGGAACTGTTGCTCTCGGGTGTGACCACTCTCACCGACCTTTCGGTCCCCTATGATAACTGGATCGACCTTCTGGACCGTTCCGGCCTGCGCGCGGTCTTGGCGCCGATGTACCGCTCGGCGCGCTGGTTCACCAAGAACGGCCATGTCGTCGAATATGAGTGGGACGCACAGGCCGGGCGCGATGCCATGGCCGAAGCGATGCAGGTCATAGACAAGGCCAACGCACATCCCTCGGGGCGGCTGTCGGGCATGGTCTCACCTTCGCAAATCGACACCTGCACCGCTGACTTGATCCGCGACAGCTTTGACGAGGCGCAGTCGCGCGGCGTGCCGTTCCAGATCCACGCCGCCCAATCGGTTGTCGAGTTCCACGAGATCACCCGCCGTCATGGCCGCACACCGCTGGAGTGGCTGCATGATCTCGGCGTGCTGAAACATGGCGCGATCATCGGTCATGGCATCTTTCTCAACAGCCATTCCTCACTGCATTGGCCCGAGGCCGACGATTTCACTCTGCTGTGCGACAGCGGTGCTGCAGTCGCGCATTGCCCCACAGTATTCCAACGCCGCGGCATCTCGATGCAATCGGTCGGGCGCTACCTCCGTGGCGGTATTCCGGTTGGGATCGGTACCGATACTTACCCGCACAACATGCTCGAAGAGATGCGCCACGCACTGATCAACTCGCGGCTGATGTCCGGCAACCCATTCGATCTACGCACCCATGATATCTTCGACGCCGCCACCGTCGGCGGCGCGGCGATCCTCGGGCGGGACGACATCGGCCGTCTGGCGCCGGGCATGAAGGCGGACCTCTTCATGGCCGACGTGACCCATCCTGCAATGCGGCCCCTACGCGACCCGCTGCGCTCGCTGATCTACGTTGCGGCCGAACGCGCGGTGCGAGACGTCTTTGTCGACGGACGTCAGGTGGTCAGCGACGGCAAGGTTGCGGCCTTCGACCTCGCCGACGCCACTGCTCGCTTGGAAGAAGCGCAGCGCCGAGCCGAGGGGCGCTTTACCGGGCTCGACTTCGCCGGTCGACACCCGCGCGACGTCTCACCACTGACCTACGAGGTCGCCGGATGAGTCCACTTCTGACCGTGACAGACCTTCAGGTCGGCTTTCAGGACCGCGGCCGCGTCATGCGCGCGGTCGACGGGGTCAGCCTGTCGGTCGACCGGGGACGAACGCTCGGCGTCGTGGGTGAATCCGGCTGCGGCAAATCGGTGACCTCCCTCGCGGTGATGGGACTGGTCCCGCAGCCCCCCGGGGTGATCCGCGGCGGCAAAATCACCTTTGATGGGCAGAACCTGCTGGCGCTGTCGCCGCGTGAGATGCGCGCCCTGCGTGGCGGCCGGATCGGGATGATCTTTCAAGAACCAATGACGAGCCTGAACCCCGTATATACCTGTGGCGAGCAGATTGCGGAGACCATGCGCGCCCATGGTACCACTCGGCCCGACGCGGCTCGCAAGCGGGCGATCGAACTCTTGGATCTTGTTGGCCTGCCCTCGCCCGCCAAAAGGGTTGACGATTATCCGCACCAGCTTTCGGGCGGCCAGCGCCAGCGGGTGATGATCGCCATCGCGCTGGCCAATGACCCCGACCTGCTGATCGCCGACGAGCCGACAACCGCGCTTGACGTCACCATCCAGGCCCAGATCCTGCAATTGATGAAGGACCTGCAAAACCGCACCGGCATGGCGATTATGCTGGTGACCCATGACCTCGGCGTTGTGGCCGAGACCTGCGACGACGTGGTGGTCATGTATGCCGGGCTGGTGGTGGAACGCGCCCCGACCGACCGGCTCTACGCCGATCCCCAGCACCCCTATACCATCGGGCTGATGGCTGCCGTGCCGCGGATCAGCGACAAGGCCGACCGGCTCGAGACCATCGACGGCACCCTGCCCCCGCCATGGGCGCAGATCCCCGGCTGCCGCTTTGCGCCGCGCTGTCCGCTGGCCTCGGACAAATGTCGTAGCACGCCGCCACCAATGCGCGAAATCGGGCCGGGGCACGAGGTCGCTTGCTGGTACGCCCCCATCGACGAAAGGAGCCCCGCGCCATGACCGACCCCGTACTGAGCGTCGCGAACCTGTCGAAGGACTTCACCCTCTCGCGCGGCATGTTCCGCCGCGGCAAGCTGGTGGTGCGCGCGGTCAGCGATGTCAGCTTCGACCTTGCACGCGGCGAAACCCTTGCGATCGTAGGCGAGTCGGGCTGCGGCAAGTCTACGCTCGGCCGCTCGCTCTTGCGTCTGATCGAGCCTTCCGCTGGCACCGTCAAGCTTGGCTCCGACGAGGTCACCGCAATGTCCACCGCAGAGCTCCGCGCCGCGCGACGCCGGATGCAGATCATCTTTCAAGACCCCTACGGGTCGCTTAACCCAAGGATGACGGTGCGCGAAACCCTGACCGAGCCGCTTCTACTGCATGAGCTTGCCGATGCCGGGACGCTGGATGCCAAGGTCGACGAGGTCCTCTCGCTCTCGGGCCTGTCGCGTTTTCACGCCGAACGCTACCCCCATGAGTTTTCCGGCGGCCAGCGCCAACGCGTCGGAATCGCGCGGGCGCTGGCGACCCGCCCCGAGGTGATCGTTTGCGACGAGCCGGTCTCAGCGCTTGACGTCTCCTTGCAGGCGCAGATCGTCAACCTGCTTCAGGATCTGCAACGCGAGTTTGGGCTCGCCTATGTCTTCATCAGCCACGACCTCAGCGTGGTGCGCCACATCGCCGACCGTATCGCGGTGATGTATTTGGGCCGCTTCGTGGAGGAGGCACCGGCCAAAACGCTTTTCACGGCGCCACTGCATCCCTATACACAATCCCTGATAAAGGCGGTTCCCCTGCCCGACCCGAGCGCGCCCCGCCATCCGGCGGAATTGCGAGGCGACATGCCGTCGGCCCTCGCGGTGCCCCCCGGTTGCGCATTCCACCCGCGATGCCCGATGGCCACGGAGCTTTGCCGCCAGGCGCGCCCGGAGAAGCGCAAGATCGGGGAGACCGAGGTGGCCTGTCATCATGCCGAAGCCGCCGCTGCCCGGCAAACGCCGGCGCCGAGGCTCGACAGCGGCAAGCTGACCCGGCGATTGGCCGTGCTGCGTGCCGCCAAGGAACAACGAGAGTCTGTCACCGCAGGCCAGAAGATAGGACAGTAGATGAACGGCGCAGAGAACTTGCTCAGGAGCCTGCACGGCGCAGGCGTAGACGTGTGTTTTGCCAATCCCGGCACTTCGGAAATGCAATTTGTCGATGCGCTCGACCGCACTCGCCTGATGCATTGTATCCTCGGCCTCTTCGAAGGGGTGGTGACTGGCGCAGCGGATGGCTATGCGCGTATGGCCCGCAAGCCTGCGGTGACGCTGCTGCACCTCGCGCCCGGCCTCGCCAATGCCGGGGCCAATCTGCACAACGCCCGCAAGGCGCGCACACCGATCCTGAACCTCGTCGGCGACCACGCGCGGCGGCATTTGCGCTACGAGGCGCCGCTGACCGCCGATGTGCCGGGCACCGCGGCGGTGTTTTCCGACTGGGTCCGCACCGTCCGCTCGACCGAAACCATCGCCGGTGACGCGATGGACGCGCTCGCGGCCGCTTGGGGCCACCCGGGCCAGATCTCTACCTTGATTATTCCCGCCGATATCGGCTGGGACGAAGGCGGCAATATGGAGCCCGCAGAACGGGCGGCAGCGACGCAGCCGCGCGCGCTCGACGCGGAAATGCTGCGCCGTGCTGCGGCCTCGCTGGGGCCGGATGCGGTTATCCTCTGTGGCGGCGGCGTGCTGGAATCGCCCGAAGCCCTGAAACGGTTGTCGGACATCGGCGCCGCGACCGGGGCCGAGGTCATGGCCTCGGGGCCGCTGCGCCGGGCTGAACGCGGCGCGGGTCATTTCGAGCTGCACCGCATTCCCTACCCGATCGACGATGCGCTGAAGGTGCTGTCACGGTTCCGCCGCGCCGTGCTGATCGAGGCGCTGCCCCCCGTGGCCTTTTTCGCCTATCCCGACCGGCCCAGTCTGCTGTTGCCCGGAGACTGCGACGTGCTGCCGCTGGCGGATTTCGATCAGGATGGCCCCGCTGCCGTCGCCGCCCTCGCCGAGGAGATCGGCGCCAAGCCCCGACCACTCCCCGCTACCGCGCCCTGCGAGCCGCCAGCCTCGGGACCGATGGACGACGCGGCACTTTCGACCGCCATAGCCGCGGCCCTGCCCGAGGGCGCCATCGTGGTGGACGAGAGCCTGACCAGCGCCAATTCCGTGGCCGCGCGCTCCACGGGGGCGCCGCCGATGTCGTGGCTGGCGATCACTGGCGGGGCGATTGGCATCGGTATCCCGCTGGCTACCGGCGCCGCCGTCGCCTGCCGCGACCGCCCGGTGATCAGCCTGCAAGCGGACGGTTCGGCCATGTACACGCTGCAAGCGCTCTGGACTCAAGCGCGCGAGGAATTGAACGTGACCACGATCATCTTCGCCAACCACGGCTACCAGATCCTGAAGCACGAGCTTTTCAAGGTCGGCGCGAACCCCGGGCCGGAGGCGCTGAACATGCTGGAATTGAACCGTCCGGAGTTGAACTTCGTCGAGCTTGCCCGCGGCATGGGCGTCCCCGGCAGACGCGTCTCCGACCCGCGAGCTCTCTACGAGACAATCAGGAATGTCAGCGCGGAGCCGGGGCCGTTCCTTATCGAGGTGATGCTCTGACGCTGACAAAGAGTATTGGAAAAATCAAGCCTAGCAAAGCCCAACTGCAAGTAACCCAAACGTTTTGCGCATCCCATTGTGTTCTATCTAGATCAACCATGCCTTTCACTTGTAAGAGAACTCGCCGCAACCGCGACATTATAAAGGTGCTGACCTAGTTCATCCTCACAGCATGGATCACAATCAGGCCAGGTTGAGAGTCTCAACAGTTTAGGTTTCGTTTGAAAACGAATTTATCGCCGTAATGCTTATCAAAGCTAACCGCGAACTAATCACCTAATTTGCCCCCAAGCTTCGCTCTTCTTCAAAAACGTGTACTGAGCCCCAGACCGAATGTCTGCCGTGCGTCGCCAGGTTCGCGCTCTACTGGGGTGGCGACATAGAGCGCAACCGGGGTTGCCCCAATGTCGAGGGTGAGCGAGACACCAATGCTGCTTCTGCGATGCCAACCATCATCAATAGCCCCGTCGAGCGTATCTTCTAAGCCCCAGCTTCCACCGGTATCTATAAAAATACCTCCGAGAACCGGTGTCTGTAGCAGCTCCCCAAAATCGCGCTGCAACTCGATCGACGCGCGCACGAATTTGTTGCCGCCTAAGGCGTCTTCCCCGTCGCGAGGCCCAATGCCCCGCGGCGCGAACCCGCGGAAACTATCTGCGCCTGGGTAGAACCTATCGATGGCCCGGGAGGCGTTGCCATCGAGGCCAGAGACCGCGCCCGCATCGAAGCCAAATAGCAAACGGGTTTTGTCTGCCACCGGGAACTGCATGCGTGCTTCAAAGCGTGTATCGGAGAGCAGATCAGATGTACCGACGTTCCAAAAATACTGATCCAACTTTACACTGTAGCCGAAGTTCTGCCACCGGGCTTCACCTTCGTCTGGCTCAGGCCAGTTGTTATGGGCCAGCCCAAACCGAACATAGGGTGCTGCAATACCGTCGGTCTGTTCGCGCACCAACAAGGCACTGGCGCTCGGATCAAGATCGTAAAGCCGATGATCTCGGTATCCTATGCCCCCTTCAAACCGTATGGCGGGCACCTGCGTCCAAGCAAGATAGGCTTCGGCTCTTACCGTCTCATAGCTAAAGCTGCGGTCATCAAAGGTTTCACGTCCTGCTACGACTTCAAACCCCAAGTCCAGCGACGTCTCGAAGGCTTCTGTCCGATAGAGGTTCGCACTATAGCGCTGTACTTCCTCGCCGTATTCAAGGCTCACCGCACCGTAAGTGCGGTCAAACAGGTTATAGCGCTCGAACGACAAACTGGCTGTCAGCCCATCCTGTGAGACATAGGCAAGGCTTGCATCAATCCGGCCGGGCCGCGTGTCCAACTCCTGAACGTCGATAACCAGCAAATCACCTTCCAGCGATAGGGTCACCGCTTCAAACACGCCGGTCGACATCAGGCATTCCTCGATCGCCATCAGCTCCCATTGAGAATAGGCGATCCCGGCTTCGGCCCCGCAAGTCTTACGGATATCGTCCTCGGGGATAAACTGTGCACCGCGAACCTCCACGCTGCGCACATTCTGTGCCTCGGCTGCTGCGGCCCATGGCAGCAACACTGTCATTGCGACCGCCAGTGGTGCAGATCGAAACACAAGGGAAGGCAGAGCGCAGAACGCGCTTAAGGGTGGCAGCAGACAAGACAAGGGCAGCACTCTCTATGTCGTATTTTTAGTGGATAGAGCCAGCAGCGGCCCCGCCACCGAGGTTTAATGAAGGCGCGCTTTAAGAATAGGGCGCGTCAGATAGCTTAAAATGGATCGATCCCCGCTCTCAATATCAACTTGGGCAATCATCCCAGGGCGGATTGCATACTGCTCCCCGAACCGCTCCAAATAGCTCCGTTCTGTGCGCACCATAACGCGGTAAAAATCGGCGGGACCTTGGGGCGTATCCTCTTCGACCGTGTCTTCGGAGATCTGCGTCACCACACCGCGCAGATCGCCATATGTGGCAAAATCATACGCCGTAATCTTAACACTCGCGGGCATGCCCGGGGCAATCAGCGCAACGTCTCGCGGCTTGACCTTTGTCTCGATAATCAACTGGTCATCCGTGGGCGTAATCTGCATGATTGGCTCGCCTGGCTGAACCACGCCCCCGAGTGTCGTGATTTCGATATTGTTAACCCGACCTGACACTGGAGACCGGATTTCCGTTCGCCGAAACTCGTCCTGCTTTTGGACCAGCTCTTGCTGCATCATCACCAACTTGGCTCGCCGCTGAGCCAAGTCCTTATAGGCGTCTTGCACATAGACATTGCGGGTTTCGCTGATCTTACCGTCCAGCTCAGCCTTCTTTTGCTCCAACTGAAGCAAGTTGATACGGCTGACAGAACCATTGGCCGCCAAGGGCCGCGTGATATCTATTTGTTCTTGAATAGCCGTACGTTCGGCTTCAAGGGCCTCAAGGGACGCCTCAAGCTTGGTCCGCCTGGCCTTGAACAGCTTTAGTTCGGTCAGCTCTGAACTGTTTGGCGCTTCGCCAAAGTCCAACACAGGGCGCTCAAGCACTTCTGCTTCCAACCGTGCGACCTCTGCAACCAAAGCGGTGATCTCGGATTCTGCTGAGAGAAAGGCGGATTCAGACCGGGTTGGGTCAAGGCGCGCCAAGGTCTGACCTTCTTTCACAATATCCCCTTCTTGCACCGCCAATTCCGCAAGAATCCCGCCTTCCAGACTTTGGATCGTCTGCATCCGGCGCAGAGGAATAACACGCCCGTCGCCCCGTGTGATCTCATTGATCTGAGCGACAGATGCCCATCCGACAGCAATGATCAAAGTGATGACCACCGTCCGTATCGTCCAGCGCGCGACCTTCAGTGTCTGACGCCGGTGGCTGCCATCCAAATGGCTGATTGGCATCTCATCGACGGTGGTCATGTTACAGCCTTCACCGGTTTGTTCTGAACCGCATTGGCCCGGGCCGTGTTCAGGATGCTCAGCAGGTCACCGTCCCGTGCCACCCGGCCTTCCTTCAGCACGATGGCGCGTTCCGTGAGCCCCAACAGCTCCCGCTTATGCGTCGAAATAATCGTCGTCCGGCCCTGCAGCCATTCCTTCATATGGGCGATAACCTTGCTTTCAGTGAGGTGGTCGAAAGCCGCCGTCGGCTCATCGAGCAAGACAATCCGCGGGTCTTGCAACAATACCCGTGCGAGGCCAATTGACTGGCGCTGCCCACCAGAAACATTCGCGTTGCCCTGCAACTGAAGGTCAAGTCCACGCACATGACGTCGCACGAACGTCCCCAAACCCACCGCGTCGAGAGCCTCAAGCAACTCCTCGTCAGAATGCAGGCCGTGGTCCAAAAGGAGATTGTCCCGCAAAGTGCCTTGGAACAGCGCAACACTCTGCGGCAGATAGCCAATCTGACGGCGCCGATCGATCGGGTCGATCTGACTTAAAGACAGATTGTCGACCAACACGCTGCCCGACTGCGGATCCGTCAATCCCGCCATCATGCGCAAAAGCGTCGACTTCCCAGCCCCGTTGCCCCCAAGCAGCGCAATACGCTCACCGGCTTTGATCGAAAGGTCAGGGATAGAAAGGACCGGCGGCGCTTGAGGATCATGACGGAACACCACGTCGTCCAGCACAAAAGCACCTGACAGCGCAGGCGCGCGTACAAAGTGGCGATCATCGGGACGTTCGACGGACAAATCCATGATCTGATCCAGCCCTTCCATCGCCGCCCGCACATGTTGCCACCGCGCCAAGAGGCCAGCCACCTGCCCCATCGGGGCCATCGTACGGCCCGAGAGCAAGGTACAAGCAATCAGGCTCCCCACGGTCAGCTCACCCGCACTGATCAAATAAACACCGGTGATGATCACGCCTGCATAGGCCAGCTTTTGCACTGAGCTGACAAGCTGGGTCATAAAGTTGGTAATGCTGCGGGTCTTAATCGCCGTCGTCGCCATCGTGGCCGACAGCTGGGCATGCGCACGTTGTAGGCGGCCCTCAGCACGCGAGGCTTTCACAGTCTCCAAATTCGAAATCGTTTCCAGCAAAAGTCCGTTTAGCGCGGCAGCCTCACGCGTGTTTTCTCTTGAGGCGCGCCCAAGCTTCTTTTGCATCACCAGCCCGGGCAAAACCGACAGAACCACGCCCGCCAGCACCACCAGCGCCACAGGCCCCCCGATAAACCAGATCACACCGACAAAGATCAGCACAAACGGCAAGTCGCAGATGGCGGTCACGGTACTGGATGTGAAGAAGTCCCGCACAGTGGCAAAATCGCGCACTTGATTGGCAAAAACCCCGGTGGAGGGCGGCTGATGCTTCAACCGCATGTTCGCAACCTTATCAAAGAGTTGCGCCGATAGTTTCAGGTCAAGATCACGCCCAGAAACATCCACAAGCGTCGCGCGCATAATGCGCAGCACCAGCTCCAGAACGATGGCAATACCCACACCGCTGGCAAGGATCCATAGGGTATCAAAAGCGTTGCTCGGGACCACCCGATCATAAACCTGCATTGAGAACAGGGCTGTCGCAACCGCAAGCAAGTTGGCCGCAAAAGATGCCCAAACAACATCTCGGTAGACGGCCCAGTTGCTCAGAACCGGGCCCAGAATCCAGTGTCGGCCATCCTTGGAATTATCTAGCCGGCTGCTCACGATATCGATCGGTTTCGATATCAAGACCCGCCCGTCATGCATCTCATCAAGCTTACTGCGCGGCCATAAAGCGCGCCCGCCACCCGATTCAGGCAAGATAACCCGTGCGTGAGCCTCAGGCAGCCCCTCCAAAACCACGGTGCGGCCGTCTTTGAGAAAGACCAAGGCAGGCAGGCAATGCGCAGGCAAAGTGTCCAGAGATTCCCGGCTCATCCGACAGCTCATGTTGACCCGACGCAGCGCAAGAGACGCCATCTGCTCACCCTGTGCCGCACCACCTGATTTTGGCAGACCGTCAGTGAGCTGTTCGGGCGACGTCGTGACACCTTGGACCCGGCAAAGTTCAACAAGGCCAGCGATCAAGGAGCCCGCGCAGTCATGGTCTTTCATCTTTGCTCCTTCATGCGTCATAGTGCTTTACCAACCGTCCCCAAATCTAGGACGCCGCATTGATGATCAGTGTGCCTAGAACACCCAGATCATGCGCGGCTTGGTATTCCGTGCGCTTGCGCTCCTCGTAGGTGTCAATTTTCTCAATCTCGGAATCGTAAAGATCACGGCCGGTGGTCAGCAGGTCCAAAAGTTCGCGCTGACCGCCAATGAACTGCTGTTCGTAGTTGTCCAGCACCCGCTGAGATTCCAGCAGCTGCTGCGCCCGGGCGTTCTCTGTTCGGCGAAGAATGCTAATCTGCTGCAAAGCACTGGTGGCCGTATTCGTCAGCTCTCTTTCTGTGAACACCAATGTGGATTTTGCCGCCTGTAGGTTCAGCTCCGCTGACTGAATCTTACGGCGCCCAAGACCACTGGAACTGAGGTCCACCCCCGTGGAAAGACCAATAGCGGCGCTGCTTTTGCCGCCATTCAGCGCCGCGCGACCCTGGGCCTGCAATTTGATCGTGGGCAGGCGTGAGGCCTTGGCCGTCTCTACCCCCGCCGCGGCTTCATCCGCGCCGGCACGGGCCGCGACATAATCGGGAGAAATGCGCACCGCGGATCGGATTTTGGCCGCTTCCGCATAGCGACGGGCATAGCCAAGATCAGGCGGCACCACGATGGCGCCCACCTGGCGGCCGACTAGGAATTCGATTTGAGACAATGCGATACGACGGTTCGACACAAGCTGCGACAACTGGTCTTCTGCACGTGCAATCTCAAGCCGGGCACGCGCAACCTCTCCATTGTCACCGATCCCCGCTTGAGCACGGGCTTGTGCCTGGTCGGCAATCCGCTGAGCGAACGCCGTATAATCACGGGTCCGCTCAATCTTGCGATCGATCATCTCAATATCGATAAAATATTCGGCCACCTGGAGGGTCAGCCCCTCTACAGCCATTTTCAGATCCGAGACTGCCTGCACACGGACATGAGATGCCGCGTTAATCTTACTGCGGATCAGCCCCCAGTCGAACAGGACCTGTGAGACCGTCAGAGTAATCCCAGGACCGTCGGAATCTGTCGTCGAGGTGTCGCCCGAAACGCTGATGCTGGGGTAATATTCATCGCGGGCCGATTGAATGTCGATGGACCGGCTCGCCACCTTTTGGCGCAGAGCAGCAACCTCACCGTCTCGTTCGGTGGCTTGTAATACGGCCGTGCGCAACGACACTTGGGCGCTAACCGGTGTGGCCAAAGCAACAACAAGCGCGAAGGCAGCCGTGGAATAGAACCAACCCGCAGCGCCTCTGAAAACATTCCAATTGCGCTTTGCAACTCTCATCCAACAAACTCCGTCATCAATTCTGGTGGTAAATCATGCGGGAACTCCGCGGCCATCGGCAGCTCTGCTCCCGTCATGTTTGCCCCCCCGACAAATGCGCTTTCCACGGCATCCTCCGTCGGATTGGTCTCTTCCATAGCTGCGCCCTCGGGCCTGTGGGCGGCCTCCGGATCGGCGGTCGACGCCTCGGAGTCGTATTCTTCGGGTGCCACCGTGTCGGTCTCAGCCCCCATCATTTCGTCGACGGCAAGTGAAAGCTCCTCCGCCTCACTTGGCGCCCCATCAGCTGTCTCTTCCTCATCGCTTTCCGACAGAAAGCTGACACCTGCTCCCAGCGTAAGGCCGGTGCCCGCAAGAAGCAGCGGGCCAGACCAATCCATGCTCTCTCCAGCGCCCCCCTCAACCTCAGGAATGTCGGCTTGGGGTGCCGCGTCCGTCTCGGACCCATGCACTTCCGGCTTTGCGGCATCCTCTTGAGCGCTATAGATTGGCTCCGGGCCCATGAGACCTGTGACAAAAGCCTCGCCATCAGGAAGCAGCAGGCGGCTGAAGTCGCCCTCTTCACCAACCACAAAAAAGTCCCGCACCACCAGCGTTTTGCCATCCGCAAAACTCAGGGCCAAATCAGGGCCAAGCTTCTCGGAGCCGACAATGGCAGGCGTTCCCTGCGCAAGTGCAATATCTGCCGGAGCGCCCAAAGACATGTTGGACACAGCTTGCACGTCCTCGCTCTCAGAGGCCCCTCTTTGCTTAAGCGTTACGCCAACGGACAAAACACGCCCTTTCTGTCAATAATATGCACCACAACCAAGTGATGCTGCAGCCTAATAACCGGCCAACCTAAAGTAGTTTAATTAGAGCTTTTCGCGCCTTTCGTTACAAGCGGAAACCCCCCTCGCCCAAAAGGATGCAGCCCAATTGAGCCGATTTTGTGACAGAATTTTAAAATACAGCCTTAAGGATAGCTTAGACCGCAATAAACACACTAAAGGCGGCGAAAACGGAGCCCCGTATAGCCGCCGATCCTAAGTGTTCAGACAACGCCTATCAGCCGTTGTCGAGGTCGGAAGTCTCCTGGAGCAATCCACCTAAGAGAGAGTGTCCTGAGTCTGCACTCTGATCGAAGAGAATGTCGAGTGCGCCCTCGACAGCACCCGCTTCGGCAACGGCCGCATCGTCGGCAGCGAGCAGTTCGCCTTCTTCTTCGGCCGCCGCATCGTTGTTCAACAGGGCATCGAACGCCCCATCCTCGCCGGTGATGTCACTCACACCACCCGCAAGGATGTCGTTCAACAGATTATCGACCTCAGCATCAGGCGCATCCTCGCCACCCGAATTGGACAGGCCAAGGACATCTTGCTCAACCAAACTGCCGGTAAGCCCCTGCTCACCTGCCAGCCCGGCAAACAAATCATCCCCCTCATCACCTTCAACCACGTTGAGACCGAAGACATCATCCTCCCCCAGCAGCCCGTCAAGAAGTGGGTCACTGGGGTCCAGAAGTGTTTCAGCAGACCCCAATAGGTCTTCTGTAGCCCCCGCGACCAATGTATCGAGGAACCCATCATCACCTGCATCTTCTGAGGGCGACACATCATCAAGCAAAGCAGCGTCAGAGACGTCGGTGGCAGGTGAGCTCTGAGGTGTTTCTATAGAAGTGACAGGATCGATCTCGTCTTGGCCCAACGATGCTTGAGCATCATCAGGTTCAGATGTTGTCTCACCCGAGGCATCCGCGACCGGCTCCTCGGTAAGAGGCGAAGCCTCAGACGCCGCAGCCTGTCCGCCCAGCAGACCACCAAGGATACCACCAACAACAGCCACGTCATCCACCACGCTTCCAGCAGTTGCAGCCCCCTCCTCCCAAGCATCAGAAACCTCGGTGAGTGTCGTCTCAACCGCCGCCGGAACGTCATCTTCGGCTTCAGCAGCCTCGCCGCCCAGCAACCCGCCGACCAACCCGTCATTCGCAAGAAGGTCATCAACAACGCCATCATTGCCAACAATACCGCCAATCGGCCCCGTCTCACTAAGCGCATCGCCAACAACTTGCGTTACAGTCTCCGTGCCTGCGTCCAGAACCTCTGAAACCTCAACGAGCGTTGCATCCGGCAGCTCTGTCGGGGCGGCGTCTTCGACCTCAGGGCTGCCACCGCCCAGCACGCTGCCAAGAAGACCGTCGTTGCCCAGCACCATATCGACGACACCGTCGTCGCCCAAAACCCCACCGACAAGGCCATCATCCCCGACAAGCTCATCGACCACGCCACCTTCAGCCAAAAGACCGCCGGCCAGAGCATCATCGCCCAGCACCATATCGACGACGCCGTCGTCGCTCAAAACCCCGCCGACAAGGCCATCATCGCCAGCAATACTGTCGACCCACCCACCATCGCCAAGCACGCCGTCCGCAACTTGGGCTACAGTCCCAGCCCCCGCCTCCAGAACATCTGGAACATCGGGGATCGCCGCATCAACCAAATCCGCAGAAACGATCTCAGTGGGCTCAGAGCCACCGCCGCCCAACAATCCACCAAGCAGACCGTCATCGCCGAGCAGGCCACCCACAACGCCATCGTCGCCGACAAGGCCGCCGACCAATCCATCGTCGCCCAGCACCACATCGACAACACCGTTGTCACCCAGCACGCCGCCGACGAAGCCATCATCGCCAAGCAGGTCATCAACAACGCCGCCGTCTCCGACAAGGCCGCCGACCAATCCTTCGTCGCCCAGCACCACATCAACAACACCGTTGTCACCCAGCACGCCACCGACAAGGCCATCATCGCCGAGCAAGTCATCAACAACACCGCCGTCGCCGACAAGGCCGCCGACCAATCCATCGCCGCCCAGCACCATATCGACAACACCGTTGTCACCCAGCACGCCGCCAACGAGACCGTCATCGCCGAGCAAGTCATCAACAACACCGCCGTCGCCAACAAGACCGCCGACCAATCCATCGTCGCCCAGCACCATATCGACAACACCGTTGTCACCCAGCACGCCACCGACGAGACCGTCATCGCCGAGCAAGTCATCAACAATACCGCCGACCAATCCGTCGTCGCCCAGCACCATATCGACAACACCGTTGTCACCCAGCACGCCGCCAACGAGACCGTCATCGCCGAGCAGAGCATCGACAACGCCGTCTTCGCCAAGTACGCCGTCGACAAGGCCATCAACGAGGCCACCGTCGCCTAGAACTGAATCGATAACGCCGCCGTCGCCAAGAAGGCCCGACACGAGGCCGTCCTCGCCCACCACGACATCAAGCAGACCTCCGTCTCCAACGACGCCGTCGAGCACACCGCCCACGAGACCGTCATCGCCGATGACCGATCCTATGATCGCCCCGGCTGGGCCTTCATCTCCTACAATATCGTCAGCGTCAGGAAGAACACGATCCCCAGGCACAATCGTAATGGCAGGGGTGTTTGTACCAGCCCCTGCCTCAACATTGAGTTGCGCGTCTGCAGAGAGATTGGCCGGGAGGCTTGCCACACCCTGCCCTGAGACGCTGCCAATAGTGCTCGCATCGACCCCAATCTGCGATGTGAATTGGCCCTCTTCTATGCCCGGCGCGACAGACAACTCGGCATCAGCGGATTCAAAAGCCGTCTTTTGAAGAGGATCAACGTCAACCTCAGCCTCGATTGCGGCTCCCTGAGAGTGGGAAGCCCCACCAAGACCTTCACCCCCCGCAACATCCGCGGATTGTGCAGGACTTTGGGTGTCCCCCTTCGCAAGAGAGACCAGAACGTCAGCTCCAGGCAAAGTGGCTGCGAATGCCATCAATCCGTCTTGAGACGCGCTTTGCGCGGCCAGCCCCATGCCAATCGCACCAGCGGTGACCGAGATACCAGTGCTGCGTGGGCCCGTATCGTTTGAAGACCGCAACAAACCTATCGGAATCGAGCTATACCCGACTTGATCGGCTACTTGATCGCGCCCCTGCGCGCTCTTGCTGCTCTCAAACTTGCCCAACTGGCAGCTCCATCACTCTGCGCAACGTCACGTCAAATAACGCGCATCACCAACCCCAAAGCACCATCTCCCCAGACGGCAACCAGACAAGGGCGTCCATACTTTTTATCGTACATAGCTCGGCACAACCTTTGTCCAGAAAAAACATACCAAAGGATTAGTGACTTACTATAGTATGTCCACAAAGCTCATCTGGCAAGAAAATCAAGGTTTACCTAACGGAAACAATCCCGCTTGATTGTTGGCGCTCTGCCAAAATGGCACGCTCTAGCACCCTCTCCTCGCTTTCGAGCAGCAGGATGCAAACCGGGAAAGCACCTAGCCGTGTCCGCGCGGTCTAAGCCGCTTGCTTATAGGCGAACATGATACAAGTTGGCGCCTTGCGACGCCGGCAAACCATCAAGTCATGGCGAGCTTCGCCGCCAGGTCCGACATGACCCGGTCAGCGAGAATATTGATTAAGCGCTCTTGAGCGTCGTTGCGCATCAGCGTCGGAAAATCATCTACCGTCGAAAAAGACGTGAACGACTCCACCGAACCAGAGACCACCACTTCTCCGTTGGCCTCATCGATGAGCTCGTAGGTTACCTTCCCAAGAACCTGGCTGCGGCTCACATCTATAATATCCAGACCGACTTCTGAAAGAGACAGGTCGTATCGCAGGGTCTTTCGGCCTTGAGTATTACGCGTCAATCGCTCCTCCATACTGCGGACGAACATATAATCTTCGCGGCTGCTCGGCGCCGCGACCTGAATATCAGCCAGCACTTGGCCAATCGGCGACCCGGTTCCGTAAACCGGGGTAAAGCCGCAGCCCGCAAGCCCCAGAAAGGCTAAGAAGGCTGCTGAAAAACATGTCGCTCGCAAACGTCGCACAGAAGTATCCTTCCCCAGGGCGGGCCTCCTACGTTGCCGATAAAAGACGCCCAGAACCCATCCCATTCTCGCCCACAAACAAAGCGCAGGTCCCACAGGCTTTATCTATGCACGACTACATCGCGCCCGGCCAGCCCAACTTTGGGCACAATTTAAGGGCCTGAATGATTGAGTGACGCCCATGCATAAAGCGCCAATCCTCACCCCCCTACCGACAGCAGGCCGCGGTCTTTCTGAAGCGCACAACCTAGGCTATGACGAACGCCTCGCAACACAATGGCTACTCCCACATGCTCTACGTATCAGTTCATATACCAAAAACTGCGGGCACAAGCTTTGCTAGCTCCCTAAAACACGCATTCTCCCCAAATGAGATCCAATTTGACTATCAGCACGAACGAGATCACGCCCTCCTTGCAGCGCAAGGCGTAGAGCCCCTCGGAACGCATCAAAAATGGCTTTCGCTCAACCTGCCTCAGCTGGCTTGGCGCTACAGAAAAGACCTCACCCAACTCCCAAAATCGGTCCAGCTGGTACATGGCCACTTTCCAGCCCAAAAATACCATCGCGCGCTCACTTGGCGGAAGCCATTCTACATCACCTGGGTGCGCGAACCCTTCGCAAGGGCCGTCTCGAACTACTTCTATTGGCAAACCTTCGATCCAGACACCATGCCAGACCCACTGGTCAGAACCGTCCTGTCAGAAAATTGGGACCTAGAAACCTACCTGTTCCACCCTGCCTTGCGCAACTATCAGTCCATGTTCTTAAAAGGCCTGCCCTGGCAGAGAATAGACTTTATCGGCGTAACTGAAACATTCACGCGAGACCTCGCAACCCTCTCGCAGCTGATCAAACGCCCCCTAAAACCCTTCGTGCAAAACACAGGACCCCGCCCCAAGGCCGCCCATACCTACGACCACTTGCGGGAGCGCTTTCTTGCATATCATCACCGCGATGCGCAGCTCTACCAATACGCACTACAAAGACGTACATCTTCAATAAAAACAAATACATAGGCGCCTAAAGACACCCACAAAAAATAGGAAGATAGCTACACTTCAGCGGTTTAGCACTACTGCGCAATACAAATGCTCCATCACCCCACGATTCGTTAAAGGCTGAATTAGGGAATACAAACTGAAAGGAGCAAACGATCCAGTCAGGAACGTTCAATAGCTGCCATTCGGCCATCCAAAACAAAACTATCCTGAGTCGATTTCATTAGAAAACAATTCCGACTTGATATGAACTGCATCGCAAGCATATGAAGTGGAAGCAAAACCTTACCAAACCGCGCGAACGAAAGAACAATATGATTGAAAAGTCTGTACTGAAGTCCATGTCTCGCAAAGAACTCGAGAAACATCTGGGCGATGTTAAAAAGGCCCTCCAAGCAGCGCGTGCCCGAGACCATCGGGACGCGAAGAAGGCCGCAGCGAAAGCCGCCGCCGAATTCGGCTTCTCTCTGGGAGAAATTTCAGACACTGAGACCGCAAAACCAAAAAAAGCCAAAGCCAAAGCAACGCGAAAGCCGTCAAAACCCGTCTATGCCAATCCAGAAAATACCACCCAAACCTGGACGGGAAAAGGTCGCCAGCCAAATTGGTTCCGCGCCCAAGTAGCCAATGGCACCCCACCTGATGCAATGCGCATTGCCAACTAAAGGAACTCTCATCCCCCTTTCAATGGGGAGACCGAAACCGCGAATGCTATCATGCACTATTGTTCGGCTAGCGGAGCTTACCTGTTTGCGCGTATAATGACTTACTGGTCGTGAGCCTTAAGCAAGTTTCTGATCGGTAAAGAGTGCCTTGTCGACCTCCGTTGGCAAGGCCCTCGTCACCCCGAGGGTGAGAGCGCTGAATATGCCACTCGTTAAAGTCCCCACCCGAGACTTGACAGCCAATGCCATTGGTGGCTTGTGTAGGCTTCACCAAGCAACGTTTATTTTGGGCAATTGTTGCCTAGTGTACCTAGAACCATTTACTATTATTGGTGCTGGCTATACCCGATGGTCAAGCGCGACAACTTAGGCCTTTTCTGCAACGATTGGGGTAAACCCACCCCACATCATGCGCTTGCCGTCAAAGGGCATATCCATATTCTGCCAGCGCGGATCACTTTGCATACTGGCGCCGCATTTGTCGTGCGTTTCCTTGTCAGGCCAGATGATCCAAGAGAAACAAACAGTCTCCTCTTCCTTTAGTGCCACGGCGCTTTTGAAGTCCGTATATTCGCCTTCTGGGATGTAGTCGCCCCAGGCTTCCACCATCTCTAAGGCACCGTAATCCTTGAACAGCGGCCAAGCCTTGCGAACGCTTGCGACATAGGCCTCTTTGTTTTCATTTGGGACGGGGGTCAAGATCCCGGCGATATAGGTCATGGTTTATCTCCCTTTTAGGTTATGGACTGCGCCATCATGCAGCATGAACGACACTGTCTGTGAACACTGGCACCGGGAGGGTTTTTTGATGCAACCTCCACGATTCGCAGGTCCGATATGGACAGGTTAAGATGCGCAGGTTACATAAATCAACTATGTCATTACGAAAAGAAACCAAACCTGCAAGATCCCCTCATGGGCGATGGTATAGGGACGCATGCGGCACCGCTTTTGGATTGGAACTGCTGGGCGAACGTTGGTCTTTGCTAATCGTCCGGGAGTTGATGTTCGGACCACGTCGTTTTAGCGATATTCGCGCCAACCTTCCTGGATTAAGCGCCAAAGTACTGACCGAACGACTCAATGGACTTGAGGCGCATGGCGTGATCATCCGGTCAACGGCGCCAGAACCCGTGCCAACAAAACTCTATGGGCTGACGGAGTGGGGATATGCCGCTGAACCGATCATAAACGAGTTGGGCCGTTGGGCCGCAGCCTCGCCAATGCACGACCCTACGCTGCCCCTGTCGCCGGCCTCTTTCATGCTATCGCTGAGAACAATGCTTAATGTCGAGGCCGCAGAGGGCATGACAGCTGTGGTTCAGTTCTCCATCGGTACGGCCAACTTCGCCGCCCACCTACAAAATGGTACGATGCCTGTGACACGCGGAGAAATTGACACCCCCGACCTGCATTTTACCGCCCCCGCTGCCCCGCTCCTTGCGGTAGTGTTTTACGGCGACGAGGTTCCGGATACGGTCGACACCGAAATCACCGGCAACACGGAGTTGTGCCGCAGGTTTATCGACCTGTTTGAACTCCCCACGCAATGGACCAGTTAGCGTAGCCCTTCAGACCCCACCCTCTTCTCCCCATTGCACCTGCTGTTTGCGTAAGTTCTCTTGCCTCAGGCCGTGCTACGCAATTTCAGGCCATCAAGCCGGTCCATGACCGCCCTACTCACAATATCAACAATTGTCTGAGGAAAAGCTTTGGGTAAGGCGTTGGCAGCCGTTTCAAGGGCTTCGGGCGCTTCCGTCGCTAAACACACCGCGCGACAGGGGCCCATCACATTTGGGCCAAACCGATAGAACTAGAAAATGTCGAAGTCTCCTCACAGCCACTCTTCACGCCGCACCTCAGCTGAAGCCTTTTTCCTGCTTTGCATCACACCCAGAAGTCTCGCACGAGCAACTTCTAACCGCCCGCTTAGCCTGCTATCTCTTCTTATCCCCCGCGAGAAACCCATGGCGTAGGCCATCCACCCCATGTTAGAAAATATGCCACGGGCAGCGCAACTTACGGAAATGGCCATGAGCTTCAAGCTAAGCATCGACACAGAAGCAAACGCGTTCTCTATCAAGGTAGATAATGTCGTAGCAGAAGATCGAGACCTTGTTGCGACCAGATTGACAGAGGTTGCAGACCTCTTTCGCGCGATCATCGCTTCCGACGCGGCGGCAAAAAACCTTACCGACGATGAGCTAACGCGACTGCAACCGGGCTTGGCTGCACTAGAGCTGAAATACAAACTTCTTATTTACCAAGCCACTCAACAAGCTATGGCAGCTAAAGCAATTGCTGAAGGCCGCGAAACGATTGCCGAGCATGGGTTCCTAGAGCTTGATGATGTCTAGCCCCAAATCAGCTTCCGTCCATTTCGGGGCAAACCGAGTTGCCATGGCTCTCACGGAGAACATATCGGGCCATTTGAGGAAAGTCCTACAAAGCACTTCCATCAAGCCAGTATCGCGCAACGAATACGTTAAACACCTTCGATCATCGATGATCGCCACCGACAACTTAGGCCTACTGAACGATGCAGTAGAGCCCGTGTTGAGCAGAACGGCCCTTGATGGGTTTGAGCATATTGTCATTAGCGAGCACGCACTTTTGGGGCCTGTGAGCGAGATGCTTACCAAAAGGACCATGTTCCCCAAAGCCAAGCGCCGGGTTCAGAACATCGATCGCGCTTTTTCGGATCGCAGGCTCAATTTGCATCTGGCCATAGCACCCCAAGCTGAATGCTGGGCGGCGCTGCTTGCCGATGACGATTTTTCGCCGCCCCGCTCTGATAATTCGGCCCCAGTGCATTCATGGGCCAATCTCGTTTCTCGCATCACAGCGGCTTGCCCCAGAGCACAGGTCACAGTTTGGAATTTTGAACAACCAGACAAAGTTGTGCTGCCGTTCTTATCAGCTCTTTTGGGCATAGATGGCGATCATCTTGATCGCAAAACACGAACCGCAACCACGCAACATGCATGCCAGCAGCTCAAGAATGCAAAGCTGCTGAGCAAGATTATCCAGCTCGATGAAGACCTTCAAACCCGTATGGATGTGCAATATGAACTCGACCTTACGACCCTTGCAGCCATGCCGAAAGTTACCCTTATTGGGTGATAAGCGTAACCAGGCTAAGGCGCAAAATTAAGCAAAGGCTTGGCCCGGGCTCCTCTCCAAGTCTCTTCGTAAGAAACCGCGCCGAAACGATTTTGAAGTAAGGCAGCCTAGGGTCTGCCTATGCAACACGCATCCTTGTTCATATCAATCCGATTGCGACACCAAAAGAACCTCAAAAGTTACGCAGACTCGGTTCAAGAGCGGTGACAACTCTCCGCAGATAGGTGCGCCATCAAAGCCGACTGCAATTACGTTTTGGGCTGTAGAACCAACCAGCAGGACTTCAGTGGCAATATCGTTCAGGGCTGACTGGCCTTTCAGTCTGGTGCCGACCAAACTGCCCAGACCTTTTACGGTACTTCCGGACAGTCCTGCGGTCGCCGCACATTTTGCGATTCCCTCGTTAAGCAATTCGTTTGGTCGAATTGTTCCCAGGACTGCATTAGGGTTGTCCACCTGGCCAGTACCGTTTGGGTGGAACAAGATGAACCCTGTTTCATGGTCCGGTGTACTTTCGAACATCGCCCCTTCCAGGGCCCAAACATCCACCATGTGATCAACTGCCAGAACAGTTTTCTCCGATAAAAGATGACCCGCATGACAGTGTCCGTTTGCGTCAGCCCAAAGGCCATGAACATGCGCAAACGCTTCCCCTTCCCGACGCCCTAAATGCGCACCGGCTTGGCGAATTATCGCGTTGCGCAAAACCTTCTCATCACTGTACCACGCTACATGGCTGTCATCAGAAGCCGGTGCGGGACAAACGAAGGTGAGTACCTCGGTCGATACGTCAGTCAAGTCGAACCAAGCGCCTGTACCATCAGCAGCGTCGATCATGGCCTGCATAAGGGTCAATCCCGCGGATAACTTCACCCGACGGCGTGTTGCACGACACGGTACGGCGCTGACACGCGCAGGCGTTGGCCGTCCAGGATGCTGTACCCGTCTTGCCTCAGGCACCCGCAAGCTCCCCGCGCTTAGTCAGCTCGGCCCTGATTATCTTCTTAGTGATCTTACCGTAGCCCGACTTTGGCATCTCATCCCAAAAGACAACGGTTTTCGGCATTTTGTAGCGCGGCACCTTGTCCCGCAGCCAACTGAGCAACGCATCGGCCTCAGGCGCGGCCCCTTGGGCGACGCAGACGGCGATCCCGACCTCGCCCCATGTCGGATCCGGCATTCCCAACACGGCGCATTCGCTGATGGCCGGATGTTGCAGGATCTTCTCCTCGATCTCGCGCGGGTAGATGTTGGACCCGCCCGAGATATACATGTCCGACGCTCGATCGGTAAGGTAGAGAAAACCTTCGGCATCCATATGCCCTAGGTCGCCGGTCAGGAACCATCCGTCGCGGAACGCTTTGGCATTGGCCTCGGGGTTGTTGTAGTAGCCTGCAAAAACCGCCGGTCCGATCACGGCCACTTCACCAGTCTCGCCTGGAGCGACCTCTTTGCCCGCAGCATCCTGCACCTGAACCTGCATCCCCGTGCGCGCAAAGCCGCAGGTGCCGATCCGCATCATGGCATCATCGGCGGAGTGCTGTGCCGGGGGCAAGACGGTGATATTGCCGGTGACCTCGCCCAAGCCGAAATACTGGACCAGAACGGGACCCAAAACCTCGATCGCGCGGATTTGGTCGGCCCGGTACATTGGCGCCCCGGCATAGATCATATAGCGCAGGCTGGAATGGTCATGCTCATGAACCGAAGGATGCTCGACCAGCATCTTAACGATCGTCGGCACGGTAAAGGCATTCGTCACACGCCACTTGGCGACCAAGCGCCAAACCTCATCGGGGTCGAACTTCTTCCCACTAGGGAGAATGGTTTTCACCCCATGGGCCACCTGCGTCAACTGGTGGATACCCGCCCCGTGAGACAGGGGAGCGACCACGATAGAGGCATCGTCCGGCCCGGTGCCCGGCATCAGGTCGCACAAATGGTTGGTGATCACAAACGCCAATTGGCCATGGGTCAACACCGCCGCCTTCGGCTTGCCTGTCGTGCCGGAGGTAAAGAAGAACCAGGCCGGATCGTCGCGATCCACCTCGGCCACGGTGACCGGCACCGCAGCGAACTCGGCCACAAGCGCGTCGTAATCACCCTCCCCCTCACCACCGATCGTGACGGTGAAGTCAACATCCCTGCAAGCCGCGATATGACCGTCGAACTCGGCCCCCGCCAACAGCCCTTTGGCCCCCGAAGACATGGCAAGCCATGCGACCTCCTCAGGCGTTTGGCGGAAATTGGCGGGCACCCAAACGCAACCGAGCTTCCAACAGGCAAAAGCCGCTTCGAACATCTGATTGCAATTGGCAGATTGCACCAGCAAGCGGTCACCTTTGCGCATGCCATAGCGGTCACGCAGGGCAGCGGCGAAGGCCGTGGCGCGAGCTTCCAACTCGGACCAAGCCCAAATGTCTTCGCCCCAGACCAGCCCAATCTCCTCAGGATGACGCCGAGCTGATTCAGTCAAAAACTGCGAGAGATTCATGACGCGAGTAGAGACGGGCTGCATCACGCCACCCGCTCAAGGATCGAGGCATAGGAGGCCACCGCCGCCCCGCCCATGTTAAACACCCCGGCAAGCTCGGCACCGGGGATCTGCATGCCGCCCGCCTCGCCCATCAACTGCATTGCCGCCATGACATGCATCGACACGCCCGTGGCCCCAATCGGATGACCCTTCGACTTCAACCCGCCCGAGGGGTTCACCGGCAGCCGCCCGTCCTTGGCGGTCCAACCCTCGCGAATGGCGCGGCTGCCTTGGCCCGGCTCGGTCAAACCCATCGCCTCGTATTCCAGCAGCTCCGCCACGGTGAAACAGTCGTGGGTTTCCACGAGGCTCAGGTCGTCCAGCGTCAGCCCGCTTGCCGCGAAGGCCTGCACCCACGCCCGCCGCGCGCCGTCAAAACGGGTGATGTCCCGCCGCGATAGCGCCAGCGGTTCATTGGTATGGCTGCGGGCGCGGAAACGAATGGCGCGCCGCAACTGGGCCGCCATCTCGGGTGCTGCCACGACCATCGCCGCCGCCCCGTCAGAGACCAGCGAGCAATCCGTGCGCCGCAGGGGGCCAGCCACGAGCGGGTTCTTCTCGGACACGGTATTGCAAAAGGCCACATCGAAATCTCGCTGCATATGGGCAAGGGGGTTTTGCATTCCGTTGTGATGGTTCTTCGCGGCGATCATCGCCAGCGCCTCAGACTGATCCCCATAGCGCTGGAAATAGCTGCCCGCGATCTGCCCAAAAAGCCCGGCAAAACCACCGCCAACACCCGCTTCCTCAACCCGGTAAGACGCGCCGAGCAGGATATCCCCCACCTCCGCGCCGGGTGTGGCGGTCATCTTCTCAGCCCCGACGACCAAGGCGATCTTGCCCCGGCCGCTGGCGATGAAATCCATCGCCCCGTGCAAGGCGGCGGAGCCGGTCGCGCAGGCATTCTCGTAACGTGTGGCTGGAACGCGGGCCAAGGCCTCATTCCCCATGCCAACGAGCGCGCCCTGAAAATCCTGATCCGAGAAACCGTTATTGAAGACACCGACAAAGATGCCATCTACGTCTTCGGCCTCGACGCCCGCATGGGCCAAAGCCGGGCCTGTCACTTCGGCCATCAGTGCCTCGGTATCGGGTGCCTCGCTTTTTCCAAAGGCGCTATGGGCCCAGCCCACGATATAGGGGTCCGTCATCATTTATCCTCCTCCAGTACCGGCTGCGGCATCCTGCGCGCCAACCGGATTTCAATTTCTCGCGCTTCGCGCTTCAACAATTCGGCCAATTCACCATCGCGCGGCGGCAGCATTCGACTTTCGATCGCGGCAATCGACATGGCGCCCGCCACGGACCCGTCGGGGCGAGAAAGGGCCACGCCAATGCCCCAACTGCCGGGCACGATCCGCCCGGGGTTCAAGGCAAAACCTCGCTCCCGTGTCCGCGCCACATCACTGCGCAAAAGGTCGGCGTCATAATCCGGGTAGTCGCTGGCCATCCGCTCAGCATTATCTCTGAGCACTAATTCGACCTCCGCATCCGGCAGCGCGCTCAGCATCGCGAGGGACCCTGCCCCGATGCCCAAAGGGTGCTGCGCGCCGGTCTCAAGCGCATGGGTCCGGATCGGGAAAGCCCCATCTTCGCGATGCAAGCAAACCGCGGCCGAGCCGCGCCGCATGTTGACGAAGGCTGTGTCGCCACTTACCTGAGCAAGCCGCACAGCCGCGTCCGCTGCAATCTCCAACAGCCCATGGCGCGGGGTCGCGAGCGTGCCAAGGACATAGCTTTCCTCCCCCAAAAAATAGAGCCGCGTGGCGCTGTCCTGTTCCACAAGACCGCGCCGAATGAGCGCAAGCATCAGTCGCCGCACCGTGGGTTTGCCCAGACCGGACGCCTCGATCAACTCCGACAAAGACACACCTCGCCCGGCCCCGCGCCCGGTAATCTGCAAAAGCGCCAGCGCACGGTCCACCGCTTGACTGCCGCTGGCGGGGGTCGCCTGATCTCCGCCGTTCATAATATGGACCTCTTGCGTCGGGATTCCGGGGTTTAGACACAAAGAACTGCGCATTCTCTCATTGAATGCAAGAAATATCTTGCCCGAGCCGACGAACTCTGTTCCACATTATGGCTCAATGAGGGAGGAACTATTATGAAGATGATCTCAAAGGCGGGTTTGGCCGCAATTTTCGCAACCGCCGTCTTCTCCGGCGCGGTCAGCGCCGACACCCTGCGTCTGTCGCATAACACCGGCGACACCACGACCTGGCACAAGGGAGCCGAAAAATTCGGTGAGCTTCTGTCTGAGAAAACCGACGGCGCCTATGACGTGCGCGTCTTCCCCAACGCGCAGCTTTCCGGTGGCGACCAGATGAAACAGGCCGAAATGGTGGGCCGCGGGGCGCTCGACCTCGTCGTCACCTCGGCGATCAACGTGACCCCCTTGGTGCCCGAGATGGCCGTTTTCTCGCTGCCCTATCTCTATGCCAACTACGATCAGGTGGACGCGACCACCCAAGGCGAACCGGCGAAACTGCTCGAAGACATTTTGCGCGAAAAAGGTATCGAGGTGCTGGCTTGGGGCGAAAATGGCTTCCGCGAGGTCACCAACAATGTCCGCCCAATCAAGACCCCCGAAGACATGAAGGGTCTGAACATGCGCGTCGCCGGGCCGATGTATATCGACGTGATGAACGCGCTCGGCGCCAACCCGCAGCAGATGCAATGGGGCGAGACGATGACCGCGCTTCAACAAGGCGTCGTTGATGGGCAGGAAAACCCCATTGGGGCCGTGATCATTCCCCAGCAGGTTTTTGAGGTGCAAAAACATCTGACCGCTTGGCACTACTCCTATGACCCGATCTTCCTCGGCGTCTCGACCGAAGTCTGGGGTGATCTGGACGAGGCGACCCAAGAGCAGATGCGCGCCGCCGCGACCGAAGCCATGGAATATCAGCGCGAAATCACCCGCGAAGGCACTGCCGAGGGCATCGCATTCCTACGTGACAAAGGGATGGAGGTGTACGAGCCCTCCGAGGAGGAACTTGCCGCTTTCCGCCAAGCGACCAAACCCGCTTTTGACACTTGGGCTGCCAAAGTGGGCACCGACATCGTCGGTAGCTTCCAAGACGCCATCGCCGCGACACCCGCGAACTAAAGCTTCGGCGCGGCCCTGCACCTGGGCCGCGCCGATCCGGGAGGGTCAGAGCCATGCGATTTCTGCTAAACGAGTTTGAAAAGATCGTCTGTGCCGTGCTGTTTCTTGGCATGACGCTGATCGGTTTCATCAATGTTGTGGTCCGCTATGCAACGCATTATTCCTTCGCCGCCTCGGAAGAGCTGTTGACCAACGGCTTTCTGCTGCTGACCGTATTTGGCGCAGCGATTGCCGCGCGGCGGGGGCAACATCTGGCGGTCACGATCGTTCAAGATTTCCTGCCCCGCCCTGCAGCCCGAGCCGTGTTTCTGCTGTCGATAATCCTCTCGGTCCTGCTTCTGGCGGCTTCCGCTTGGTTCTCTTGGGCCACCTTGATGAACCAGATCGGCAGCGGCATCCGCAGCTATGCGCTCGGCGTGCCTGCCTGGTGGTATCAGATCGGCCTGCCCTTCGGCTTTGCGCTGATCATCATTCGTTACTTGCAACATGCCGCAGAAATCTGGCGCGCCACGCGCCAAGAACCGCGAGCGTAAACCGGTGTTTGATATCTCCAGCATGGGTGCCGGCACCCAAATGATCGTCGCTTTCTTCCTGCTGATGGCGCTGCGCGTCCCCGTGGCCTTCGCGCTTGGCCTGTCGGCCATGTATGCCATGTGGCAGATCGGCTTCGGCTTTGACCTCGCAGGCGATCTGATCGCCACCGGCATCGCGAAATACGCCCTGCTCGCCATCCCCTTCTTCATCCTCGCAGGGACCTTGATGGGCACCCTCGGCATCGCCGAGCGGATGATCCGTTTCTTTCGCATCCTCATCGGCAACCTACCCGGCGGCATGGGTGTCGTCGGCACGGTGGTCTGCCTTTTCTGGGGCGCTGTTTCGGGCTCGGGCCCTGCTTCTGTCGCAGCCATCGGCCCGATGATCATCAAAGGCATGCAAGATGACGGGTATCCTCGCGCCGCAGCCGCCGCTTTGGTCTGCACGGGCGCGGCCTTCTCGATCGTCATTCCGCCCTCCATCGGCCTCGTGATCTATGGCGTTATTGCCGAGACATCGATCTCCGCGCTCTTTATCGCGGCAATCATCCCCGGCCTCTTCATGGGCGTGCTGATGCTGATCATCCTGCCCTTCATCAAATCGACCAACCGGGCGGAGCTGGACAAAATCTCCCCCGCACCGCCCAGCAAAGGCTACTGGCGCGATCTTGGGCAGAGCTTCCGCGAGTCCTTCTGGGGCTTGATGACCCCGGTCGTCATCCTTGGCGGCATCTACTCCGGTATCTTCACCCCGACCGAAGCCGCCCTCGTCGCTACAGTCTATGCCATCGCCGTGGGCGCTTTTGCCTACCGCACGCTCACCATCCGCGCCCTTTACGACGCCCTAACCGAAGCCGCCGCCTCCTCTGCTGTCGTTATGTTGGTGGTCGCCTATGCCAGTCTGTTCGGGTGGGTCGTGACGGTAGAAGATCTCATCGGCCAATACTCCAACCAATTGCTCGGCCTGTCGGAGAACGGGGGAGTGATCTTGATGGTCATCATGCTGATCCTACTAATCGCAGGTATGTTCATGGATCCCGTGACGGTCATGTTCATCTCCCTTCCGATTTTCCTACCGGTGGTGCGCGAACTTGGCTGGGATCCTGTCTGGTTCGGCGTGCTGGTGATGGTGAATCTCGCCATCGGCCTGATCACCCCGCCCGTCGGAATCAATCTCTACGTCGCCGCAAACATCACGCGCCAACCTTTGGAGCATATCGCCCGCGCCGCCTTGCCGTTCCTCGCAATTAGCGTCATCGGCCTCGCCATCGTGGCGGCGGCCCCTGCCCTCTCACTCTTCCTCCCCGGTGTACTGAAATGAACGATACCGTTGCCCTGATCACCGGTGCCGCCCGCGGCATTGGCCTTGCTACCGCCGCGCTTCTCCACGCCGAAGGCCGCCGCGTTGTCATACTCGACCGCGATGCGGAAGAGCTGGCAGTGGCAGCGGCCACCCTCCCCCGGGCGCTCGCCATTACTTGTGACGTTTCGATCCCGCAGCAAGTCGCACAGGCCGTTGCAGAGGTGGAGCAAACTTTCGGGCGCCTCGACATTCTGGTCAACAACGCAGGCGTCGCCGATTTCGGCCCCTTGGCCGAGACCGATTTCGCCCGCTGGCGTCGCGTCATGGAGACCAACCTCGACGGCGTATTTCTAATGTCTCAAGCCTGCCTTGCTCTGCTCTCTGCCCAAGGCGGCTCAATCGTCAACATCGCCTCGATCTCCGGTCTGCGCGCCTCAACGCTGCGGGTCGCCTATGGCACATCCAAAGCCGCGGTGATCCATTTGACCAAACAGCAAGCAGCAGAGCTCGGTGAAGTCGGGATCCGTGCGAACTGTGTTTGCCCCGGGCCGGTGGACACAAAACTCGCGCTAGCGGTTCATTCGCCTGAAATACGCGCAGCCTATCACGAGGCGATCCCTCTCAACCGCTACGGCTCCGAGCAAGAGATCGCGCATGTCATATGTTTTCTCGCAAGCGACCGCGCGAGCTATGTCACTGGGCAAGTGGTGGCCTCCGATGGTGGGTTTGAAGCCACAGGCGTAGGCTTGCCCGCGCTTCGAGACTGATCGGCGAAGCCCGGTTGGGAACGCCGGAGCTCACTTTTCATATCTTAGTACCCAAAGGTCACGGCGTCGACGCGCCTAAGTTTGATGCACTCAAAAGATGGCCGTTTTCTCTGCCTACAAGGATCGTCTAGAGCGAGCCCATGGCCGTTATTTCACTTACGTTGTGACGACGTTGACCAAGCAGCCTTAAGTCTCCTCGTAGAAGGCCTTGCCGAAACGATCTTGAAGGAAGGCAGCCTGGGGGGCTGCTATTGCTTTTAGCCGTGCCACGACATGTTCAGGCAGTGGCAACGGTTGCGTCTGGTGGACCCTCTCCTTTGCTTGCGGATACTCAACAGGAGGTAGGTCACAATGCTGCTCGATCTTGCGCAACGTCCCCAGAGGATCTTTCGCAATTCTCCCATACGGCAAATATAGCAATTTTTCTGGCGCAAACCGTGCGTCCCAACGAGGTACGTTGCTGAGGTAGTCACCTCTCGTCTGAAGCGCCGGCATGTCCAACAAGTCCTCCCACTCCTTTGATGAAGACGGTAACTTTTTTTTACGGTGCGCATTCATACGCAATTGGGACTTCAGGCGATCCAGGGGGTTGCGAATGATGTAAATCAGCTTTGCACGCGGCAAGAACCGCTTGAAGAAGTCCACCCCCTCGTCTGGAATACAAGAGTACTCTGGGGTAACGTCCAAGCATTTTTGGTCGACCTCAGCTCGAGAGAATATGTACTTATACCACGTGCCATTTAAAATCGGCGCGGTCTGGAGGCGATCAAGGTACTCTAGATAGGTCTCATCGGGCGATACCGTAGTGGCAAGATGACGGTCTCGGGCCATTTGCAGTCCTTGCCTGACATGCCAAGGTGCCCACCGACGACACTCCGCAATGAACTTGTGGTCAAAGAAGTGCAGCTCTTTGAAGGGCGGGACCCAGATGTCTCTTCTTGTCGCCAAGGTCACATGCAGCCAAGACGTACCTGCCTTCTGCGCCCCGATACATACAATCTCTGGTTTGCGCCCTTTATTCATATGAAACCCCTGATCATATCAGCCTCGAACATGACCAAGGTCAAATCAAATCCCTTCTTTACCAAATCATCACCGGTAAAGTTCGAACGACCGCGCTCAACCATTCTTTTTGAGTATCCGCTGCAATCGATCTTTGATCTTATCGTCTAAGATCGGTGCTGCTGTCACGCCCGATATCCGGCTGAATCGCCGGTAAACAGTGGGACCGAGCTTCAACCGCTCTATAACCTCCATTAGAACCTTTCCAGCTGTCGGCTCTAAAGCCGCTACCCTCATGGACCGCGCAAACATATTGTCGATCATATCGCCTTTCTCCACCCAATAGGTTAGCATTCCATCAAAGAGCTCACCTCCTGATGTAAATCGCTTACGGGGCGGCCAAGGCCGCTTCGGATAGAAGAGCTTGAGATCACTTTCATGCAGCTTGGCAGTATTGGCGTAGATACTGGCGCTCATGCCGACCGCACGCTCCCCCGAGCTCCGCCCAAAATCCGCGATCGTATCGGCAATCGACACCAGCCACCGCAGGGATAGTTCTGATCGGATCACCTCAAACTGCTCGTCCAGAATGCGCCAAAAAATCGCCAGAGCCTTCTCGCAGTTCGGGTCTCTGCGCAGCACCACAATTGTACAAGCCAGCAGATGCGAAAGACGAGAGGCGCCCGCGAATTCAGGCTGAAGTTTCCGGAAATGTGCGATCAAGTCTTTCGATCGCCCCGCCCAAGGGCCACTGGGAGCGCCTGGAATGATCTCATCGGCAAAAGGCTCAAGTGCACAGTTTGCATCCGGTAGCGCATCGGCAACCGCCGCGACAAAGACCTTTTGATCAGAAAAATAGACAGACCAAAGATCATATATCGTGTCTTCTTTAGGCTTTATAGATTTGAGCTCAGTGATACCCTTCTTACCGACCGCCGTGGGGGTCGCGTAGTTCAATATTCGGTAGTCCCGTTCAAAGAGCAGCATGAACCGCGCTACATCTTCAGCGTTCCAAGTCTCTTCATGCTTTTGCCCCCCACGAGAGGCGCGCAAGCGGGGCAACTGTGTGGCCAATCCTAGTCCCGAGCAGAATGCTGCAAAATCCACCTCTAGGGTCTCAAACCTCAGAATGGTATCTGCATAGAAGAGACAATTGAATGGGTGGGTTTGCGGGATAATATGATGTTTGAAGTTCCAAGCTAGGTCTCGGTGACTTCGGTCAAAGCCGACCCATGGGTCCTCAAGCACATCAAGCGCCTTAGAAATTGTAAGGTCAGGCCAGCGCGGCTCAGCATAATAGTCTCCTTCAAGCTTGTTTCCGAACTTGAACATCCGAAACGCTGATAGGAATCGGGCCTTAGGCTCACGCACAACCGCAAGACCAGGTCGTCCGCGAAACCGCTCTGGTACATGCCCAAAATAACGCCCTTCGAGTTTGCCTAAGGCATCCCGCACAGAAGTCCCGCCGGTCTTTGGCAGGTGAATAAAAACAATACGCGGATCGCCGATTATGAAGTTTGTCATCTGGTTCCTGACGTACTGTCAAAGGTTTATACATTGACTGCTTTAATCGAAGCCAGAGAAAAAGACGAGCCAAGTGCTCGGACTTGCAACCTGACCACTGCGGGCATAGCTGACCGGCTGCGTCGACGAGCGAGCGGCCAAGCGGCGCCACGATGCTTGGGGCTCGAACACTGCTGCGGTTTTTGGTTCCTAGCGGAGGAACCTGCACCCACATCTGGGGCATTGCAGTTCAGCTTCCATCCAGCTCTCGCCATCAGCTTGATAGATACCATGTCCTAGCAACCAACAGATCGGCCGGAACAACCAAAGCTTTGCGCCACGCCTTCGATCCGGTTCTTTCCATGTTATTCTAGCCAAAAGGACCTCCGCGTCCGAAAGCGCCGGCCCCTATTCCTAGCGACCATATAGACCAACCAAACGAAGCCCCACCCGAGGTGGGCGTGGCCTACCCTTACATATCACGACACCGCCCGACAGTTCGAACGTTACGCTCGTTCAGAGCCCGGACAGCAAGCTTACTTGCTTCACGCGGCGAGCGCCGAGCGCAAATGAAGCCAAACATGCGATCCTAAAATCTGTCAATCTGCGACTGAGAGGGGGAAGGCTAAACATCCGTGCCGGATCGCAGGATATCTGGCACAAACGGACCTGCAGCATGGGGGCGTTTGAGATCGTGCAAAAGCCGCCCTCCCCCAAATGCCCGCCCATTTTAATCATCCGTTAAACGCGTTCGTTTATATTCCGTTTTGGAAGAGCCAGCGTAGCACAGGTGCCGGCGGCCTCTTCCACAACAACACTTATAATGGAATTTGAACTATGAACTATGTCGTTACGAGCCAAAAATTTAACAACGAGATTTGCGCACTGACCTCGCAGATTGAGGTCCTCAAAGCCAAACGCGATCAGGCGCAGCACAATACCAAAGATTGCCTGACGTCACTGCCACCTGAGCAGATTGACGCGCTTCATACCACCATCGCGCAGAACGAGCGCGTAAAGCGCGACCTTGAACTGGCGATGCACTCTAAGCTGGCCACAGCGCTCGGGCAGGTAAACGGCAAGGCATGGGCCAACACCATTTGCGCCGATAGGCTGATTGCTCTCGCCCAAGAGTTCGAAGAACTGTTGGACGCCCATGGTATTAAAGTCAAAAACAGAGCCGGCACCTTGGTGCGGTACCGACCTGGCGGGAAGAAAGCGTCACGCGCACAGATTGGCAGAAGCATCACGACCTTTGTTGTTCTGCGGCGTGTACACGACGGCTGGCGGCTGATCCACGCTCAACGCGATTATTGCTACATCAATCAACGGGCGTTCAGAGACGTCATCGTCCGTCCAGCTGCACATGAGGATATAATCCGCCATGCGACACGGGGTTTCAGAGCCGGGGGTGAGCATTCAACACAGAGCCTGGTGGCATGAGCGATCTGCCTACTAGCCTCCGCAAAGCACAGACGCAGAGCACCGCATGCATTCAACGGTCCGCCAGAGCGCTCACAGGAACCAGCCGAAGATGTACGATGCGTATGGTCTTACAAAGAAGACCCTCCGCCCACCGGACGGAGCGTCGGCATTACGCCCTATGGCCCAGACATTCCCCTTCGGAGGGCGGGCCTTCAAAGCTCGGCGAAGGCAGCATCCCTTTGGAAAGCTCATTCAAATCGCTTTGGGTCAGTTCCCTTCGACAGATCAGTTCAGTGGCGATCCGGTTGAGACCATGCAGGTTGTTTGCGAGCAAATTGCTTACAGCCATGTCTGCATGCTGTAGCTGTGCCTCGATCCTCCGCTGCGTGCTGAGAGGAAGCCGGTCAAAATCCACCTGGCGCGCATCTCGCCAAACCAAGTCCGCGCTCCCGAACGACCAGTTCAGGTCCATCTCCAAAGCCAGACGGGTTGCCTGTGCAAGGTCACTGGCCGCCCCAAGCCCGGCACCGTTGGCCGCCTCGCCCAGCACCAATCTCTCTGCTGCGCGGCCTGCAAGGCACATCCTGAGTTTTGCCTCCGCAAGCTTAGGGGTGATCGTAGGCAGAGGGGCTGGCGTAACCTGCCCACCGCGCGCCGTTACCCAAGCTCCAAGAGGGGTCGGCAAGGGCGACAATAGGGCCGCGATCAGATGTCCCGCCTCATGGACGGCAACCCGGCGCAGCAGGGCTGGATTAAGCGGGGGCGCGATCTCATCTACCGCGGCCTCCAAGTGTCGCTGCGCCAATGCGGCCCGTTCCGCGCGCGCTTTGCCAAGCGCATCACGCGCAATTGCCTCGGCGGTGGCGCCCGGTTCGCCGAGAAGGCGGTCTGCGATTGCGCGCAGGTCCAACTCGGAGTCCTTCTCGAGCTTCAATTTAGCGGCGAGAATTCCCAGAAGTCCGGCACGGTTCGGTAGGGGGATCTCCAACTTCACGTCGAACCGCCCGCTCCGGATGATCGCAGCGTCCACATCTTGCAGATGATTGGTCGCACCGAGCAGGACAAGTCCTTCCACCTGAGCCGCATGGTTGATTTGCTCTAAGAGTCCATTGACCACCCCGCGCAGGTAGCCGTCACTTTGCTTGCCAGAAGCGCGCTCAGAGAAGCTATCGATCTCGTCAATAAACAAAACCGACGGTGCCTGCTGAGCAGCCCGCTCAAAGGCCGCAGAAAGAGCGGCAAGCATATCGCCCTGATGCCCGTGTCGCTGGCAGTCGGAATATGATGTTGCGACAATCGGAATCCCGGCAGAACCAGCCAATGCATGCGCGAGCATCGTTTTGCCGGTGCCGGGGGGCCCGAACATCAGAATGCTGCGCGTAACCTCTGACCAGACCGCCCTGCCCTCTCGCCAATCTGTAAGGTCTGCCAGCATTTGCTCTAGAGGTCTTACTGCACCCCCAAGTCCTTGGACGTCCTCCAAAGTGATGGAGAGCCCTCCCCTCTGTGCGGCTGTAATCTGCGAAAGACGATCCGCCACACGAAGGGTCGTCGCCTCTTCGAAGGCTGCAGCAATTTGCAACGGCTCGAGACGCCGCAGCGCGGCCGCGTCTGGCAGCCGTCTGAGCAGTTCATCTTCAGCAAGTTGCCGGGTATTGCTATGCGTGCACCGCAGCACTTCGATAACAGCCGCCGGGGAAATGCCAGGCCAGCGGAAAGTTTGATGCACGAGGCTTTCTTGCTCGGGCGAGAGCTGGTTCTTCGCACCGCAGACTGCCACCACAGGCACATGCCGCATCAGACTTTTATCAATCGCCTGCCGGAATTTTGGAACCCTGCGCTTCTGGTCCGACGCCACGATGCTTGGGCCGCTTTCATAAACATGGTGCGCCGCCTGCTGGCTCGATGGGCAAGGCGGCCTCCCCTGCCAATGCGATAGAACTTCGGTCGCAACACTCTCAAGCTGGGAGCGCATCTGCCCTGAAGGGCAAAGAATTAAGGTGATGCATCCCGGTCGGAAAATCTTTGCCAAAGCCTGCTCGTCTTCGACCATGGCGCACATTAAGATCGTGCCCAGAACAGCGGCGGGCCTGGGATTGATTTCCCAAAGCGGAGAAACCTCTAGGTCAGCACATGCCCAAGGGTCGTCACCAGCAGCAAAACACCGCTCGATCTCAGCAGCGGTCATGGTTTCTGCCGCAGGTCGCCCCTCGAACCCATCGGGGCTACGCCGCATATCATCTTCAACAACTTGGCGCAGGGGCGGCTGCAAGAGGTCAATGGAGGCTTCTCCGTCAGCCTCCTCATCTCCATAATCATAAAAACGCTCTGCATTCGATTTCCACTCAGACAGAGCGCTCTCGCGCAGCGCGGCAACAGTGGAGCGCGCGAGGTAAGCAGAAAATACGCTCGGAAAAAGCGGCCGTTGGTTCAAGATCTCGGTCATATTCTGCGCTCCCTTCAATAGCAAAATGGCACAGGGCCGGCAGGGGCTGGGGCCATTTGATCCACCCCAAGCGCGCTTAACGCAGCCACGAAACTTGCGCCGGGCTGACGCCTGAGCCTTTCAACCTCCTCAATCCCGACAACCTGCGCGCGGCGGCGATCTGCGGAAAACTTGACCACGTTCTCTGACAGGCAAACGAGCGCCAGCAGATCATAGTCATTCTCCGCATAGCCGCGCACGCCGCCCGGAGAACGGTGGTATCCGCGCGACACGTTGAAATTGAAGCAGCCAGCCCGCTGACGTGTGGCGGTTTTGACCTGGACGCGAAGAACGCCCTGCTCGAGAAACACGACGCAGTCAAAAGGCAGATGTTCTGCCACGCCGACGCAGTGCACCCCGAGGCTCAAGAACACGCTTTCAACAAGCAACTCGCCGGCCCGACCAAACTTCTTGCCGTGATAGCGCAGGGTCTCTGCATCGAGTTTTGGAAACTGAAGCAGGTCGTGATGGGACTCGCTCGAAGGGGCGTGAAACACCTCTTCGAGCCCATCCAAAAGGGGTTGGTGGGTCATCCTATGTCTTCCTTAATAGCAATAGATCACCCAACCGGCTGCCGTCACGGCGCCGGTCAGGGACAGAAATCTGAGAACGTTGAAGGGTTAGGCCTCTGGCGAAAGACCGAGATCGGCTTGCGGGGGCTCTTGGTCTTCAGCCTCTGCGCGCTCTGCCATCTGCTCGAGACAAAGCTCCGCTTCCTCCAGCATAAAGTAAATGCCAGGCGCGGCCGGGTTCTGCATCAGTTTTGCCAGATTAATCCGCGCCGCCTTAAGCTCCACCGGCGAGCTGGCCCAAATGGCGCGGCGGATCACTCCCGCGGCGCGGCACAGCAAACGATCCGCAGGCCGGCGTGTCCGGAAGGTGGCGAGCAACGTGGCCTCATCCGCCAGGCCTTCCCAGACGGCATCGGCCTCATGGTGCCAATCAAAACCGCTCGGCCAATCGGAATCGTCAAAGAAAACCTCTTCTTCGAGCGTCGACTGCAGGTTGCTGATCAAGCGCTCGAACATCAAAGATTGCGGCGAGGCTTTAGAAGTTTCGCCTGTCGCTCGTTCAATGTGATCGTTAAAATAGTCTTTAGGCATAATGATCTCCTGTTTAGATCGTTGTGTTCAGAGCGAGGCAAGGGTTGCCGCCCTTGTCTTGCTCGCTTCATTATGATACCATTATATCAATAAGTCAACTCCAAATGAGAGAAACTATTGTAAAATGGTAAAAAAAGGCCGCCCTCCCGTCGATTCATCCGGCATTATGCTCAGGCTCCATAACGATATCATAAAAAAGATAGATAACCTTCGGAAAGAAGAGGACGACTTGCCCACACGGCCTGAAATGATCCGCCGAATGATCAGAGATTGGATCGAGAACAACGAAAATATGAAATAAAATATGATCTCCCAGAAATATGAAACTGGCCCAGGTGAGCCCTCCCGCCTCGGCGGGCGGGGGCAAAAGATCAGGCTGCGATCACGCCGCTAGCTGACATCTGGAGGCTTCTCCTCCGGTTCTGGCCCCGCCCCAGAGGGGTCAGAACCGGGTGACGGGTGCTGCGCCCCGTCACGGGCTCTGTAACGGTCAATGACCTGATGGGCCTCTCGGCCAAAACCACGCAGCCGCCGGACCGCGTCTTCGTGATGCCCTATACCCTGTGGCTTGTTGCGGCTCACCCCCTCATCGAGCGCCCATGGGGGCGTTGGCAGCTGCGCCCGAGCATTCTGAGGCCCGCCAAGCTGCAAACCTCTGACAAGCAGATTGGTCAAGCGATACCCCTGCCCCAAGCTGCGCGCGCCGTACAACCGCCCCTGGAAACCGAACAAAACACTGCCCGCGCCATCTGCGGCCTGTTCAAGCACCATCTCGACGCCAGCCTCTGCCAGAACTGTTCTCAATTGCACCGCGTCAATCCCTTCAGCGAGTGCTTCATCGATCGCCGTGCGTATGAAGTCTTTGTGAGACCTCCCATCCCTTCTGACCGCGTGAATCTCCTTCAGCGTGCGCGCGCGCTGGTGAGGCACTCCTCGAGCCCGATCCACCAGATGCGATGAGCGCGTGGGCGCGAGCCCGAATTGGGTTTCGATTGTGCGCAGCAGCAGCTCGCTGCGCCGGTAATCCCATTGGTCTGGAGCTGCAGTTCCATCCAGCCGGATCCGCGATCCCAGAATATGAATATGCGCATCATGCAGAACGATCAGGAAGTTTTCGATCTCCATCCCCTCGCACCAAGCCCGACCGATCGCAGCCCAGTCGGCCTCGGACAATGCCCGGTCATCTTGCGGCACGGAAATCGACACATGGTAGAGATGGCGCCTCAACCTCGGCCGCAGGGCCGCAACCGCCCCCAGAAAACGGGTAGCCCCCTCAGGCGTCTTACCAACCGTGCTTGCAACAACAGAAACGACACCGCGCGGGCGGCCCGCATGATCAACAAGACCGGTAAGATAGCGCAGCGTCGGGCCCGCACGGCGCGGGCGCGAAATCTTAGCAATCGCCATTGTCGCCCCCGTCTCCGCCGCGCAGGATCGAAAGCCGCAGCGCCTGTAAATCGTCCTCCACCCCGCCCAGAAAAGTGACAACCTCCCGGCGCCTCAGCGTGTCGCTCGTCGCAACATGCTCGGCATAGTTGCTGACCAAATCACCGACCTCGCTCAACCGCCTGAGGGTCTGGCGTTCCACCAGTTCCAATGGCGCACGCGAATTCCGGCCAAGCACTTTCCCACGGATGTAGTCCGAAAGCGCCCTGCCCCCCGCTCGCCGCTGAAGCGTCTCTCGCTCCGCTTGTGTTACGCGGACCGAAACGTGCCGCGCCCTGTTATCTCTATTCTCGCTCATAGCTCACCTCTCTGTAGAGGCGCGATCCGTCCCAGCTGTGTTACAAAAACATTGCTTGCCCGGAGAAATCGGCCTCAACAGCCAAGTGGTCGGGAAACCTTAAAATCGCGGAAAAAGAACGCGGGAAGGTCTTGCAGTGAACCCGAAAGCTGCAGTGCAACGGCCTCATCTTAAGTCGATAACGCCTGCTTTATGAACCGCCTGCAAAACCCACTTGGTCCGTGAGTTGGAGGAGGTTTCGCGCGCGAAACCTCCGAGCGCATTCAATTCGAATGCCGCAGCCCCCCGGGCGCAGCGCCAAAGCCCAACCAATGATCAGGCGCGTATTCTGCGATCGCATCTGTTAAGAATGCCATCAGCAATTTGATCAGCACCGGCACTTCAAGGTGAACAACGCGATGAGAGCCCATTTCTGAGCCGCGACGTGTTCGGCCGTTTCCAAAGCAGTATCCGTGTTGATCAAGCGCAGCTTTCGGACCATTTGCGGCCATCTCTGAGAAGTGCGTTTGCAACGACGACAAGCTTTCGCATGATGGCTGTGAGTGCCACTTTGGGTGGCTTTCCTGCCTGAACGAGTTGATCGTATTTCCGCTTAGCACTCAGGTCATGCCGGATCACGCAGAGCGCAGGCATATACATGGCTCGACGGAAGAATGCTCGCCCGCCCCGAATGCGTTCCTTGCCCTGCCATTTCCCCGATTGGCGCGAGATCGGAGCCAAGCCAGCAAGACATGCGGCCTGTTTCCCACTCATGGTTCCAAGTTCTGGCATTTCGATAAGCATCGAAAATGCCGTCACTTTAGAGATGCCGGGAACGCTGGTCAGGATTTCGAACTTTTCAGCTAACTGATCATCATGGCAGATCAGTTCCGTGATCGCTTTGTCGATTTGCTCCAAGTGCTTTTCAACCTGGGTCAGCCGTTCCCTCAACTGGCGTTTCAAAAGCGTTTGAGTGGTCGTTTGCATTCGTGTTTTGACCGTCACGCGGTCCTTAATCAGCCCCCGTCTGGCGGTCGCCATCTCTCTGAGAGCGTTAAGATATTCCGCCTTAGGCGTTTGGGCTTTGAGTTCCAGAACTGCGCCCATTCTGGCCAAGATCCTCGCGTCGCCCCGGTCAGTCTTTGCTATCTTTCCTGTCGCTTCAGCAAACCTTCGGGCCTGCCTTGGATTGACCTTGGCATACGGTATGGTCGCGGTGGAAAGGCTGTCTTCTAGCCGCCGATGATAAATACCGGACGCTTCGAACACGACCAAAGATGCGCGGTTGGTCGCTATCCACTGACGAAGTGCGCGAAGCCCGCGCCCATCATTGGCAAATTGCCGATGTTCTGTGGTCGATAGGCAGCAGGCGTCCAGCCAGTCTTTCGAAACGTCGATTCCAATGATATTGTACATTTGTCTTTTCCTCACCTCGTCTTGTCATGCGGGCCTCGCGCCCCGGTATCCGTTCAGGTCGATAGAAAAGACGAGGGTGATCACACTGCTTTTCGGTCCTTGCACGACCTGAATTGTCCCGATCCGTCCCCCGCCGCTGACCGGCATACATAGGTGCCGGACAGCGGCTTCCTTATCGCATGAGAGCCGCCCTCAGCCTAAGACAAGAATTGTTGTCTGCCTTTGCCCAGGCCCCCTGGCCCGCGACAATCACTATGCTCTTTTCACTCATACCGCGCTCCCCTGGCTCGGTCGGTTAAGGAATGCTAAGCGAACAAAGGCATTGTCCTAGTCATGACATAGTATGTTATAACATCAGCGGGAAAGGTCGCAGTATGCAGTTTCGTCAGATATTAGCGTTTCGCAGTGTCATGAACGCTTCAATAACTTGCTAAAGCTGCGCCTTTGGAATGGCTGAGAAGTCCCGCTATAAGAGCAACTCGACTTTCCCATCTAAGGCGGTCATCTGCGCTTCACCTGCCGGAAGGCCCATCCTCAGGAGAGGTTCTGGACGCCGTTTTCCCCCCTTTGAACCTGCATTTTTCGGCTCAGCCAGCGTATCCCGGGCCGATCTCAACTCGGCATCCTTGTTCTTTTCGGGATGCCCATTTAGGCGTTCCCAAATATCCTTTGCCAGTTCGGGACGCCCCTCAATTAGCTTATAGAGGGTCCAGCCCTAAGGCGCGAGGAACTCGCTTCGGGGTAGAGCACGGCGCCCTCAAGAGCCTCCAGTACGCGAGCGAACTGCCGGATATAGGTCCTCTTTTGTTTTAGAGCTGAGGCATGGAGTGATAGGACTGCCTCAGTCGCATCGATGCCCTCGTCGCGTGCATAGGACAGCGCAAACTGCGCCATTTCGCCAAAGGATAGATCTTTTCGGATCAGGTTCTCGTCGACCGTTTTGCGATAGAGGCCAACAAGCGGTTCACCGCGGGTGGCCATCGCGGCGGGGATACGGCTGTACCGGGGGTCACCTTTCTCGTCGGCCAATAGCCGCCGGTAGCTTCTCTACCCGGATCGGGTTTGAGAGCCCAACTATCTTGATAATGTCCTTCAACTCATCCAATCAGCGTCCAAATTGGCGAATCTGACACTCGTCACGAACACCCTGCCCGTACAAACTCATCCGCTTCGAAAATCAGCGCCCGGGCCCCGTCCTTGTCCATCGCGATTTCCAACTGCCAGGAACCGCATAGTTCACTACCGAAAATTCATCTTAGCGGTCGTATTCCTTCTCGAGCACCCGGTAATCGGCAATCAGCTCGGCATGCGCCGCGCTTTCGACATCTTTCTTTGGCTCTTCGCTCTGCCTGCGCAAACCGCCGCTTTAGGCATAGGTAAGGTCAGGCGAGTTCTCGGCAATCTCCAACTTTCGGTCACGATCGCTTCGGCTTTAGACTGAAGCTTGTCGGCGATCAGACGATCGAGCAGGGCAGGGGCCAGACAGCGAGTTTCAGGCACTGTCTCACCACCCGCGGAGTGACAAAGAACACGGCCTCTTTCTCTTCAGCGCCCTTACCCTTCTCCCGAAGCACCACGAAGGTGCAGAGCTGATCGATCGGATGCAAAGCAGCGCACTGCATGTTCTCCGTAGGCGAGTCGGCTCAGTAAGCATGGTGGACATAGCATCCCGAACCATGCAGGAAATGAGCGTGATCTTGGGCCAGGTGTTTCTGCTTCAGCAGCAGAGACATGGCCTGGAAGTGTCTGCAGTCAGCTGAAAGGCCTAACTCGCTTTAGAGACAACACATGTCAGAACGAGCTGGACGCTCAAGCCCTGGAAAAATTTGCGGTGGGCAATGAATTTGCCCAGTTCCTCTGCGGGGGGCCTAATTTTTAACTGGCTCAGCACAAGCAGGCCGAAGAGAATGCCTCATGACGGGAGCCAGGATCTATCAGGGAGAGCTCGCCATCTGATCTTTTCCACAATGTGCGTGGGAAGTTACTTTTACGATCTCACTACGCGCAACCCTTTTCACAGTCCATCTCTACCTCCCAGCATGTCCCCCGCGGTGGACATTACCCAGCAGCTGAATCAGAACGAGAGAGCCTTTCCAGTAACACTGATAGATTGAAGCCAGTTTTTCACCGTCCAAAAGTGATGCTGTGGAAATACGCTCCAAAGTCTCGGATGCGGTCGCTCATTTGGAGAATTATGAAGATCGCACATGATGGTTGTTGAGCACCAATCTTGGTCTTGTCTCGTTAACTCGCCGAGATTGAAAGTTGGCATACCGATCGTTGACTAGGCGACGTTTGCCGCAGATTGCACTTCCATGGAACACCTAAATTGGCAGAAGCTCATGGCGCCAGCATCAAATGAGTTTCCAAACCTGCAGTTACACCACCTGGCCTTCACTTACTCCCCGCACATGCTAAACGCCTTCGTTGCTATGCAGGTAAACCAGCGGATAGACGGCAAGGAAGACAATGGGGGCGTTCAACGTCCGGTTAGCGCCGTAAGACTCTGACATATTGCCCTAGTTAAGGCTCCCCTGGAGACCTCGGTACAGACAGCTGATCTTCCGATGGTGAAGCTAATTGTTAACCCGTTCTCCGAGAAATCTGTAACGCGAGACAGATTTCATAAAAGCCGTTGCGGTGCGCTCATCAACCAGCCTATTCAAGTGAGCATGACAGGTCGGAAAATGGCGGTACAATCATTCTCCGAGCGGTTGATAAATCCAATTATGGACACCCAGCCAAGTTTGTACCGCGGTACAGATTGCTACATGGAAATTGCGCTCGAGCCTCATTGAGGTGAATATGGCCTCGGTTACGCCCAACAAGATAGCGTCAGCAAAGTTTAGTCAGGTTTCGGGCGATGAAGCCCACTTTGACCTCACACCTTAAGGGACCTGTACCGCGGTACATATTTTAGCGAGGACCCCTGGTCCGGGGTAGCCAGCAAACCGTGTATGTACAAACATTCCCGCCAGAAAAGTCATCGCGAACGTTTAGATCAGCAGCCTTGGTGATCAACAGCAAATATGCATTCTAGGCCATCTGTAGCGTGGTAAACTCTGGCTTAGGGGAAGTCACTCTGGCTCATCGAATGCCCGCGACAGGCTTGCCCGCGATGAACCCCGCGATCATCGAGGTAAAGTAAGCTGCGGGTGATTTGATACGCATCGCATTCTCAGCCAGGTACTCCAGAGTTCTAAGCATGTTCGGCCATCCGATTGAGGTGACACCTTTCGCCAAGGCTTCATTCTTCAAACCCAGAAAAGATCCAAAAAGAAAAACCGCTTCCCGCAGACGAGAGGGTGATTGTACAGCATCAGGATAGAGGCTTCTGATATTGGGGCAACGCACCCATGCTTCGACAAGCCGTTCATATTCTTCGTGCGCTTTCTTAGTAGGATCTATTTTTATGGACTCTACTTGGCGGGCATTCTGACCGTTTCTGCCGGACTCTTTCGGCGCATTCACAAGGCGGCCCTGGGAGCTCGCTTCGCGCTGAGTTTCGACTGTCCGGCTCGACAAAGGTACTGAACGGGGCGCATCAATCTCAAGGTTCCGGTCTTGCCCGGCACAGCTTGTACCGCGCACAGCTTCCTTCGGGGGGATCTCTTTGTGCTCAGTGCGTTGCGGCTGGTCAGCGGAAGCCGGTGCAGAGCAAGGAGCGCAGGGGTGGGGCTGAGTGATCTGAATGGTTTCTCCCGACGCGGAAAGGCGAGCTTGGGCGTCAGACTTCAAAGCACGCATCTCGCGAATGAGTGTAGCGACCCTCTCGGACTTCAACGAGGTCCTGCGGAGGATCTTCTTGACCTCAGCGAGATAGTCGATCTGTACTTCGGTCAACTGTTCAGGAGCGCGCAGAAGATCAGCACGAATTGCCAGCGCTTTGGAGCGCATCGAGCGGAGCTCCTCGGCTTCAAGTTCGAGCCTTGCCGCTTCAGCCACCAGCTCAGGGTAGATGCGGAGGAGAGGTGAGAGATCGAAGCCGAAGGCATCACGAACAACTCCGCCAACCCGGAGCGGGAAGCGTTTTCCGGTGGCGCTGTCCTTGCGTGTGATGAAACCGATCTCGCAGAGCTTGGCGATGTGGCGGCGGAGCACACGATCGCTCATGCGATTGGCACGCTCGCAGATGGATTTGTTCGATGGATAAACCACTAACAAAGCATCTGAGCTAAGAGGAGTCTCAATGCCCGTTTCTCGGTCCCGACATGGGAGGAAGCTCAAAAGCGTTTCCAGCACGAGAATCGAGCTTGGGGTCAGGCCATAGCTTTGACTGCTGTTCTTTACCGCGGTGAGAAGATCGCGGCGCGTGACTGAAGGCGTGGTTCCGAAAAGGGTAGGGGTATAGCTCCTCCGCTCTCCGGCATGAGATGCCGTGGTTATTGCCTGTTCCATGAATTTTCAGACGGCAAAGAGATACCATTCACCGAAAACGATGTTGCAATCGATTCTCTAGCAGGGTATCCAAGAGGTGCTTAAATCACTTGGGGCCCTTCGAGACTACGGTTTCGGGGGGTTTCTTTTTGCTCTGCGTCTGCCTCCTTTCTTATCTTATTGTTGCTCTAGCGGGGTTCGTATTTCGCTCTCCTAGAGGCGCTTTATTGGGCGGGGAGAAGATGTACCGCGGTACATCTTTTTTTCGAGCATCCGAATAATCATTGCAAAACAACGAGTTACGTCATTCACTTCCTGATTTCCATTGCCAATACAGCTTTTCGGTTTCGTCCTGGAGCCACTCAATGAAGGCGGCGTCGGACTTATCTTTTACCTTGATGCTAATGCCCTTGGTGCTGGGCGACAGCTCAACATGACCTTTTGCAACCGAGAGCTTCTTAGGCTTGCTTGGCGCCTGCTCAGAGCCGCGCTTCAAACCCTGAAGGACAGCGCTGAACCGGCCGGGGCTATCCAGCTCCTCAGGCAGGGCTTCTACCGCTCTTTTGATGCGGCGGGTCTCAACATCTGCTGTGATCTTTGCCAGCGCTCCCCATTGCCTCCGACCGATGCCATGAGCCGGACCGATCGCATCGATAAGCTCACTTGGGATCTCCCGAATGACCTTTGCCATTCGACTTACTTCACCTTTTGGAATGTTCAGGGCGCGTTCAATCACCCCGGTCTTCATACCGCTATCGAGCAGTTGAGTGATAAAAGCAGATTTCTCGATGTAGCTATTTTCCAGACGCTCAGCGTTTTCCAGACCTTGGGCCACGACCAAAGCGTCATCGTCCATCTCGCCGATATAGGCTTTGACCGGAATGGCGAGAATACGACAGGCCGCGATCCGACGCCGACCGTAGACCGGTTCGTACTCGAAGCCGGAACCAGGCGCCGCAGCTCTGAGCAATACGGGGACTTGTTGGCCGGACTCCCGAATAGATTCGACAAGTGTGTCAATTTCCGCAGAGACATCGAAGCGGTCCTGATATTTACTCTGGCCGATGAGGTCGACGGCGATTTCTTGAATCGTCTGGTTCCGCAGATCGTCATAGGTTTCGCGGAAGCGTCGGACTGTTGGGCTGCCAGATGTAGGCGCCGCAGCGGGAGTGCTTGGGGCAGGGGAGGGGGCTTCCTGCGTATCCTCATCACCGGACAAAGTCCGCTCAAGACTTGCTGAGAAAATGCCTTTACGCGCCATTGGTATCTCTCCCCCACGATTGATGGATAAGACCTTCAAACTCCGCAACGACCCTTGTCACGGAATCCCAAGCACGCTGATAGGTCTGGCGATTGAAGCTAGACGGATCGACTTCGGCAATGGTCTCCGCGCTATTCGCCGCATCCGCGATCGCGGCCGACAAATAGAACTCGCTGGCCATGACCGCTTCTTCGAGGATGGACCTCAAATAGCTGGCGACCTGAATTTGCGGCTGGTCGGTGGGGTTGTATCTCGTGATCAGGTACTTGATCCAGTCGTAGGGTCGAGCGCCCTGACGTCCTTCCAAAACCGACATCATTTCACCAGCCATCCCGAGGAATGTACCGAGGCTCATGACATCGATGAAGGAGGCCGTGACGGGAACAAGAAGCCCGGAGCTGGCAAAAAGAGATGCGATAACCGCAAAGCTCATTTGTGGCGGGCAGTCGACCAAGAACACGTCAAAGTCATCGCGGATGGGCGCGAGGGCTTCTTCTACGCGAACGAAGAACGGGAATTTCTTCTGATCGTTGACTGCGGTCTCATGTTCGAACTCCATGATATGCATATTGGAGGGGATCAGGCTGAGATTGGGGATATGCGTTTCCCGGATCACCTCGCGAATATCGACCCGCTGGGTTCCCTTGGGATCAGAGGCATCAGGGTAGCGGATTGCGTCATAGAGTGTGAGCATGTCCGGCTCGCGCTCTGGGATGATCCCGCAAAATTGTGTAGTGCTGGCCTGGGCGTCGAGGTCGATGACTGCCACCCTATAGCCACGCAAAGCCAAGGCGGACGCGACGCTGGCGGCGGTAGAGGTTTTACCCGCGCCGCCTTTCAGGTTCACGATACTAACGACCTGAGAGCGCTCGCCATCCTGTCTGCGCGTAATGTTCTTGCTTTCGAGCCGGTCATTCTCGATCAGGAAGTCTCTGATCGCATGGAACTCGGATGCCTCGAAATAACGACGCGTTCCCCGAAGGAGTGTTCCTTGGGGCAGATCCGGGTTGCTACGTAGGGTGTGGCGCAGCGAGTTCTCGTTCACTCCGATGTAGTGGCAAGCCTCCTTGAACGAAAAAGGTCGCAAGACCTTTTCTTTGTTCGGCTCGAGTAAGCGCTCCCGATGCTGTATAAGCTGGCTTGAGATAAGCCCCGCATGCCTGCCTAGGGACGCTGATCCGCTCGTATTCATTTGTCCTGCCTCTTAAATCCGTGTTATCCGGGTTTCTTTCTGTGTAACACGTTTTCTCCGCAATGCTATAAGAAATGCGTGACGCGATCAAATAGCTTGAGGCCGTATAATGATTTTTTAAATGATTCAGAAGCGTTAACAGATGAACTTGAGGCAGCGCATTGAGAGCCCGAACTCGGTCATATTCTGCTCCGGAGTCTGAAAGCTTTGATTTGGTCGCCAAAACCGCATTGGCTTCAAGAATCGGAGCCGAAATGAAAGCGGCAGATTTCCGTCGGCAAGTGCCTGCCATACCCGGCCTCACGCGGCTAAGGTCAGGATCATTTGATTGGAGCGACGCCGCGTGATTCACCCTCTAGAAACGGTAAACCTTCGCCGAGAGCCGTCTGGCTGGTGGGCTGTGAGATCGTTTATCGAGTGTCCTTATCCACGCACGCGAAGACACCCCCCGCATTCAAGTTTTGTCAGCCTCTGATACCGGCCGTCGCCGCCGTTGGTCTGATGATGACATGATCCGTATCGTCGAGGATAAAACCTTGGCGACAGCGTTACGGTGGCTGAGGTAGCACGACACCATGAGGTTGAAGTGGTCCCAGAAAACTGGACAGTCGGCTAAGGTGTATCCCAAACCTTTGGAGGGATACGAGAATGGCAGGGCGCCGGAACTTTACAGATCAGTTTATAGCCAAGGTGGCGTTGGGAGCGCTTCGTGGCGACAAGACCGTGCAGGAGATCGCAGCGAGGCATCAGCTGCACCCTAATCAGGTCAGCGCGTGGAAACGGCAGGCCATCGAGGGCATGGCGGATGTGTTCTCTGGCGGCAAACAGAGCGGCCCAACAGAAGCCGAGGTCAAGGAGTTGCACGCCAAGATCGGGAGGTTGGCGGTTTAGAATGATTTTTGTCGGAAGGGCTGAAGCGATGAGCCCCGGCAAGGAACGCGCCATGATCAAACGGGATCACCCTGCGCTGAGTATCAGCCAGCAATGCAAACTTGTGCGGCTGAGCCGGTCGGCCTTCTACTACACGCCGGTCGGCATCAACGCGGAAACGCTGGCGTTGATGAAGGAGATCGACCGGGTGTTCACCAAATATCCGTTCTTCGGTAGTCGTCAGATCGCGGCTTATCTGCGGGGAGAAGGCACGGTCATCGGACGTCACCGCGTCCGGCGGCTGATGGCCGGCTGCGTGAACTTTTGCGCAACATGACCCGTACCCTGGCAGCTTGGCGTTCGGATCTGACAGGGTATCGGGATATCGAGGAAGCCTACAAGATCGCGTTCAAATCACTGGCGCGTCGCTATCTCGAGCTGCATGATGAGGTTGCGGACCTTGACGATATGATCGAGGCATTCGTCACAGATTTAGCCCTAGAGTTGATTGCAAGTAACGGCGTGGGCCTGAACAGCGCTGCACAGTTGTTACTCACGGCAGGTGATAATCCGGAGCGTCTCAGATCCGAAGCCAGCTTTGCTGCCTTATGTGGTGTCAGTCCAGTGCCAGCCTCATCAGGCAAAACAACACGACACCGATTAAGCAGAGGTGGTGACCTCGCGGCCAACAGTGCGCTCCACATCATCGCGATAGGAAGGTTGCGGCTTGATCCGAAGACCCAAGAATATGTCTCGCGGCGTATAGCAGAGGGCCACTCCAAACTCGAGGCAATCCGTTGTGTAAAACGATACATTGCACGTGAGATTTTCAACGTCATCGCCCGCCGCCACAAACAAATCAATCAGGCTCAGATCGCCGCTTGACACTTAGAAGAGCGTCCAGGTTAGCCAGTTCACCGGATCGGCCTGGATCACCACGCTGACCGAGGTGGGCGTGCGAATCTCGATGGATGGTCGGGGAAGATATTTCGATAAAATCTTCATCGAACGCCTGTGGCGATCTCTAAAGCAGGAGGCCATCTACCTTGAGGAAATCTCCGATGGCTTCCAGGCCCGGCGCGTCGTCAGGAACTGGATGGCTTTCTACAACACCCGACGGCCCCATTCCGCGCTTGATCGGAAGACGCCAGACGGCGCATATTGGGCAGGCTTGGAAGAGCGACAAGCAGCATGAAACCTAAACCCGATACACCTTAGAAACGCTGCGAAACTGTCCGAAACGCTGGGACCACTTCATGCAGCTGATTTTCAATGCCTGCATCGACACCGCCTACGCCCAGATCAATGCACCAGCGATCTAAGGCTCGGTAACGTGATAACACCGCCTTAAGAGATGTTGGGGCGTTTGAACACTACGATTTGCCTTTGCAATCTACCGCGGAAGTGTCGAGGCGACAGAAAATAAAGTCTTACTTTTGATAGTAGCTTGAATAATCCCCGTAACTATCGGCATAGCCGTAGCGCTTCATCTTGTTGCCGTCAATCTGGCTCAATACCAAACCGCTCACGCGAATGTTGACGCTTTGCAGCGATTTAAGCCCGTCCAGTACCTGACGGTGGGGCGTGGAATCCCATTGAACCGTATAGACTACGGCATCGACCAACTGGCCGATCACGCGGGCGTCAGGTACGGCGAGGGCGGGCGGCGTATCGATGATGATATGGTCGTAGTGTTCTCGAAGCCCTTTGATGAAGTCAGCAAAGGTGTTCGATGAAAACAAATCCGCAGCGTTGATGGTCGATTGCTCACCGTAGAGTATGTCAGCTTTCAACGTTTCGTCATGCACAATGGCTTTTTCAAGTGGAACTTCACCGGAAATGACGGATAGGAAGCCGTGCTTTTGGTCGTGTCCGAAGTATTCGTCCAAAACGCGGCGCCGCAAATCACCTTCGATCAGGAGCACTTTCGCACCTAGCCCTGCGAAGTTCTGTGCAAGTGAAATAGATTGCGTAGTCTTACCCTCTCCAGGAACTGAGGATGTCGACATGATGATTTTCGGCGGTGTGTCGAGGTTCGCCAAGAGCAGCGATGTACGGAGGTTTCTAACGGATTCGGCAGCAACGGAATTAGGCTTTTGACTGATATACTCTAAAACGTTCCGCCGATGCTTGGCTGGAATTTTTGGGATCTGCCCGATGACGGAATGGCCGGTCTTCGCCTCAAGATCTTCGGCCGTGCGGAACGTGTTCTGAGCCATTTCCCGGAGCAGTACAGCGGCGGAGCCAGCCATAAGACCCAGGATCAAGGAGAGTGCCAATATTCGGGATTTGCGGGGAGCGGAGGGGTTAGCTGGCACCACGGCCCGGCTGAGGATCCTGCTGTCGGCCTGTTGGATGCCTTGTTGAATGCTGGTTTCTTTAAGGCGGCTTAGAAACGCTTCGTAAAGCAGCCGGCTTGCTTCAACTTCTCGCTGAAGCTGTTCAAGGATGACCAGTTCTTCGGACTGATTATCGATCCGGGTGCTGACCTCGGCTATGGATTCGTCAATAGCGCTCAACTGAGACAAGGAGCGCGTGGCTTCAAGCTCCGCGCGGGTAATCAGGGCGTTCGCGCGAGTTTCGAATGCAGTCTCGGCTCCGACGCTGCCATCTTCGAGGCGCCGATAAACTTGGTTAAGAGCAGCATCATTTGCAACCTCAACAAAAGCAGCAGCACCGGCTTCGCGTGCGTCTTCCAATATCTGCAACCGGCTTTCCGTAGCCTCTGCCTGTGTTGCGAGGGTCGCGCGACGATCCCGCAGGTCTTTCAATTGGCGGTTAAGTGCAGCCAAGGTTTCGGCGTTCACGAGCTCTGTGTTGGTAGAGAAGTCCTTTAGCTCAGCCTGCGCAGTTTCTAGCTCGATCTGAAGACCGCTTACACGTTCGCTGAGCCAGCTCGTGGCCTGTTCTGTTTTTTCGAACTTAACGGAAATTTGGTCTTGGATGTAGAGTTCGGCAAGTCTGTTTGCCATCGCCGCGGATTTATCCGGATCCTCGGTGGTCACAGTAATTTCAAAGACAAAACTCTGTCGCAGGTTAGAGGCCGAAATCGAATCGAGGACAGTATTGATTGTAGAATCGAGAATAGCCCGCTCCGTGGCAGGCTGGGGTTCTTGCGGTTTGGATATAAGGCCGCGTATAAAGCCGACCGCCTGTCCGATGGAAAAACTCGGAGCAGGTTGCAGTCTGGTGTTGAACTCTGGATCTTGAAGAAGATTCATGTCCATTACCAAATCTTCGATAAGACCGCGCGAGCGGAGCACCTCAACCTCGGTATTGATCGTCGATTGATCGCCGCCAAGGCCGGTCACGACGCTTTCGATGTCCATCACCTGTTCTTGTCGGCTTTCTAGAGCGATAGCGGCCTTGGCGGTGTAGACTGGCACGGCCATGCCGTAAGCATAGTATCCCCCAAGCAGTAGTGCGAGCAAACCGCAAAGCGCAATCCAGAGTTTGCCCCGCCAGAGAGTGCGAAACAGGCTGGAAAGATCGATCTCATCATCATTCTCGCGATCTTGATGGGTACCGTCAGAAAATACTTGTTGCTGGGTCATGAAATGCCTGTTCCCATGTAAATCGCCTAGTCAATCGTTCACTACACCGGTAACTTCAGCAATGCCATGCAGGATCCGCAGAAACCTGGGTGAGAGCAACGAAACTACTCTCTACCACCTAAATAGATCTGACGCAGACTTCGCTACGCGTTGCACCTGTTTAGCCGGGTTGATTTACGCAAATATTTTTGCCGACAAACCGGCGTCGGAGCTTTGCCTCTCGAGGCGGAATGAGGGCGCCGTTGGGTGTAGAAGTTCATCCAGTTCCGAATGTTCTTTTCATCTCCAATCTCGCCTCCCCGATGAGGTAGACTCAATCGTATTTCAAGACTCGCCACTGTCTCTCGATAATGATGCGGGCCAATATGCACTCGTTCGCACCTTTCGAAGTGCGCTCAGGACCAGCGGGCCTATAAGCCTAGACTGTTGATCTGCCCGGGGCTCCCCAGAAGCTTTCGCTCGGGTAAGAGCTTCAGCAGAAGCAGAGGAATATTCTATGGGCGAGGAAACAGTTCTGTTGAAGTCACATGAAACTGAGTAATTACCCACCGGCAAGCCGTAAGCGGTTCACCATTGCGTGCTAGTCACTACCTTCGAAAGTAGGTCGCTGAAGCTCAACAAACCATTTGGACAATGTCACATAGATAGGATGACACCCCAATGTCAGGCCACAGTGTAATGCAGATAGGCGGCACAAGAGTTCACTTAAAGGTCACTTTTCAACCTTGGCGACATGACCTCGGGGCAGTGAAGAGCGGACTTCCCCGCCCATCAAATCGATCAGCACGCCGACACGCTCTGCGCTCGGCAGAGCCTCGATCTTTGTTACAAGTTCGGCGAAAGGTCCGGTGAGGATGCGCACGCAATCACCGACTGCTAGGTCATCTTCTCCCTTATGATCATTTCTCGGATCCCAGCGGTTCTGTAGAGCGCGGATAAGCTCTGCTGGAAGTGGCCGGGGGCGACGGGGATCGTTCAGAATAAGGCGTGAAACGCCTCGTGTGCTGTTGATGGCCGTCCACCCATTCTGGTTTGGATCAAAGTTCACGAAGAGATAGCCGGGGAAGAGCGGGCGCTCTGCTCGTAATTTGTTTGGCTGGTTGTGAGGGCGGTGCACTAGTGCAGGCGAGAATGTGTCAAACCCCTGTCGCCTAAGATGAACCCGTGCTTGGGCGAGGCCATGCGGCCGGAGTTGAGCAACGAACCATCCTGCTCTTATACTATCGGACATCTATAGCTCTCTGGTCTTTTTTGCTCTGACAGGAGTAAGCGCGCACCGATGGCGCGCGCAGACCGTTGGAAGGAGGCAAAGAGGTTGGTAGGCAAAGCCCGCCACAAGTTTAGTTAACCGAGGTGGCTACACTGGAGATAATCGACGGAGTGATCTGGGTAATGACCCGGTTCCAGCGCGTGACTGGCTGTTCGGCGACAAAAATGATGTCGTTCGGACGTAGCTCCATTCGCGTAGCCAATATCAGATTGGTCGCATTGCGTGCATCGAGGTTCCATGCCGTCACTGCGCCGAACTCCCGAGGGTCGTTCGAGCCGCGCAATACGTAAATTTGGGAGGGGTTGCCGGTCATCGTGTCGATCCCTCCTTCGGAGTAAAGCGCATCCGCAAGGGTAGATTTTCGGCCGAAGGGCAGGGTGAAACGACCGGATTTGGTCACTTCACCTGCGAGATAAGCATAATCCCTGTCTACCGCGTCGTTCGCAAGTTGGGCTTCGAAGTTGGCTCTGCCTTCTTGGAGTGAAGCACGGCGCAGATCGACGACAGCAGTGAGCTCGGCCAAAGCTTGAGCACGCGCCTGCTGGCGGAACTGCTGGAGGGTGATCTGCTCGGCAAAATATGCCTGCGCCCGGTCAAGTTGATACTCCGTATCGACAAACACACTGTCTCCAGCGACAAGGCGGGTTTTTTGTAGGTCTGGGCGACGCAGGTACTGTTCAAGCGGGATCTGATAGAGATCACCGTCGCGGTACAGTCGGATCGATGCGTATTCGAGATCAGGAGTTTGGATGCCACCCGCACCCGCTACGGCTTGGTCCAAAGTAAGCTCGGTCAGAGTAATTGGGATCACCGTGGGATTTCCAACGGCACCGCCGACAGAGACACGTTTGGAGTTAAATTCTGCGATCTCAAGGCTGAACGAGGGGTCGATCTGCGCCTCTAGCAAGCGCTGAAAGAGTGCCGCTTCGGCTTCTTCCAATGTCAGGTCAGAGACTTTGACGCGACCGACATCGGGAATGGCGATCGCCCCGTCATCCTGAACGGTGTAACCTTGGCGCCGATTTTGCGCTGCGAGCAGGCCACTGAGTTCTTCGACCGTGCTGCTTCCACTGCGTGTCGCCAGCAATAGGACATCACCCACGCCGATATGATAGGTCGTGCTTGGCGGGGTGTTCGGGACCCGAAGCGCGAGGTTGCCGGGCTTTGTCTCAATCTGAGAGACGGGCGAAGGGGTCGGCCCCGCGCCGCGCAGACCACCCGCGCCGCCGGCAGTCTGGAAAAACACAGCCGGAAGCTGTTTGGGTTCATAGGTAGAACTATTCGCCGCCAGAACGGTTTCCGAGGTCAGAGGTACAATCCGGACCTTGCTGCCAGCATCCGTGACTTTCGGAGAGACATAGGCCACCCCGCAACCGCTGAGAAGTATCAGAGTAGAAGCGGCGATAAGGCGTTTAAACATTAAGGAACCTCGGAATAAAAACGAACGGCAGCGTATGACCGCGAGACGGAATTAGGAACTGAAGTTCGCTAATCGGCATAAGTTTTCGTGCTCGGCATCAAACATCCTCCAGCCGGATATAGCCAAGATCCGGGCCAATCCATTGCCGGGACGCGACGACTCTTCCCCCCGACATTTGATAGCTGTTCTTAAAACTGTGATCTTTGCCATAGCAGTTTTCTATGATCTGGGCATTTCCGCTATAGTCGCAAATGTAGCTCTTGATCACAATCTGATCTTCGCCATCAAGATAGCGATGAACGCGGACGGCTTGGCCGCCATGGCGCAAACCTGTGAGCACTTCGGCGACATCGCTACTCATCAAGTCAAAACCAAGGCCTCGTGTGCTGATAAGCACCCCGTCTCTAAGGCTCAGTGAGATGTTGTCGGGGGTGTAGTAGGTTTCGACATCGCGGTTCACGCCCTTTCGTACGAGGATTGAGGCCCGCTCATTTTGCTCAAGTTGGGCGATGATTAGAGAGGTGTGTCGAAACCGTTGACGCACTTTTGGGGTCACTTGCCGTCGGATGTCTTCCATGCTGGAGGGTTTCGAGGCGGGTTTGGTAAAACCAAAAAGCGTCTGAGTGATTGGCCCCAGCAGGCTTTGTTGGGATTGACCCGGCCCGCAGGCGGACAGGAACCCTAGAAGCGACAAGACGGCGATAGATTTGTTTTTCATCTCCAGAACCTGCCCCAGCTGTCTTTCAATTCGGGTGTATGATAGCTCCGCACGCTTTCGTAGAGACGGTTTCTGACCTTCAGCCGAGCGCCCCCGTCACGTGTCAGCGGTTGGATCACGGCCTTATAAGTCTTGTCTGAAGGCTGTCCCAAGACATGTGACAGTGGCACGGTGAAGCGAAGACCTTTATCGAAGGACCCCTCGCCGAAATCGTCGAAAGAAACATCAGTAAACGTGGCATAGGCGCCAACGCTCCACCCATTGGCGAACACCCGGTCAAGGGTGAAGGTCGCGCCGTAGTCGCCGGCCAGATAGCGCCCCGCATCAATTTGACCGAGGTAGCCGTTACCAAAGTCGTAGTAGGCGGAAAGGTGGCCTGTCGCGATTTCGTAGTCACGGAAGCCAAACCTTTGGTCGAAATCGCGTTGTACCGCGTAATTTACCTCGGCCCCCAAGGCCAAGCGGCTGGCGACGGGCTTCCAGAGTAATTCGCTAGAGACACCCCCGAACTGCGATTCCAGGTAGCCCGCTGTTACTCGTCCATAGAGGTCTTTGCCGGGTCGGAAGTAATGCGCGAGCGTTAGATGCTCTAGCGCCGTATCCCCCTCGCGCGCATAAATGTAAGTCTCAGAGCGAACCTTTGGCAACACCGAATTGGCCCCGCGATCTGCGTCACCGATGTTGCCGGCGAGACGTTGCTCAATGCTGCCCGAAACAATCCAACCCGGCGCAATATCATAGCGGCCTTGAAGCCGGATGCCTGTATCTATGCGAATGGGCTCATCAGGGTCAAAGTAGCCTGCATTAAAGTATGGGCCTACTGACCACGTCAGCTTTGGGTAATGGCCTTCGAGGTAGGTTGTATTCCTGAGGCTGCCCGCGGCATCGTCAATGTCAGCGCGTGCGTAGCTCTGCCACGCACCATCCGCCTCATGCTCCAAATCCTCGATGTCCGACCGGTGCAATGTCGTTGCAGAAAGCGGAATGCCGTTCTCCATCGGGACGATCGTAAAGGTCTTTACCGATGCCGGCACGACCTGTGTGAGGATGCGCGCAGTCCGTCCGATGGCTTCGGAGCGGACGAGATAACGCTCGTTGCGGATATGGACGGTCACCGCATTCGGGCTAATTTCCATTGCCTCAAGCGTCATGCCGTCGTTGGTTAGCAGGGTGTCAGTTTGTCGGCGCAGACGGGATTCGATGCCAGAGCTTTCAGTCCAACCGAGGTCGAATGCCGCTCCCGGCGCGCGCCGTTTAACCGGCAAAGGTGCGGGGCCCTTACCGCCGTTGACAACGGGATGCTTCGGATTGTTTCGTAGATTTACGGAGAAGCCAAATGTCGACCCGTAGAGGTAATGTGCCTGAAGGTGAATATTTTCGTGAACGCGGTAGTCGAGGCCGAAATTGAATGGCGACTTATGTTCGAACGAGCCGTATCGGGTTTCGCGCCCGTAAGCGTCCGAGGAATACTCGGCCTTTAACGTAAGCTTGTCACTGGCTTGCCAGGCCACGCCGCCAAAGAGCGCGGCATCCCCGCGGAACCAACCCGATGTCTCAATTTCACCACCGCGACCGGCATCACGGTCGGGTCTGGTATCAAACCGACCGTCTATGACACCGAGCGGGTTGGAGAAGCCGTTGTAGCTGCCAAGCCGGCCCCAGCCGATACCACCTGTAAAGGTTAGGCGGGGAGAAATGCTTTTTGTCGCGACAATATATTCGCCAGAGTAAATGCCCGTGCCAATAAAATCCTGCAAGCCAACCGCCACCGCCGGTCGGCTGCTGGTTTCGTCTAGTAAGCGATAGCGCAAGTCGAACGAGCGGTCAAAGGTAGCGTCGCCATTGGGTAGGTAATCATCAATCTTACTATATCGGAAACTACCGGAGAGGCGTGGGGTGATCTGAAAGCTCAGCGTCGTGCGGGCTGTGTTGGCGAACTGACTATATGTCGCCGTCAGCTCAGCGTCTTCAGCGCTCTGTGCTGTCGGCATGTCAACCAAACCGACCGTGCCATAAGTTGTATATGAATAACCTTGCGTTTGCGCTGCGGCGGGCAGCAAGAGCAAGCCAACGCCGACCATCGCGCGCTGAGTTCGGCGACGTGAGGTGGGCTTTGCGCAAGGCTTGTGAGTCATATCTCTCTCCGTTCCTTAGAAGAAGGGATACTTGTTCAGCCGCGACAGGGCAATCTCTGTGGGCGACGCTCCGGTATTCAGACGCCTTCGGAAGTTTTATGTGGCCTATCGGTCGCAGTCGCGTTAACCGAAGGGTTCGCAAGATCACTGAAACGAGACAGCACTCAGGGGGCGGAATGCGCGCGTGGATCACGTCATGGCTAAAGGTCTGGAATAAGCGCAGCGACGCGGAAGCCGAAGGGAAACCTGATAATTTCGCACCTGAGACGCCTTTTTTCGCTGTCGGTGATATCCACGGCTGTGCGGGGCTCCTCGAAGATTTGCTGGAAAAGCTAGGGGCGGTCGCCACTGGTGAAGAGGTATGCGTTTTCCTCGGTGACTATATTGATCGCGGTCCAGACGGGCAGGGCGTGCTGACGCGGCTTTTCGGCCTTTCCCGGCAATACCCGGACAAAGTCGTGTGCCTGATGGGTAATCATGAGCGCATGATGCTCGACTTCATTGATGATCCCGCAGGCGCAGGTTTGGAATGGTTGAAATTTGGGGGTGTGGAGACCCTGCAAAGCTTTGGGGTCTCGGTTGATAAGCGTGGGGTGGACAGCGCCGGATCGATTGAACTGGCAAATGCATTGGAGGCCGCGCTGCCGACGGGCATGCAGGAATGGCTGCGTGCTCTGCCGCTGCGATGGTCGAGCGGTAATATGCATTGTGTCCATGCGGCGATGTCCCCGAAGCGCCACCCAGGGGCGCAGCGCGAGGAAGCGCTTTTATGGGGGCACCCAAACTTCTTCAGCGAGCCGCGTGATGACGGGGAGGTAGTTGTTCACGGCCATACGATCGTGGAGAAGCCGGGTGTCTATACAAGCCGGGTCTCTCTAGATACCGGTGCCTATAGAACTGGACACTTGACCGCCGCCCGTATCTCTGCCGGCGCCTGTATTTTCTTCCAGACTGAAAACTGATTGCAATAAATTTGGCATCTAGATTGGATTCTGTCTTTTCCAAACTTTCGATTGAAGATAGGTGTTCATTCGTGAACGCTGTGCCGTTCACTCTCGGAGGTAGCCCTGGCGACCTCTGGTGCGGTAGCTATGTCGCAGGGGCTTATGGCAAAGCCAGTCAGTGAAGATATCCGGTTCCGAATGATGCGGGCGCTTGAGGCTGATCCGAAGCTGTCTCAGCGAGATTTGGCCAGGTCTCTCGGGATAAGTCTTGGGGTGGTGAATTATTGCCTGAAGGGTTTGATCGAGAAGGGCCAAGTGAAGGTTGGAAACTTCCGGGCGTCTGGGAATAAGCTGCGGTATACATATGTTCTGACGCCGCGCGGCGTTTTGGCCAAGGCGAAACTGACGAAGGCGTTTTTGAAGCGCCGCATGGCTGAACACGAGGCCTTGATCGCGGAAATCGAGGCGCTGCAGCAGGAGATTAACTCCGAAGTGATCGGGCAGGGCGCTCCGGAAGACCTTCGATAGTTTGCGTTATTGGGGTTTTCGTGGGTGGTGGGCGAATCCTGCGATATCCCACAAAATTATGGGTTGTTTTACTGCTCTAATTTGACGTGAATTCAGCACTCAATCGATTTAAGTGAATCTCTTCGCGAACCATTGAAGGCAGTACAAGTTGCCGAAACTTGCTTCTCTGTCTCAACACTGTAAAAGCCTTTAATGCATTCATTACTCCGCAATAAAATCTGAACGTGGGTGTTCCCTTGAAAGCACCTCCGGGGAATTGCTCGCTGCCTTCAAGAAATAGACATCTCACGGTATCGAAGCATACTCGCTCTTGATGCTGAAATGCATGGTTAAAGCGCACTGAGATACGGGAATGAATCAGCACTCATCAGTGCTTTGTGGAAATCCTAGGCTATCGTAAGTTATTGCGCCGAAGCGCTTTACCAAGTTTTTAGCTGTGCCAAGGACAGATCGGTCAGTGAAATTGCCTTTTAGAAAGTTCCGGTTCGCCCATTCCTGAGCGCTTGCGGTTTCTTAATAAGCTAAATTTATCCTTGTTCGTTTAAACCGCATTTGCTATCGCTCGATTTGGAGCGATGTGGAGTTTGTTCAAAATGTCACCTATGCATCCAACGAAGTGCCTTGTGTCGGTCCTTGTGCGGTGTCCTGAAAAGTTTCAAGTATGAGCGGAAAACGCGGCAAGCTTCAGGAAGACACACATTTCCCGGTTCTCGGGCTTTTGGAAGAAAACCCCGAGATGTCGCAACGAGAGTTGGCAAAATCTGTCGGCGCAAGTGTCGGTGGGATTCATTACGTGTTGGGCGCGTTGATCGAGAAGGGGTTAATAAAATTGGGGAGTTTCACAGCCGCTGAAGATAAGCGGAGCTTTGACTATGGCTTGACCCCAAAGGGGCACTAGGAAAATGGAAGAGTATGAAGCGCTCAAAGAAGAGATCGATGCGCTGAACTCAGAATTGATAACCCGAGAACCGGAAATCGGTTCACCGAAAACGTAAAGTAGAAATGACTTCAAGATGACGCAGCGCAAAGTTCTTATTACCGGGACGGCAGGTTTCATAGGGTTTCATCTTGCTCGGCTCCTACTAGCGGAGGGGTTCCGAGTACATGGCTATGACGGGATAACCGACTACTATGACGTTACCTTAAAACGACGGCGCCACGGGATGCTACTGCAGGACTCCGCCTTTTCTGCAACGGAAGGGATGCTGGAAGATGAGGTTAAATTCGACAGGCTCGCAGACGAATTCCAGCCAGACGTAATCATCCATCTCGCAGCGCAAGCCGGTGTGCGCTACAGTCTTGAGAACCCGCGTGCCTATATCGACGCGAATGTCATCGGAACCTTCAATGTTATGGAGGCGGCCCGGCGGCTTGAGATCGATCACCTGCTTATGGCATCGACATCATCGGTTTACGGGGCCAACAGTGAGATGCCGTTCGCGGAAACCCAGAAGGCTGATACCCAGCTTACGATTTACGCCGCGACAAAGAAGGCCAATGAAAGCATGGCGCATTCATACGCGCATCTATGGGGCCTTCCGATCACCATGTTCCGCTTTTTCACGGTCTATGGCACATGGGGTCGTCCCGACCTTGCGCTCTACAAATTCGTTTCGGCAATGCTGGAGGGGCGCCCTATCGACATCTACAATCATGGCGACATGTATCGTGACTTCACCTACGTCGAAGACCTCGTCCGCGGCATTCGACTCTTAGTCGACGCCGTGCCCGTGCAGCCTGAGGATGGCGTCGTGCCAGAATGGGATAGTCTGTCTCCGGTGGCACCGTATCGAGTAGTGAATATTGGAAATTCGGATAAAATTAAGCTGCTGGACTTCATTGAAGCGATCGAGGATGCGGTCGGCAAAAAGGCTATCCGCAATCTCATGCCGATGCAGATGGGGGACGTTCCCGCTACTTGGGCTGATGCTTCCCTCCTTCAAAGCTTAACGGGATATCGTCCGCAAACAGATTTCCGCGAGGGAATTGCGCGGTTCGTCGATTGGTACCGGAAATATTACAATGTCTGAGGCCAATATGCATTCGTTTCCCCTTGATGACGCTACGGTTGCCGTGATTGGTCTCGGCTATGTCGGGCTTCCCCTCGCCGTGGAGTTTGGAAAACACCGGCCCGTAATCGGCTTCGACATCTGTGCTGAACGCATCGAGGCCTTGCAAGCCGGGCATGATTCGACGCTCGAAGTTAGTGACGATGAACTGGCCGAAGCAGGCCAACTTCGGTTTTCGTCGTCCCCGTCCGATCTCGAAAGGTGCAATACATACATCGTCACGGTCCCCACACCCATCGACGGTCACAAGCGCCCGGATCTTACGCCGTTAATTGAGGCGTCCCAAACTATCGGGAAGGTGCTACAGCGCGGCGACGTGGTGATCTATGAATCGACCGTCTATCCCGGCGCGACCGAAGAAGACTGCGTTCCAGTTCTGGAACGCGTATCGGGGCTGAAATTTAACGTAGATTTCTTTGCTGGATACAGCCCCGAACGGATAAACCCGGGCGACAAGACCCATCGGCTGACCACGATCACTAAGGTCACGTCCGGATCAACTCTTGAGGTCGCAGATTTCGTTAACGATCTTTATGCATCCATCATTTCAGCTGGTACGCATAAAGCTTCGTCAATTCGCGTAGCGGAAGCCGCAAAGGTGATCGAGAACACTCAGCGCGACTTGAACATTGCGCTTATTAATGAGTTGGCAATCATTTTCAATAAGTTGGGCATCGAGACCGAAGCTGTATTGAAAGCTGCTGGTACTAAGTGGAATTTTCTGCCTTTCCGCCCGGGATTGGTCGGTGGTCACTGCATCGGCGTCGATCCGTATTACTTAACGCACAAGGCCCAATCGATTGGTTATCACCCTGAGGTCGTTCTTGCTGGCCGTCGGATCAATGATAACATGGGTACACATGTCGTGAATCAGATTGTTCGGCTCATGATCGCGCGCGAGCGGCCGATCAAGCGCGCTCGCGTTCTGGTTCTAGGTCTGACCTTCAAAGAGAATTGCCCGGATCTGAGAAACACGAGGGTCATCGATGTAATCGAGGGTTTGCGTGACTTCGGTATGAAGGTCGACGTGCACGACCCGTGGGTGGATCCTTCCGAAGCAAAGAACGAATATGGCCTTTCGCTGTGTGAGCCTGAGGAGGGGAGTTATGAGTGCGTTGTATTAGCCGTTTCACACCAGTGCTTTGTTGAAAAGGGGTCGAACCATTTAAGGTCGTATGGGAAGGATGATCACGTGTTCTATGACATCAAAGGTGTCTTTCCTGTGAGCGATACCGATGGGAGATTGTGACGATGGACCATTCAAAAAGGATGAAGGTTCTCGTTCTAGGGGCCAACGGAATGCTGGGCAGCATGGTGTCGACAGTACTTTCGTCCGTTTATGATGTCGAAATGACGATTCGCCCGGGTGCGGTGGTTCACGCTGGCATGCCCGCGCGTCCCATTCATCGAGTCAATTTGCTGGACGTCGACGAGTTGTTGTCGACGCTGATAGCGGTGAGACCGGACTGCGTCATTAATTGCGCAGGTGTAATCAAGCAGAGGTCGGACTCGCTTGAAGTGCTGCGGACATTCCCGTTGAACGCGCTTTTCCCTCATCGGCTTGGACAGTATTGCGCAGCGATAGGAGCGCGCATGATCCACATAAGTACCGACTGTGTCTTTTCCGGGCGCACAGGCTATTATGATGACAATGCACCCTCCGACGTCGACGATGTATATGGCGTTTCAAAGCGCGTCGGCGAGGTTGGAAATACGGAACACGTCCTGACGCTCCGCACCTCAATCATTGGCCACGAAGCAAGCAATCACCATTCGCTGATCGACTGGTTCCTGTGGCAGGAAGGTCAGGTAAAGGGATATCGAAAAGCAATATATTCCGGATTTCCCACAGTCGAACTGGCCCGGGTTCTGGGCAATTACATTCTTCCCCGCCCTGAGATTCATGGTGTCTACAATCTCTCGACCGAAGCCATCTCAAAATACGACTTGCTCAAGATCGTGCGCGATGTCTACGGGAAAAACATCGACATTTTGCCAGATGATTCCGTTTCGATTGACCGATCTCTGAATTCAACCGTTCTACGCTCCCTGCTTGGCTACGAACCCCCGAAATGGCAGCAGCTGATTGTATCGATGCATGAAACCCGGCCCAACTTCCCGCCCCAAGCTTAAGCGAGGACAAATGTTCAAGGATAAGACACTTCTCATCACAGGCGGCACTGGGTCGTTCGGTAATGCCGTATTGCGGCGGTTCATTGACAGCAACTTAGCCGAGATCCGTATTTTCAGCCGTGACGAGAAAAAACAAGAGGACATGCGCCACTTATTCGGCAACGACAAGATCAAGTTCTACATTGGCGACGTACGCGAATCTGATAGCATTGACTACGCGATGAATGGAGTCGATTATGTCTACCATGCGGCGGCCCTGAAACAGGTCCCATCGTGTGAATTTTACCCGATGGAAGCTTACAGAACAAACGTGATCGGCACCGAGAACGTCATCCAGTCGTCGATCCGCAACGGAGTTGAGCGGGTCGTTCTTTTGAGCACGGACAAGGCGGTCTATCCGATCAATGCAATGGGAATTTCCAAAGCGATGGCCGAGAAAGTTCTTGTTGGAAAGTCCCGCATGCTCAAGCCGACCAGCACGATCCTATGTGCAACCCGATACGGTAACGTCATGGCCTCCCGCGGGTCCGTAATTCCGCTTTTTGTAGACCAGATCCTTAAAGGGCAGCCGCTTACGATAACCGATGCAGCGATGACGCGCTTTTTGATGTCGCTTAATGAGTCCGTCGATCTGGTGCTGCACGCGTTTGAACATGCGCGGCAAGGCGACATCTTTGTGCAAAAAGCCCCGGCAACGACGGTTGGTGATCTGGCCGAAGCATTGAAGCGTATTTTTAGTAGCGAGAGCCCGATCCGGACAATTGGTACCCGGCATGGTGAAAAGCTTTATGAGACCCTGATCTCCCGAGAGGAAATGGCAAGGGCGGAGGATCTTGGGCAGTATTACCGGATCCCAGCAGATGCACGAGATTTAAACTACAATAAGTATTTCTCGGATGGCCAGCAAAGCATCGCGGTTCTTGAAGATTACACATCACACAACACCGAGCGGCTCAACGTTGAACAGACTATGCACCTTTTAAATGACCTCGATTACATCAAGGAAATTCAAAGTGCTTAAGGTCATGACTATTGTAGGCACTCGTCCAGAAGTCATCAAGATGAGCCGAGTGATTGTGGAGTTCGACAAGCAATTTGATCATGTGCTTGTTCATTCCGGGCAAAATTACGATTACGAGCTGAACCAGGTCTTCTTTGATGACCTCGAAGTTCGGAAGCCGGACTATTTCCTGAGCGTTGCCGGCGAGACTCCGGCGAAAACCATCGCCAACGTGATCTCGGCGGCGGACGATGTTATTGCTCTGGAAAAGCCGGACGCGATATTGCTTTATGGAGACACGAATACCTGCATGGCCGTCATCGCGGCCAAGCGTAGGCGAGTTCCCGTCTTTCACATGGAAGCGGGTAACCGCTGCTTTGACGAACGTGTTCCCGAGGAACTCAATCGCAAGGTTCTCGATCACCTCAGTGACATCAACTTGGTCTTGACCGAGCACGCGCGTCGCTATCTTTTGGCAGAGGGTATCCGCCCGGAAACCATCATGAAGACCGGATCGCATATGCAGGAGGTCGTCTCTCATTATCAGCATCGCATCGACGAGTCGACAATTCTTGAAAGGCTCGGCTTGACCGAAGGCGAGTTCTTCATCGTCTCAACGCATCGTGAAGAGAACATCGACGATCCAGTCAACCTTGATAACCTGATCGACAGCTTGCGGCGCCTGAGTGAGGAATATGGCTTCCCGATCGTTGTTTCCACGCACCCTCGGACCCGCAAGCGTCTAGATCAATTGGGTATCGATATTCCCCTCGTACAATTTCTATCTCCCTTTGGTTTTTTCGATTACCTGCGGCTGCAAACCGCAGCAACCTGTGTAATCTCGGATAGCGGTACGATCGCAGAGGAGGGATCGCTGTTGAACCTGCCAGCCGTGACCATCCGCAACGCCCATGAGCGTCCCGAGGGCATGGACGAAGGCACGGTGGTCATGAGCGGTTTGAATCCCGATAGGGTTCTAGAATCCATCCGGTTGGTGGTGTCGCAGCACTCGCGTGAAAAACGCACGATTCCCCCTGTTTCTGATTACGAGGGCGGACCCGTTTCCAAGCAGGTGGCGCGGATCGTGCAAAGTTACGTCGATTACGTGAAACGTACCGTATGGCACGAAGTGCCGAATCGGCTAACCGAGCACAAAGTTTCGTAAATGCGCATTTCCCGGGCAAGGGTCCGCCAAGTAGGTCTCGTCGTCATTCTGATGGCGCTGGCGAAACTTGGTGCCTTTGCGAAAGACGTTCTTCTGTCGCTTCAATTCGGCGCCGGCCCCGAAACGGACGCCTATTTCATTGCGAACGCGATTCCGGGATTTGTCTTTGGCGGCGTTTTCGCGACGATCAGCCTGGTCTTCCTACCAGCCTTCACGCGCGCGTCCGTCGAAAGCGAATACGAAGCTGCGCTGACGTATCGAACCGCGGCCGTAGGTTATAGCGCTTTGAGCGCGTTTTTGGGTGCTCTGACCTTCTTCGGTGCTTCTATAATCGTATCGACCCTGGCCCCTGAATTGCCCCTGTCTACTCATGACCTTGCGGTTACGATGACCCGGATCTTAGCTTTCAGTTTTGTGTTTTCCGGATGGGTAGGGCTTCAAAGCGCAGTCCTGCAATCCCACAAGCTGCTGATATGGCCGCAACTCGTGCAGCTTATGAACCATTTTTTCGTGATCGGTGGCTTGGCAATCGCGGCGCTGCTGGGCTGGACGATCACTGTTTTGGCCTACGCCGCCGTGTTGGGCTGGATGGTCATGGCGCCCCTGCTGTCCCGCCGTGCTGCGGCATTCTGGCCAAAAGCTACAGGGCCATGCTTCGACCTTTGGAAGGCGATCGGCATGGCATCGCTATCCTTTCCCGTGTTCCTCAGTCTATCAATGGACCAGGCCAGCCTTCTGGTAGGCACCTATTTGGGAGCGGCCTTTCCCGAAGGCGCGATTTCGCACTTGAACTACGCACAGCGGCTGATGATGCTGCTGTCATCCGTATTCGCGCTCGTGATTGCTTATGTGCTGTTTCCATATCTCACCGAAAGCATTGTCGCAAAAAGAACTGCACAGGCGCGGCGATACATGGCACTGGCGATCGTCGCCGTTTTGCTACTGTCGGCGCCACTACTGGTCCTGAGCGTCGTGATGGGCGAAGCGTTCATTTCGTTCGTTTTTCAGCGCGGCGCTTTTAGCTCTGATGATGCTTTAGCCGCGGGGCGCGTCCTAACCTTCTTTGCGCCGGTTATTGTCTTGGCCGGTGTGCGTGAGGTTCTGAACCGGTTGTTCCTTGCTTGCCAGCAGACCGGAGTGTTGCTGGTTTTCGGCATCATCGCCATGCTTACAAACGTTGTCGCCAGCGTGCATTTTAGCCGCACCATGAGTCTGGAAGGGATTGCTTTGGGCGCAACCTGCGGCGCGCTTGTATATGTTCTTGCGCAGGCCGTCATGGTAGTTGCATACCACAGGAGCTTACTCCATCGTGACTTGCCACTGTGGTTCGCCTTGATTGCGTTGGCTGCTATCGTTTCGGCGATGTTTGGCCAATGGGTCGGAACTCGGGAGTTCATCGGCATCGCACGGCTGGATTTCCTAGTAAATGCGGTCATGGTAATTGTTGTTTTCGCGGTGGTTGTCGCGCTACCCACCCTTTTATGCTCGCGCTTACGGACGATTTTTAGAACGGAGAGAATGACGTGAAACGCAATATCGTTCTCTATGTCGGTGCTTTCGAACTGCCCGATTGCAATGCTGCGGCCCAGAGGGTCCGCGCAAACGCGATTCTCTTGACCGCGCTCGGCTATGATGTTGTACTGATCGGAAGAAGCTCTGATCCCGATTGCCCGCCGAACAAATTACGCAGGGCGCAACATGTAGGGATCGACCATGACTGCTGGGAAATGGGGCACCCTGCTAGTCAGAAAGACTGGTTACGCTATATTTCTAGCGTTGCCGCGTTAGATAAGCTTATCGAGCATGAATATTCTGGGCGGGTTCACAGTATCATTTGCTACAACTTTCCCGCGGTCGCGCAGTTTCGGGTGCGCAAGCTTGCTCGCCGCGCAGGCGCGCGGGCGATGGCCGACGTAACGGAATGGTATCAATCACTAGTTCCTACGTCCGTTGCAGCCTTGGTTAAGAATTTTGATACCTGGTTTCGGATGCGTATCGTCAACCCACGCATGGACGCGCTGATCACCACCAGCCGATATCTTACGCGCTACTATGAGCGTTGGTTCGATAGTCTCGTAGAACTTCCGACTTTGATCGAACACGATTCGAACAATCTTGAGGGCCTGTTTGCAACGCCGGATGGCGGAGTAAAGCGTCTATATTATGGCGGATCGGTGATCGAAAAGCGCGCTTTGGCGAAGGAGAAGGAGGGGCTGAAAGATCGGATCGACTGGGTGCTCGAACTCCTAGATGCCGTCAAGCAGGAAGGAGGCGAATTCCACTTTGATATCTATGGTGTGGCCCGGGAAGACTATCTAGAAGTCTTGCCATATCACGAACCCTTGCTTCAGCGCCTGAGAGAAAATGTCTGCTTCCATGGGCGTCGTCCGCGCCATGAGTTGCTCGACGCGCAACGGTGCTGTGACTTCTCAATCTTCATGCGGAGCGCGATCAGAACGACACTCGCTGGATTCCCAACTAAATTTACCGAGTCGATCAGCGTCGGCACGCCTGTAATTACAAATGCTTTGGAAAATATCGAACCTTATATGAACGAGGGCGAAAATTGTGAGCGGATTGAGTACACCAATTTAGAAGAGTCGGTTGCCCGTATCAAAGCATGTCTTGCGCTTCCTGCTGCCGAGGTTTTGAGGCGAAAGCTAGCTTGCAGACAATCCGCTCAGTTTCATCCGCTAAGATTCGTCGAAGAGGCGGCAAAGCTTTTTCCAGATCAAAGGGGGTCCCAGTGAATCCACGTTTCCGGCGGTTGCTGACCTACCCGTTTCGTGCAATTGAGGCGCGTATCTGGCCGGTGCGATACGCGCGGCGGATCGGCGTTCGTATCAACGGCAAAGTGACTATTTATGGTTCGAGCTATGAGATGTTTAGTGCTGAGCCATACCTCGTCTCTTTAGACGACAATGTCTTCATCAGTGTCGGTGCGCAGTTTGTCCCACACGATGGCGGTGTTCTGCCATTTCGCCGCGAGGAGCCGGAGCTGGACCTTGCGGGTCCGATCCGTATCGGTGCAAATACCTTTGTCGGAATGGGCGCGATTGTTCTGAAAGGCGTGACCATTGGCCCAAACTCTATCATTGGAGCCAATGCGGTGGTGACCAAGTCGTTTCCGGAAGGGGGCATTATCGCCGGCAATCCTGCGCGACTGATAAAGTCAACAAATGAATATCTGAAATCAGCACGTGAGAAATCGCTGAAGATCGGTAATCTGCCCGAAATGGAGAAACACCGCGCTTACAAGGAAATCTTCGGAATTGATGTTGAGTAAGCGCCTTCTCGCTGCACCAGCAATTGGCATCGCGGGTTACTTTGCCCTTGGTCTTACCGTTGTAAGCTTTGGACCCCTCGATTATCGTGGATACCAGAGCGCTACGGTTGCCGCTTATGTAGGACTTAACATTTTGTTTTTTAGTTCGTGCTTCGTTTTGGGGTCGCGAACTAGACTGCCGCGCAAGTCAATCTGGCGAACGGAGCAGAACCAGAATGTCCTGACATTTATTTTCCGTGCCAGTCTTGTCATAGCTGTGCTGCTGATGACGTATGAATTCATAAATGCAGTTCGTGCTGGGGGGCTGAACCTCAATTTGGCGGATTCCGCGCTCGCCTACGTCAATACTTATGCAGATTACACGCGCAACAGCGGTAGCTATAACTTGCGCTTTCTGATCACTTCTATGGGTGCTTTCCCAGTTTTTGTTGCCCAGGTTCTTGGGATTTTCTACTTTAAAGAACTAGACAGAACCACGCGTTTTGCTGTGATCTATTTGTTCGTCGTGACAATTCTTGTGTATACACTCGGAGGCGGCAAGCAGAAGCAGTTTGGCGACATCATGATCTATGTAGTATCGGTCGTTCTGGCTAAGCAGGCGGCATTTGGCAAACTAAAACTCAAGTCCTTGCTGGTCATTGGTGCTGTTATCGTGGGGGGAGTGTACGTGCTTTTAATGTTGCTGGCCTTTCGATATCAAGCTATAGGCATCGACTTGACGCAACTTAATCGCAGCCTGCATCCGTTGATAGATTACAACGAAGGGTATTGGCTGGAGAATGCCTTTGGCGAGGCCTTTGCGTTTCCGATGGTAATGTTTAGCGGCTATCTCGGACAAGGTTACTACGGATTGTCCCTGTCAATGGAACAGCCTTTCACTTGGACGTCCTTCGCGGGGTCTTCCTATTCCATTTCGGTAATCCTCAACCAGTTTTTCGGTGCGGACTTTTGGGTGACAAGAAACTACCCGTACATGGTCGGATATGCGACTGGCTGGGATCAGGCCAAATGGCATACGGTATTCGCTTGGCTCGCCTCGGACCTTACATTCACCGGTGTCGTATTTTTCATGGGAGCCGTGGGTTTCATCTATGGCCGCGCCTGGCGCGAGATCTTGCTGTATCAGAATCCGTTCGCCCTGATGATCTTTGCCTTGATGAACATCGGGATAACGTACGCACCAGCTAACAATCAGTTGATGCATTCGCCGGGGGGGGTGTCGACCACGTTTGCAGCATTTATTGTCTATTTTCTGTTTCACGCGAATTTCAATGCGGCCCCGACGATCGTGCGGAAGCTGCGGTTTCGGATTACCTGATGAAAACTGTTCTCATTGCTGCGTCCTACAGTCCGTCCCTAGTGAACTTTCGCGGCGCATTGATCAGTGCGATGCGGACGCGTGGCCATCAGGTCCATGCTTGTGCCCCGGGGCTGCCGGATGATCAGGCCACGCGTGCGTGGCTCGAGGAACGTGGTGTCGTATGCCATGATGTTCCGCTTCGTCGTGCAGGTCTCAACCCGTTGCAAGACCTGCAAGCGTTGCTGGCTCTAGTCTGTCTAATGCGTCGCATTCGTCCAAGTGTCTTTTTGGGTTACACGATCAAGCCGGTTATCTGGGGAATGCTCGCCGCACGATGGGCCCGTGTACCGGAGCGCGTTGCGTTGATAACCGGGCTGGGTTACGCGTTTACCGGTGAGGCAATGGGAGTGCGCGCTTTTGTTCAACGTCTTGTGCGGACGTTGTATTCTTTCGCTTTGAGATCGGCGACTCTCACTTTCTTTCAGAATCCCGATGATATGGCCGATTTACAGCGGTTGAAGGTATTACCGAAGAATGCCGCTATCGGTTTGGTCAATGGATCGGGTGTCGATATCGAACGGTTCAATCTTGCCGCGCTCCCTAAAGGTCCGACGCGCTTTCTGCTGATTGCGCGTTTGCTAGGCGACAAAGGAATCCGCGAATACGTAGAGGCAGCGAGACGGCTCTCCTCGCGTTGGCCCAGGGTCGAATTCCATCTGATTGGAGGTATTGATCCGAACCCAAACGGGATTGCTAGGGCCGAAGCAGAAAGCTGGTCGCGCGATCCGCATTTCATTTGGCATGGCGCATTGGACGATGTCAGGTCAGCAATCTCTGCTTGTCACGTCTATGTCCTGCCGAGCTATCGTGAGGGTACACCGCGGACAGTGCTCGAAGCAATGTCGATGGGCCGCCCAGTAGTTACGACTGATGCTCCGGGATGCCGGGAAACCGTCGAAAGGGGCCGCAATGGTTTTCTCATCCCTGTGCGCGATCCAGAAGCACTTGCCGAGGCTATGGAGTACTTTCTGCTCGAACCAGAACTTGTCAGGAAGATGGGTGAGAATTCCCGGAAGATCGCTGAGGATAAATTTGACGTCAACAAGGTAAACACCGTCATGATGGATGCGATGAAGCTGTCATGACGAATCTGTATCTGACCTCATTATCCATACGTGGCGTTTATTTTTCTTTTCTTTCACTGTATTGGGTCAGTTCATTGCGATGATTTTTCGAGAATCATTTTAGGGAAGATTTAGGAGTACACTGATTGACCAAACGTTCTCTTGACATAATTGGCGCGGTCCTGGGGCTCTTAATGCTGTCACCCTTGTTGTTGATCTTGGCGTCTATAATTCGACAGCAGATGGGTTCCCCCGTGCTCTTCCACCAAACTCGGCCCGGTCGCGATGGCAAACCCTTCGAAATGGTGAAATTTCGCACAATGCTGAATGCGGTTGACGCCGGGGGCAGTCCGCTTCCCGATTCTGAACGGCTAACCAAGTTTGGTCGATTTCTTCGCTCAAGTTCATTCGACGAACTGCCAGAACTTTGGAACGTGCTGAAGGGCGATATGAGCCTCGTTGGCCCACGCCCGCTTTTGATGGAGTATCTGCAGCATTACTCTCCCGAGCAGGCCCGTCGCCACGAGGTCCGCCCCGGCGTGACAGGATGGGCGCAGGTGAATGGGCGAAATGCGATCTCGTGGAATGAAAAATTCACGCTCGACGTTTGGTATGTCGACAATCGGAGCGTTTGGTTGGATCTTCAAATTATCTGGCTGACGATCCGCAAGGTGATAATGCGTGACGGCATTTCTGCGGCGGGGGAAGCTACTATGCCGAAGTTCACTGGTAACGGATCGTGACTCGGTTGATCGGCGTATATGGTGCTGGCGGTTGCGGCCGAGGGATCATGCCCTTGGCACGCGCTGAATACTTAGAGGCAGAACTTGTTTTCATCGACGATGGGCAAGCCCCTGGCCAGATGAATGGCCATGATATCGTGACTTGGACCGACTTTCTCGACTACCAAGCCGACGAAAAAGCCGTCAGCATCGCTATAGCCGCGTCACATATCCGCAAGATCCTCGCTGACAGATGCGCCACTGCGAACATCCAGCTGATCGAAGCGCGAGCAGCGTCTGTGGTAGAGTTGGATGAAGTTGTTATCGAAGTTGGCGCCTGCCTTTCCCCTTTCGTGACCCTGGCTTCGAACATCCGCATCGGCCGCTGTTTTCATGCCAATCTCTACTCATATGTCGAGCATGATTGCGTGATCGGAGATTTCGTAACCTTTGCGCCGGGGGTGAAGGTGAATGGGAATGTCACAATTGGCGATCACGCTTATATCGGCTCTGGGGCCATTGTCCGCCAAGGTCTCACTATTGGTGCTGGTGCCATCGTCGGCATGGGTGCGGTTGTAACGCACGATGTGCCACCGGGCATCACCGTTATTGGCAACCCGGCTAGACCCCTGATCAAGGACTAACTCTATGCGCATCTATCTTTCTCGCCCCCACATGTCCGGCAATGAGGAACGCCGCGTGGCCGAGGCTTTTGCATCGAACTTCGTCGCTCCGCTAGGGCCCCAACTCGATGCCTTCGAAGCCTCTATGCGGGACTACCTTAAGGCAGATGTGCACTGCGTTGGACTGTCATCAGGCTCGGCTGCACTGCACTTGGCCCTGCGCATCGCCGGCGTCGGACTGGGCGACGAGGTTTGGATCTCGTCGATGACCTTTGCAGGAGGTATCTTCCCAGTGAATTACTTGAGCGCGACACCTCGCTTCTTTGATCTCTCCCCCAAAAGCTGGACTGTCGATACAACGCTGCTGGCCGAGGAACTTGGCAAGGCTGCCGCTGAAAAGCGCCTGCCCAAAGCCATTGTGCCCACAGATCTTTACGGTCAATCCGCCGATCTCGACGTGTTGGAAGAACTAGCTGCTCGATACGGCGTACGCCTGATCGTTGATAGTGCGGAAAGTCTTGGCGCTTCCTACAAGAATGGCCGCAAAGCTGGCACCGCAGGTGATGCGGCGATCCTGTCGTTTAACGGCAATAAGATTATTACCACCTCTGGTGGCGGGATGCTGATCACCAAGCATAAGGCTTGGGCCGACGAGGCCAGATTCCTCGCTACCCAAGCGCGCGACGCCGCACCTCACTATGAGCATTCTACCTTTGGCTACAACTACCGTCTCTCCAACATCTGCGCGGCGATTGGGTTAGGGCAATTGGAGGTTCTTGACTCCCGCGTTGCTCGTCGACGCGAGATCTTTGATCGCTATGATGCGGCTCTCGCACGCCCCGGCATTGCTTTCATGCCCGAACCTGAAGGGCACCATTCCACTCGCTGGCTCACCGCCCTAACCATAGAACCTGATGAAACTGGCGTCACGTGCAGAGACATCCACCAGATGCTGCTGGAACACGAGATCGAAGCTCGTCCGCTCTGGAAACCGATGCACATGCAGCCGCTCTACGCGGGTGCGCCCTATCACGGAAGCGGCTTTGACGAGCGTCTCTTCGCCAATGGCCTTTGTCTGCCCTCGGGCAGTGACATGACTGACGAGCAGCAAGACGAAGTTATTGAGCGGGTCACCGGTCTACTTGACTCACGCCGCTGAGTTGGACGTGTCGCGGTTTATTGCCGCTCCTTTGATCGCGAAATGTGCAGCAAAGGCGACGAACTATGGGCACTGCGAGAACGGCTAGATTCCGCAAAGACACGGTGTGATTTGCGGCCACCAGCGGGCTAAAATTATAACAAGTTGGGTATGAGCTCGGCGTTGGTCTTTCGACGCAGAACAAATGGGTGAACGCGCAACGTGACACGGATGTGTGCCCCCCCCGAGGGCTTTGTTGCCCAAATCGGGTGAGGGATTCATCTCGCGAATCCAGCATAATAGCTTGGCGGCAGGAGCAATTAGGCCCCTACCAAGTACAAGGCCACGAACTGGTGATCTTACCATGACAGCTTGAAGTGACGCGGATCGCTGTCGATCTGATTTGATCCTGAGATGGTCTGGGTACTGCCGCCGAGCGGCAAGCGTGGTCGGCAACAAAGCTTCGGCGAAACAGCGATCGAGACCTGTTTGACGTCGAAGGTTCTGTTCGGGATGCCGCTCAGGCAGACGACCGGGTTTGTGCAAAGCCTTCTGCGGCTGGTCGGTCTGGACTTGGCAGTGCCGGATTTCAGCACGCTATGCCGTCGCCAGAAGACCCTGAATGTCAGCCTGCCCTATCGTGGTGGGACGGGCCCGCTGAACCTGCTGATTGATAGCACGGGCCTCAAGGCCGAGGGTGAAGGCGAATGGAACGCCCGCACGCATGGCGGCCAGAAACGCCGGATATGGCGCAAGGTACACATTGGTATCGGTGAAAAAAACGCTGGAAGTTCGCGCTGGTCGAAGTAACCACCAGCGATGTCGGTGACGCGCCAATGCTGCCCAGAGTTGCTCAATCAGATCACAGCCGATCAGATCAT
>NZ_JAGHRG010000015.1:0-87216 GCF_017743915.1 Sulfitobacter sp. R18_1
CGCTCTGCGCTCACCATCCGCTACCATCGGCTCGAAGCATTCGAGGCGTGGAAATCCGCGGCACAGGCCGCTTGATCAACGAACAGCTTGCCAACTTGCAAATTCGGCGAGTTAACGTGACAACACCACCTTTTCTCCTGCAGCCGATATTTGCAAGGACCGCGCCACGCCCGAACTGTTGGAGCTTTCCGCAAAACTGGGCGCAAAATTCTCATATCGTGAAGCATCAGACCTATTGGCAACTTTCTTGCCGGATCAATCGGCGCGAACCTTCACCACGCTGCGCAACCGCACATTGGCCATAGGCAAGCGGATCGAAGAGGCTGAAAGGCAGCAGCGATGGTTCGAAAACCTGAACTATCCGGACAGAACGCAGCTCGAGCTTGCGCTCGCGGGCGATCCGGCAAGTGAATTTGTCTTCAACGTCGACACGGCACATATTCCCCTGATCAAGCGATACGGCGGTCGAACGTTTGAAGCGGTCGTTGGGCATTGCGGACGAGGTGGCAGAGGCGATCCGCCGGGACCTGTATTTGCTTTTGAAGGTACACATCCCAAAGAATTGAAGGTGACGGCTGCCCTGGCGTTAAAAGGGCAAGGCTACGCTGACCGGGGTGAAATCACCGTCATTTCGGACGGTGCTGAATGCCTGAAGCGCCTGGCGGGCATGCTCCCGCAACCGGTGGCTCATATCCTCGACTGGTTCCATATTTCAATGAAGGTACAGCCGCTTGCGCAACTCGCAGCAACGGTTCCGAAGCACATCTCGAACTTCGAGAACCGTGTCGAAAAAATAAGGTGGCGATTGTGGAACGGGCAAGCTGGCCGGGCGTTGGCCCTCATAGCAAGGGTTCGACGAGATGTTTCCAAAGACACGGTGCCAAGCATTTGGGCGCACCGCGCCGACAAATTGCTCGAAACCCTGCAAATCTACATAAGAAGAAACAAGGGATCGGTGGTCAACTATGCCGAGCGGTATCGAGATGGGAAGCGCGTTTCGACCGCACCGGCTGAGGCGAGCGTCAACAGGCTTGTTGCCAAGCGATTTGTGAAAAAGCAACAAATGCGATGGTCACGCACCGGAGCGCATTACCTGCTAAAAGTCCGGGCATCAGTGCTGAACGGAGATCTGTCTGACCGAACGAAATATGAAGTGCCAAAGCAGCCTATCCCGGGCAACATTGCGAGATTTATCAGCCCTACACCACCATTGCTCAAGGTGGCCTGACCCCACAGTTTTAAACGGTCCCTATCAGAATTAAAGGCAAAATCTCATATTTAAGGGCAAAGCTCAGCCGTTGATTTCGTTGGATTTCCCATCTCACAATTAAGGGCTACGCGACAGCAGCCCTTCAAGGGCATTTGGCGCATACACATGTTAGGTTGCCAAATAGCGGAGCCGATACCTCAGACAGCAAAACCGGCCTCAATCCTCACCAGAAGATGCTCTACGCGATCACGACCAAAATGGCTGCTCAGCAGATCTTGGGGTGCATGCATGTTCAATAACGGATGCTGGCGTGACAGCCATTCTTGTGCACGATCTTCAGATTTCAGCACGCGCTTCGCCATCTCAATCAACTGATCTCTAGTCATCGGCGCCCTCCTCTTAACGTCCTAAGATCATGGTGAACCTAACGCTGTCACAGCATGATAACTATAGGCACAAAAATATGAAGTCTCAGGCAGTTTATGACCTTGTGACACCTGAGACAGTCAAGAAGCGCACACTCTCCGCGTCTTCACGGGCAAAGCATGAGTAGGATATGAATGGGCATGATAATTTTTCTGATGCGTATAGGGAATGGATTGGCGCGCTGTTTCATCCAGGGCGCTCTCCTCGCGGAATTTTCCCATGACGCGACGGCATCCAATGAAAACCTCGAATTAGGGGCGGTTCAAGGTGATCACGCCTTCTCGAATGGCGGGCCAAATAAGAATCATACGAAAGGTAATCTTGCAATAAAATGGCTTAGTGAAAGATAAACGTACAATGCATCTAACCTTGGATACCGCCACTTGCATCCAGCTCACCTCAGCACAGTCGCAAACGCTGCATTCTTGACGGTTTTCCAAGTGGATTCTTGCCCACCCGATGCGCCTGCATTTTTTGGCGACCGAATCGACGGAAGCCAAAGTTTGTGTTGTTACCAGCCAGCGAACCTAACAACTTCAGCATCGCTCACCCGTCCTGCCAACGCGTCTTCGACCGCCTGCGCCAAGATCGCTGCGCCGCGCTTGGCCTCAGCCTCGCTCAAGATCAAAGGGGGCGTCAGTTCCAGCACGTTCGAATGCATCCCGACGTAGTAGAACACCGCATCCAGTTGCCAAGCCCGGAACACAGTCTTTCGGGCCAAGTCCGCATCAACCGCGTTGCTATCCGCAGCTATCAGCTCAACGCCGATGGCCAAGCCGCGGCCCCGGATATCGCCAACCTGCGGCAGATGCGCCGTCGCGCTGGCGATCTCGGCCATCAGAACATCGCCCACGCTTTGCGCCCGAGCCGCAAGACCGTTATCTTCAATCGCGGATAAAACCGCCAGCGCCGCTGTAGCGCAGACGGGATTGCCATGGAGCGTCTGCATTGAAAACGCCGTTGTGTGATCCATAATTTCGGCCGGCCCGATCACTGCCGAGATTGGCAGCCCGCCGCCCAGCCCTTTTCCCAGAACCACGATGTCGGGCATAAAATCCTCATGCTCGAAACAATGCAGCCTGCCGGTTCGCGCCAGCCCAACTTTGACCTCGTCGCAGACGGTCAGGATGCCGTAGCGCTCGCAGATTTCTGCCAGACGCTTCAGGAAAGTTGGAGGCGGCACGATCAACCCGCCGTCGGCCTGTATCGGTTCAATAAAGAAACAACCCACGTCCTCTCCGGGGCAAGTGGTGGTAAGCAAATGTTCGATATGCGCCAGCAACGCGGCGCCGCTGGCATCACCCTCAAGGGGCCGAAATGGATCGGGGTAAGGCACCAATGTCAGGCCACCTGATTTCGCGACCCCCTCTTGCGCGGTATGTCCGGAAACCGCCATCGAGCCTTGCGTTCCGCCGTGGTAGGCGCCGGAAAACGCCATCATCCGCGTCCGCCCGGTTGCTGCCGGCACCACCCGTGCCACGGTTTCATTGGCATCGCTGCCAGAATGCCCCAGCCAGACCCGTCGCTCCCCCGCCCCCGGGGTCAGCTGCAATAGCCGTTCAGCCAGCGCCACCGCCGGTTCGTTGGTTCCCGACAGGATCGACGCACCCGCTTGATCCGACAGCGCACCATCCACGGCCGCGCGCAGGGCCGGATGACTATGACCAAGACTTACAGCCCCCCAGGACGCCGACAGATCAAGCAGCTCGCGGCCGCCCTCCTCAATCAGGGTGCAGCCCGAACCGCCCGTGACAGCCAGCGGAAAAAACCGAAGTTTTTGCAATGCCGACAATGCGGCCCCATCCCGCGCGATCAGGGCGACGTCGGTCATAGGGCCTTCAACTCTTCGAGTAGTTCTTGCGTGGCCACCTGGCGGCAGTACCCCTTAATGGTAGAAATCGAATTATCCTGTCGGGCCTGGCTTTCGGTGGCGCAGGCATCGGTCACTTGGGTTACCAGATAGCCCAGATCACAGGCATCGCGGATCGCACCTTCAACGCATTGATCCGTCAGCAACCCGCAGATCACCAGTTGCTTTACACCCAGATTGCGCAGCACATAGTCGATATGGGTCGAAACAAAGACAGAGGAGGAGGATTTCGGGAACACAATCTCGTCCTCGCCCGGCGCAATCTGATCGATCACTTTGCCATCCCATGAGCCCTTGGCCACGTTGAAGCCGGTGATCTTGTAATCAAGGCTGCGGTCGCGCCCGTCCAGCGTCAGGCTTTCGATCGTGGTGTACATCACTTCGATCTGCTTTTCGCGGAAGGCCTTTTGCAGCGCCTGCATCCGCGGAATCACCTCTTCGAGCTGTTCAAACAGCCAGCCGTGCTTGGCTTGAAATTCTTCCTCAGTCAGGCCGTCGAATTCAGCACCGTCTCGATGAGCCGAAAAATTCTGGACATCCACGTACAAAAGCGCCGATTGCGCCGGAACGAGGGGAACATTGCGTGTCAACGTCATGTTAGACTTCCTTGAGATAGCGGTTAATGGCTGTGCTTAGGGTCTCTGCCCAAGCCGCCCGGCCTTGGGAATCCCTGATCTGGTCATTGCGAATTTCAATTAGCGAATGCGGCAGACCGCTGGCCTCGCCGTGCTGGGGCACGAACCAGTCGGACTCGTCGTCAATCTGATAGGGCTCATTCATGCCGATGGTTAACTCGGGTCGCGCCTCTTGAACCAATCGCGCCAAATGGGTCGAGGCATGGGTCTCGTGTCGGAACAGAAAACCAATTTCCCAAGGACGCGAGGTCTTGCCCAATGTCGGGGTGAAACTGTGGATTGCCAGCACCATCCGGCGCGACGGCTGACGCAGGTATTCCGCAACCTTTTCCTGGAAAGGCTCAAAAATCTCCCGCACCCGAGCGACGCGGGCTGCGTTGTCGAGTGCACGGTTGCCCGGCACCGACACCCCATGGTTGCTTTCCGGGATCGCATCGGGGGCCTCGGGCGGGCGGTTACAGTCGATCACCAAGCGGCTGTAGGATTGCAGCACCGCCGGCGCGTTGAGCGTCTCGGCCATCAGCCGTGTCACCGCTTCGGCACCGATATCCCAGCCCACGTGACTGTCGCGGTCGTCCGCCTTCATACCAAGCCCGTTCAGCGCCTGCGGCACCGCTCGTCCGGCATGTTCGCACACCAGCAGCACCGGATGGTTGCTATCGGGATTGAGCACCGTGACCGGGGCGGGATCATCCGCCCCCAGCAGGGGCCGTGTCGTGTCCAGCGTCATCGTCAAACCTTTACACTTTTAAGGGAAGCCGCCGGGATCAATCCGTTAGGCCTGAACAGCAGGACAAGCACGACGATGCTCAGCCCAATGGGGTCGCGGAATTCCTGCATCGCCGGCGGCAGGAAGGCGGCCAGATAGATCTCGATGAACCCCAACAAGAACCCTCCTGCCACAGCCCCACGAAGGCTGCCGAGCCCGCCAAGGATCGCGGCGATAAAGGCTTTTACCACCGGCAGGAAGCCCATATGCGGTGCCACAGAAGATCGCTGTGAAACCCAAAGCACCGCCGCCACCCCGGCCAGCAGCCCCGACAGGGCAAAGGCGCCCGCGATCACCGTATTGGCGCGGATGCCCATCAGCCGCGCAACGTTGAAATCCTCGGCCGCGGCCCGCATCGCGATGCCGGTCTTTTGCCGCTTCATGAATATATCGAGAAAGATCAGCATCACGATCGTCGCCACGATCGCCGCAATCTTGTTCACCCCGATCACCAACCCACCAAAGGTGATGGAATCCGAAAGCACCTGCGGCAAGATCACCGGTTGCGACCGGGTCGAGATCAGGTTCTGGAACAGCACTTGCAAGATCATCGAAACCGCGAAGCTGGTCACCAGCATCGTCGCGCCGGAACTGTTGCGAACGGGGCGGAAGGCGATCCGCTCCATCAACACTGCGGCGATCATCGCCACCGCAATCGCCAACGGCACAGCCAGCAGGAACGATACACCGGCAATGCCACAATACATCAGCGTATAGCCGGAAATCGTCATCAATTCACCGTGGGCAAAGTTAATCAGCCCCATGATCGAAAAGACCACCGCGAGCCCCAACGCCAGCAGCGCATAGGTGCCGCCCAAGGCGAAGGCATTGACCGTCTGTTGCAAAAGCAAGTCCATCATTCGCCTCCCAGATAGGCAGATTTTAAGGTGTCGGACTGCGCCAGATCGGCGGCACTGCCCGCGGCCACGATCTGGCCATTGGCAAAGACATAGCCGCGGTCAGCCACTTCAAGCGCCATTGCGACGTTCTGTTCGACCACCGCGAGCGTGACGCCCTGCCCGCGCAGCCGTTCTATCAGCTCGAACACCTGCCCGATGATCTTCGGCGCGAGCCCCAGCGAGGGCTCGTCCAGCAACAACAGTTTGGGATTACTCATCAGCGCCCGCCCCACGGCGAGCATCTGTTGCTGCCCTCCCGACAGGGTACCCGCGAACTGGTCGCGGCGTTCGTGCAGAATTGGAAAAAGGTCGTAGACCCGATCCCATGCGGACTTGACCGCCGCCTTGTCGGTGATCGCAAAGGCCCCCATCCGCAAATTTTCCGCTACGCTTAAGGAGCCAAACACCCGCCGCCCCTCAGGCGACAGCGTCATTCCCGCCGGCGCTAGCAATTCCGGCGCCCAATCGGTGATGTCTTTGCCCTTGAAATAAACCGCGCCGCTGGCCACGGGCACCAGCCCCACCAGTGCATTCAAGGTCGAGGATTTGCCCGCACCGTTGGCGCCAAGGAAGGCCACGATCTCGCCTTCCTTGATCTCAAAGTCGATCCCCCGCACCGCTTCAATCGGGCCGTAGCTGACCGCAAGGGACTGGACAGATAGAAGCGATGTCATGGCCATTGACCCTTATTGCATCCGCGGTGCTGGAATCAGCTCAGCGGTCGGGCTCGGCTGGCCCACAAGCTCACGTTCACCATCGGTGACACGGATCAGAGTCACCTCGCGCACTGGCATGCCGTTGGTGCCTTTGTAGGTGATCAGACTGGTCGCGCCGCGCACGTTCTCCAGCTCGGCCAGGGCATCGCGGATGGCAATCGGATCGGTTGTCCCCGCCGCCTTGACCGCCTCGGCGACCACGATCACCAGATCATAGCCCACGGCATTGAACACGGTTTCCGACGGGCTGCCGGTCGCGGCCTCATATTTGGCGTTAAACTCAGCCAGCGGGTTGCCCTCGGTTGCATGTCCGGCAGTGGTGAACACCACCCCCTCGCCGACATCGCCCAACGAAAAGGTCGTCGGGCTGTCGATGCCGTCCGAACCGATCATCTGACTGGTTACGCCCGCCGCGCGCAGTGCCTTGAGCATCGACGGAAAGTCGGGCTCGTAAGATGAGGTCATGATGACATCGGGCTGCGGATCAAGCGCCGCGATCCGGGTCGCAATCGCCGAAAAATCCTGCTGACCGATGGAATGGGTGTCCTGGCCGAGAACCTCGCCGCCCAAAGCCTCGAACACGTCGCTGAAGTATAGCGGCATGGTGGTATACTGGCTGTCTGGCGAATAGATAATATAGGCTGTCTCATGGCCCTGCTCGCGCGCCCATTCGGCGGACACCGTGGCTTGCACGTTGTCGCCGGGGAAGTTGGCAAACATGAAGTCGCCGCCGATCATCGGCAGGGTGGGCGAAGAAGCACAGGTCGAAATCGCTGGAATCTGCGCTGAAGTCACTGTCCCAATCGAGGCCAGCGCCGGGTCGGCGTCACACGGCAGCACGATCACTGACACGCCCTCGTCGGCCAGTTCCTGCACTGCGATGGCGGTCTGCGCTGCATCCGAGCGCACGTCTTTCTCTACCAGTTCGATCTTGATGTTGCCGTTGATCCCGCCTTCGGCGTTGATCTCGTCCACAGCAATATGCACGCCCTCGATCACCGGCCCGTCATAGCCCGCCAATCCGCCAGTCTGAGCGGTTGCCAGCCCAATCTTCAGGGTTTCAGCAAAGGTCGGTCCGGCAAGGGCCGCCGCCACTAAGGTTGATGCAAGTATTGTCTTTTTCATTGAACTTCCTCCAGTTGGTTGCCGTTGTCTTCTTGTTTTGGGCCGAGATAGGCCTCAATTACGGCCGGATCGTTCTGAATCTCTGCCGGGGTCCCTTCGGCGATCTTGTGCCCTTCGTTCAGCACCACCAACCGGTCGCAAAGCTGGTTGATTAGTTTCAGATCGTGATCGACCAGCAAGATCCCCAGCCTGAGATCACGGGTCAGACCGCGCAGGGTTTCCATCAAGTCATCGGTTTCATCGCGGTTCATCCCCGCCGCCGGCTCATCCAGAAACAGCAACGACGGCTCACAAGCCAGCGCGCGGGCAATCTCGACCCGTCGCTGATCGCCATAAGACAGCGTACCCGCATCTGCGTTCGCATGGCGGGTCACGCCCATCCGTTCCAGCGCGGCGCGTGTGCGGGCCTCGGCGTTGTGCCCGCCACGTGTCGACAGTGCCGCCACCAGCACGTTCTGGAACACACTCAAGGTTTCGAACAGTCGGATATTCTGGAAGGTCCGCGCGATGCCACGATCGGCGATGTCTTGCGACGCAAGCCCGGTCAGCGCCTCAGAGCCAAGGTGAACCTCACCCTTGGTCGGCACCAGCACTCCTGACAGCATGTTCATCAGCGTCGTCTTGCCCGATCCGTTCGGCCCGATCAGCCCGGTAATCTCGCCGGGAGTCAGCGTTATATCCACATTATTCACCGCCGTGAGCCCGCCGAACTGCATGGTCATGCCCTTGGCCACCAACGGTTCGGTGCTCGCGTTCTTTGCAATCTTGGATTCTTCCTCAGGCATAGGGCGGTGTGGGAACAGCCGTTCCTCCCATTCCTTCAGGCCCGCCAAACCGTCAGGCTTGCGGAACATCGCGAAAAGAATGATCAGGCCGATGCCAATCTGAGTGGTGCCAAAGACCGCTGGAACCTCAAGCCCGGCCAAGGAGAACCCACTCTCGAACCGGCGAAGAACCTCGGTCACCAGCGTGATCGCCACTGCACCGGTTATTGCCCCAGTAACGGTCGTCATGCCGCCGACAATCAGCATCGCCAGCAACAGGAAGGTATCGGTGAAATAGAATTTCTTGGGGCTGATCGCACCCAGAAAATGCGCGAGCAAAGCGCCCGATAAGGCCATCAGGGCCGCACTCAGCACAAAGGCAAACAGCCGCTCGCGCCGGATCCGAACCCCTACCGCACTGGCAGCGATCGCGTTCTCCCGTCCGGCCCGTAGCCGCAGTCCCGACACTGAATCGCGATACAGCCGCGCTACGATCAACGCCAGCACCACGCCCCCGGCCGCGACCCAAAGCGTGGTGACTGCTGGGATGCCAAAGAACGTTTGCGATCCGCGAGTAACATCGCGCCAACCAATGGCGACCCCATGCACGATGATCAAAAGCCCCAGCGTCGCGATCACCGCGGCCGACCCTTCTAACTTGCCGATCGCCAGACCGATGACCGCCGCCACCACGCAGGTCAGCAAGATCGCAACAATCGTCGCAGAAAAAATCCCCACCTCGGTCGTCGCGAGCCAACCAGGCAATTTCGGCAACGTCGCGATCTTAAGGTGTGCCGGAAGCGTAAGTAACGAGGCCGCATAAGCGCCAATCGCCATGAATGATAGATGCCCAAAGCTGAGGATGCCCGAGTTGCCGCTGTAGACCCCCATCCCGACCACCGCAATCAGCGAGATGTAGAACACGGTCAGCACCCGCTCACTCGCCGCGCCGACCGACGACGCGATCAGGGTCGCCGCGATCACAAGCGCGACAATCCCCAGAACCGAGGCGAATATATGCTTGCGTGGTGCAGTGATCATATCGAATCTCGCAGGTCAATTTCGGCCAGCATAGTGACCGTATTTTTTCAAAGTCAATAATATTGCCAGTCTTGACAAGATGTTTTCACAGGTGCTTCCTTCTTTGGAAAGGGAGAGCCAATGCAAGTTCGCGAACGCATAGAAAAATTGTCGGGCGATCTGACCGCGACTGAGCGTAAGCTTTCGACTGCACTCTTGCTTGACTATCCATTTGCCGGACTGGAACCGATCCAGGAACTCGCCCGTGCCACCAACACCTCGCCGCCCACGATCTCGCGTTTTGTCAGCAAACTGGGATTTCACGGCTATCAAGATTTCCAGCGCCATCTGATCGGCGAGCTGAAACAAGGCCAGCGCTCCCCCGTCGATCTGCAGGCGTCCAGCGCTCCGATTGAAGGCGCGTTCCTCGAGAACTTTCTCGAACGGGTCTGCACCCTTGTAAAAAGCGCAAACAAGGCTGTGTCCGAAGCCCAATTCGCACGCATCGCCGAAATGCTGGCAGATGAGAAACGCAGCATCTTTGTAATCGGCGGCCGGATGAGCGACCCGCTCGCGCAATACCTCTCGCGCCACCTACGTCAGATCCGCGCCAAGGTGTTCCATCTGCCCCCCGACCCCGACGTTTGGCCGGAATACCTGTTGCGAATGCGCGCTAAGGATGTGCTCTTCGTGATCGATTTTCGGCGGTACCAGCACAATCTGTCCGCGCTGGCGCTGAAGGCTACTCAGGCGCGCAATGTTCAGATCGTGTTGATGACTGACGAATGGCTCTCACCGATTTCAGCACAGGCCAGCGAAGTCCTCGCCGCCTCAATTGACGTCAGCACCCTGTGGGACAGCTACACCGGTGCCCTGGCACTGCTCGAGGCCCTGTTGACGCGCATCGCGGGCGACAACTGGGACCTCACGAAAAGCCGGATCGAGGAATGGGATTCCTTCCGGTTGGATTTTGGAGTTATCAAAGATGATTAAGACCCCCCTGATTTTCGCCGCCACCTCAGACCTTGCCGGCAAAACTCGCGGCAAGGCGTTCCCATTGGCAGACCTTGCCAAACGCGCCAAACGAGGCGTCGGCTGGACCCCGACCAACGTGATGATCACCTGTTTCGATACTATCGCGGAAAGCCCCTTCGGCTCGCTAGGCGATCTGTTGCTGATCCCCGACGAAGAGGCCGGCGTCGAGCTTGATTTCGAAGACGGCGGCCCGGTTGAGCGGATCATGCTGGGCGACATCACGGATCTCGACCGCAAGCCCTGGGATTTCTGTACGCGCTCTTTGCTCAAGACCGCGCTAAAAAGGCTCAAAGATGCGAGCGGCCTCAGGCTCGTCTCCGCGTTTGAGCACGAATTCCAGTTCAAGACGAGCGGCGATCAACCCGGCGGTGCCTTTGGCCATTCGGTGTTCTCCGAACGCCGGGTTTTCGGCGAAACGCTAATGGCCGCGCTCGGTCAAAGCGGACTGGGGGCCGACACCTTCATGAAAGAATACGGTGCCAACCAGTTCGAAGTTACCAATGATCCGGCGCAGGACCACCGCTCCGCCGATCAGGCCGTTATTCTGCGCGAAGTCACGCGGATGACCGCACAACGGTTGGGCGAAGATGTGACTTTCACCCCGATCCGCAATCCTGCGGGCGTTGGCAACGGCGTGCACATCCATCTGAGCTTTCTCGACGACGCCGGCGAGCCGGCCACCTATGACGCCCAGGGCGTCGCTGGAATGTCGCAGGCTACCGGCGCATTCATCGCTGGGGTGCTAAAATACCTCGACAGCATCATCGCACTGACAGCGCCCTCGGACGTGTCCTACCTGCGGCTGACGCCGCACCGTTGGTCCGCCGCCTACAACAACCTGGGCTTCCGTGACCGCGAAGCCTCAGTGCGGATTTGTCCGGTGACGGCGCAGGACAGCTCCAGCGTCGCGCGGCAATATAACTTCGAATACCGCGCCGCCGATGCCACCGCCTCACCGCATCTTGCCCTCGCGGCGATCATCCATGCCGGGGCGCAGGGCATCGAAGATGCCCTGCCCGCGCCGCAGGTCACAGAAGAAGACCTGTCCACCCTCTCCGCCGATGCCTTAGCAGAGCGCGGCTATATACGGCTGCCTGAAACCCTGACTGAAGCTCTGCAAAGATTCGAAGACAATGCAACCGTGCGGGGATGGTTCCCGGCCGACTTCGCCGCTGTCTATACCGCCCACAAACGCGGCGAGCTAGCCGCATTGGAGGGTAAAGACACCGCCACCCGCTGTGTCGCCTATGAAGAAGTTTACTAATGAAGCGCCGGCAATATTTGCGTCTTCGCGCGGGTTGGCAGCCGCAGGACAAAGGAATGCGGACGGATAAGCGGGGATTGCCAACTTATTTTCACCTGATTGAGAGGAGTGAGATCCTTGCCGGTCAAGCGGTCATTTCGGCAGCATAGTCTTCCCAGAGGCCGAAAGCGTCGGTCCTGGCGTGGCGGTATGAGATTGCGGAGAGTTGATAACGGCGGGGTCGAAAGACGGTGTTGATTTGATCATGGGCAGCCAAAAATCTCTGTGCCTGCCGGGGCGATTTGAACCGGCCCATGAGCTTCTCTCGCTTCCGGGTTGGTCGGTGCGAGCCCTCGATCCTGTTATTGATCCCTTTGTGGGCGCGGTGGTCGGCGTCCGGCGCCAGCTGACGGATCGGTTTGATATAGCTGCGCAACTTGTCCGTGATGATAACGCGGGGTTGGCCAAAACGGGCGATCAGTCGCCGCAAGAAGCGCCTGGCCGCTTTGGCGTTTCGCCTTGGCTGCACCAGAATATCGAGCACATCCCCGCTCCCATCCACAGCCCGCCACAACCATATCTTTGCGCCATTGATTGGCACGACAACTTCATCGAGGTGCCACTTATCTGTTGCAGCGGGCCGGTCGCGCTTGATGCAATCTGCGAAATGGCGGCCAAACCGGTTCACCCATTTACGAACGGTCTCCCGGCTGACGATTATGCCTCGCTCGGCGAGCAGATCCTCTACATCAGCCGTGCTCACCGCGAACCGGTGGTAGACCCACACGGCGTAAGCGACGACTTCGCGGGGGAACCTGAAACCTTTCAGGCGGGGCATCTCAGCTGGTATCCTCATGACGGCCGCCTAAACTCCACCGCAGGCGACGGCAAGTTGGCAATGCCGCACCCATTGCTCCCTGTCCGGAAGAGCGTCCGCTGCATTATTAGAGACATCGTTACCCCAAGCTGAGGATTGAGCGATGATCCGATATAACCCGTTCGAGGGGCACAGGTTTCTGCGCGAGGTCTTCCTGCTGGCGGTGCGCTGGTAGTGGCGTTATCCACTGTCGTACCGGCGCGTACAAGACATGCTTGCCGAGCGGGGTACACAGTTGACGCCTTGACCGTTCGCCGGCCGGCCCTGGCTTGCGGTTAATGCTCGGCGATTTAGTTGCGAGATGGGGGTGTTTCAAACGTTCTTCTGTAACATGTCGTCGCGCAGCGGAACGGTCTGGCGCTCAATCATTCTGTGCACCTCCGGTCGCCCCTCCCCCCGGTGCAAACGACGGATCCGGTCGGACAACTCTGCGTCCGACTGGGTACGGCGCTCATTGTGGCGCACGTATTCGCCCCAGGTCGGCACATGGTAACTTTCGCTCCAATGTTCGGGGTGGTGCAGATCGCGCAACAGCGCCCATTGTTGGGCCCCGTCACGGATCCGCACCCGACGCCGCAGAGCCATTGCGGCGAGGAACTCCGGTACATCCTCCTGAGCGATTTCGTAGTCCACCATGACCATCACCGGCCCGCTCCGATAGCTGAGGTCGAACCGCGTGTCGGGTTCCTTGAACCGGCCCAACGGATCGAGGTTCAGGCCGCTAAATTCCGGCAGCGGCAGGACGCGTCCGGTGAGCGCCCCGATCACCAGCATGACAGATGCACAGAGCAAAGCCGCCTCCGGTCCGCCCCGATCCGCAATCGCCCCCCAGATCAGACTGCCCGCGGCCATGCCGCCGAACGTACCGGTTTGATACAGCGCGATCACCCGGCCCACGACCCAACGGGGGGTGGACAGCTGAATTGTCACATTGAACATCGACAGTGACAGCACCCAACAGGCCCCGGCCAGCATCAGGGCGATGCCGGACAAAATGGGCTGGGTGCTAAACGCTAACCCGGCGCAACTGAACGCAAACCCAGTGAAGCCGCCCCGGGCGATCATCTCATTAGCAAAGCGCGCTCTGAGCTGCGCGTTTAAAAGCGCACCCACAACTGCGCCCATGCCGAAACAGCCCAGCATCACACCGTAGACAAAAGCCGTACCTTGCAAAATCTCCCGCACCACGACCGGCAACAGGGCCAGCAGCGCAATAGCCGACAAGCCAAACCAGAACCCGCGCAGGATCACCCGCATTAGGTTGGGCGACATCGCCACGTACCGCAGTCCTGCTGAAAAGGCATTGCCCATCGGCTCGCGCGGCAGGCGCATGTCCCGCAAGGGAGCTTTCCATCGCAACAGGGCAAGGATAATCGCAACATAGCTGAGCGCATTGACCGCAAAAGCCGCCGCTGCCCCGGCCAAAGCCACGATCGCACCGCCCGCCGCAGGGCCGATGCTGCGCATCAGATTGAATCCCATCGAATTGAGCGACACTGCCGAGGGCAGCTCTTCGCGGGTAACAATATCGCCCATCGTGGCCTGCCAAGACGGGTTGTGCAACGCGGTGCCGCAGCCGATCGAAAAGGTGAAGGCAAGCAGAAGCCACGGCGTCAGCCAGCCCTCGAAGGCCATGAACGTCAGCAGGACCGACACGCAGAACATGAAGCTCTGCGCGATCAGCATCACCCGACGACGGTCGAAGTTATCGGCAAAAACCCCTGCCAGAAGCGAGAAGATCATGATCGGCAGCGCCACGGAGCCTTGCACCAAGGCGACCATATTCTGCGAGTCCGACAGCGAGGTCATCAGCCAAGCCGCCCCGACAGCCTGCACCAGCCCGCCAAAGTTCGACGCCAGCGCCGCGATCCATAGCGATCGAAACGTCTGGTTGCGGAAAAGGATCAGCGGCGAAATGTGGTCTGGCACGGATGCAGCCTTTGATAGCGACCCTGTCTGAATAGGTTTGCGGCACGGCGCTGTCGAGGGTGCCGTGCCGACTGCCCCCCAGCACATCGGGGGCAGTCGTAGTGTTTACGTTGTCGAGGGCCTCAGGCGGCCTTTGGGTCGACCAGCGGCGGGGTCACATCGTCGGGGATCGGGCAGACGTAGGGCTCGATCTCCATACGACGGCGGTGATCCTGTTTGGCCCGCGCGAGCAGGTCTTTGTCGGCCATCAACATACGCGCGGTTGAGCCCATGATCTTGGCGGCATGGATCATGCCCTTATGCGCCGCCCCGGCCTTGCCCTGCGCGGTGATTTGCCAAGAATGGCCCGGCGTGCCGATCGCATGGGTCGCCACCCGCGCCTGCACTGTGGGCACCGCCCAAGAGACATCTGCCACATCGGTCGACCCCATCATCGCCGGTCCGCGCGAGTTGACGGGCACGACATAGTCGCACAGCGGTGAGTCCTTGCGCGGCGCCAGACCGTTCTGACGGTATTCGGCATTGATGTCCTCGTCGCTGAGCGTGGCCTGAATGCGTGCAGCATAATCCCGGTCAGTGTCGTCGAAAGGCACCCCGCCCAAGCTGTCCATCGCCTGTTGCATGGCCTCTTCCAGCGGGGTGTTGCCCTGCATGTTGGACACCGCCGACATGATCGAAATGTCGACCTTGGTCCCGGTCATCAATGCCGCGCCCCGGGCGATGTCCTGCACCCGCTCATTGAGCGACCGCATCCCAGACAGCGTGGTCGAGCGGATCGCATAACGGGTCACGGCGCGGGCTTGCACGACATTTGGCGCTGTGCCGCCCGCCTCCAGATAGGCGTTGTGAATTCGGCTTTCCTGCGGAATGTGCTCGCGCAGGTATTGCACGCCCACGTTCATCAGCTCCGCTGCATCCAATGCGCTCCGGCCTAAATGCGGTGCGGCTGCGGCGTGGCTGGCGCGCCCAGTAAAGGCAAAGTCCATCCGCGTGTTGGCGAGGCTTTGAGCCTCATCCACGCGCGTCATTCCGGAAGGGTGCCAACAGATCGCTGCGTCCACATCATCAAACGCCCCGTCACGGACCATGAACGACTTCGCCGCGCCGCCTTCTTCGGCGGGACAGCCATAGTAGCGCACCCGTCCCGGCGTGCCGGTTTCTGCCAACCAGTCTTTCAGGGCACAGGCTGCCAGCAACGCGGCAGAGCCAAGCAGGTTGTGACCACAGCCATGGCCCGCGCCGCCTTCTTCTACCGGCTTGGGATAGTCGACCCCGGCTTCTTGGCTCAGCCCCGGTAGCGCATCATATTCGCCCAGAATGGCGATGACGGGACCGCCCTCACCCGCCTCGCCCATCACCGCGGTCGGAATGCCCGCGACGGCCTCGGTCACGGCAAACCCTTTGTCCCGCAGCATTGCGGTATGTTCCGCGCAAGAGGCAAACTCGCCATAGAGCGTTTCGGGCGTGGCCCAAACCCGGTCGGACAGCCCAACCAGATCTTTCTGATGCGTCTCGACATGATCCCAGATGACATCGCTGTTCTGCATTTCTTTTCCTCTCTGATTTCTATCGCGGCTCAGGCGTTCACGGTGCCGGTGCCGACTCAGTCTTGTCAGACACCATGATCAGCATTTTGGGAGATGGCCCTGAAGCAAAACATACAAAAGAGCTTGCCAAAACCGTGCTTTTACATTTCCAGTAAAGCTTTACTCAACAAGCCTAATGAGAACTTCATGCAAGTTAGTGTTCGCGACAACAATGTTGACCAAGCTCTCCGTGTTCTAAAGAAGAAGCTCCAGGGGGAAGGCGTATTCCGTGAAATGAAACTCAAACAGCATTTCGAAAAACCTTCCGAGAAGAAAGCGCGCCGCCAAGCTGAAGCGATACGACGCGCTCGTAAGGTTGCCCGGAAAAAGTTAGAGCGTGACGGGACACTTTGAGCTGATCTGTCGCCCAGCCCAAGCGAAGTTGTCTGCAGCACTCAGTCTGCAGGCAACTCGATTTAACTCCCATTCCGCGAAGTTCGCGAAATAGAACTTTTATTTCTCACCGCAACGAGCGACAGCACTTCGGCACAGCGGACCTTAGTGCATCTTGCAGCGAAGGGCTGGTTTCCGCCCATTTCGTTGGAAAAACTCTTTGCTGCAACCGCAAATTTTAAGAATGTGGGAAATTCTTCTCCGAAGGTCTGATTGCGCCTCTTTAAGCAACCGAAATTTGCGCGGTTTAGAATTTTGTTCTACCAAATTTCGCTCGAACGCGCCGTATGAGAGTTTTTCAACACAATCCGCCCGATGCCGGCATTATTCAAAGCTGCAACAAGCGACCGCAACTCCTCCGACCGGCCCTGTGGCCATTGCGTGGATCATGAGATTATTGACCTCAACAAACCAGTCGACGCCCGAACCGCTAAGGATTCTTTTAAATTGCTTCTTCGGTTAATTTCAGGCTTTCTTCTATCGTGCGATAAAATTTCGCGTAGCTGGCCACTCTTAAGCGCTGGCCGTGCTCAGAAGCCGGTATCTCTGCCAATGAGCATTCGATGGCTGTCGCAGCACGATGCGCGCGCTTGGCAAAAACGCCGAGCATATTCGTAAAGGCGTCTTCTTCTACTTTGAAATAGTCTTGTCGGTCGCCGATCTCAGTTACCCGCCGAATAAGCTTCAGTGCTTCAAGCTTTCGAACACTGGAACTGATGCTTCCCCGGCTGGCCTGAAGAGATCCAGCAAGCTGTTGAAAGGACATGTGGCCGCCATCGTAGAGCAATAGCGCAAAGACGCGGCCAGCGGTGCGGGGAAATCCTTCGGATTGAGCAATCGTTCCAATTTTCTCAATAAACACCGAACGCACGGAGCTTTCTTCGTAGCATCTATCGAAGCTTCCCATTGTTTAATCCTTCTCCCGTCCCGCTCAGCCTCTACAAAGACCTCTAATTGAAGTCTGTTAGGCATGGCCGCTGTACCCTGACGTCGAGGTGTTCCCCCCCAGCGAACTCTTGACCCAATTTCTATCCCACTCTAAGAGACACAACATTCCTAACCGACCAGACGGTACAGTGTGAATAGCAAAAGCCAGCCTGCGGGTTCTACAAACGCGTCATTGAAAATTCTCGAGGCGGCGCGCGCGGTTGCTTCGCGTGACGGTGCCGGGAAGATTACCATCGACGCGGTCGCGCAGGAAGCGGGCCTCAGCAAGGGCGGTGTGCTCTATAATTTCCCAAGCAAGAAGGCCCTCATTTCTGGGTTGTTAGACCAAATGATATCCGCCCATCGTGACCTAATTGAGGCCGTGCCAGAACAAGCTCAGTCGCGTACGCTCCGTGGGCATCTTGAGACGGTGCTGAAGCCGCGTGATGGAGATGTCGACCTATCTATGGCGATCCTTGCGGCTGCGGCCTCGGACCCTCAATTGCTGGACTCGTTGCGTGCTGAAATGTCGGAGCAGATCGAGCATATTCTCTCTGAAACGCAGGACGCCTCCACCGCGATGGTTGTCGTTCTCGCGATCCAAGGCCTTCGATTCCAAAATCTGCTAAAGCTTCCCGACGGCGGCGCGGTTACCAGAGCACGCGCCGTCGAACGACTTAGGACATTGATTGATGAACTTGAATAAAACGCGTTTCGGCTGGAAACGAATAGGCTCAATTTCGGCACTCGTAGTTGCTGTGGTCTTCGCGGTGGCGTTGGCGACGGGACCATGGAGCCATCCTTGGGCCCAGACAGAAACGGTTGCCGAGGACAGTGCTAAGAGCAATGAGACTGCTGCGCTTGGTCAACCAGTAACGGTTGAAGTGACCGAAGTGGTCAGCCGTATGATCAGCCAATCTCGTTCTGTCACGGGGCGCGTTAAACCCGTGCGAACAGTCGATATTGCATTCCAGGTGCCGGGTCAGATCATTTCTATTAAGGTCGAGCCGGGGTCTCATGTTCAAAAAGGTGACCTGATCGCTCAGCTCGATCAGACGGACTTTGAGCTTGCGGTAGACCGGGCGCAAGCCTCCTATGATCTCGCGAATTCTGAACTGGAGCGCGCCTCGAGCCTGGCCGAACGGGGGGTCGCAGCCGATGCGCGGCTCGACTCCGCGCGCGCGCAGTTCGCGCAGGCAGATGTGTCGCGCCGCGAGGCCAAAAGGCGGTATTCCCAGACCCAGATTGTAGCACCTTTCGACGCGATCGTGGCGCGCACCTTTGTCGAAGAATACATCAATGTCACCTCAGCCGCACCCGTAGCGCGCTTGCAAGATATCAGTGAAATGCGGGTTTTGATCTCCATGTCCGAAGAACTTGCCGCCGTGGGACGCTCGGCCCCTGACGCCTACGATATCGTTGCCCAATTCCCCGCCGTGCCGGGATATACCGCCCCGCTCACCCTTCGGTCCTTTGCCACGGATGCTGATCCAACCGCCCAGACCTACGACGTGGAATTCGCCATTACCGGAGAGATCGATCCGCGCCTCCTGCCGGGTATGACAGCGGATGTGCGCATTTCGACAACCGCCTCCGAAAATCCGGAGGCCTCCTTTATCATTCCCGTCTCGGCGGTCGATACGACAAGTCGGACGGACCCATCAGTATGGGTCTATGATGAGACATCAGAAAAAGTCACCCGCAGAACGGTCCGGCTCGGTCTTCCGGTCGGTGACGAGTTCATCGTCTTAGAGGGGCTAGAGGACGGCGAGATGGTCGTGTCTGGCGGTTGGTGGCGGTTGAGCGACGATCAGACAGTGACGGTTTCGGGGCGTTGATCCCCTATTATTCAGCGAGACTTGGATAGACTCATGGCAATTAGCATTTCTCGCGCGAGCATCAGGCGCCCTGTAGCGGTCTGGCTCGCGATCATCTTTTGCCTTGTGGGCGGCTATTGGGGTTTGAACACGGTGGGTCGTCTCGAAGACCCCAATTTCACCCTGAAAACGGCGCTTGTCTTTGTCCCCTATCCCGGCGCGACTGCTGTTGAAGTAGAAGAGGAAGTCGCTGACGTCGTCGAAAATGCTTTGCAGCAGATGAAGCAGCTCGACCGGGTCGAATCCAAATCCATGCCGGGCATGGCGCAGATCACTGTCGAGATCGAGATGACCTACGGCCCGGATGAGATTCCGCAGGTGTGGGATGAAATGCGCCGACGCATCAACGATGTCCAAGGAGAGCTGCCCGCCGGGGCACGCCCGCCCATCATCAACGACGATTTCGGTGATGTCTATGGGATGTTCTATGCCGTTACGGCCGAGAACCTAAGCCCGTCAGAACAGCGTGACCTTGCCAAGAGCCTGCGGCTTGGGCTGGTCACCGTCGATGGGGTGGCCAAGGTTGAGGTTCAGGGCCTCGCTGAAGAAGTAATCGACATTTCGGTCCCCTCTTCGCGATTGACGGAGTTGGGTCTGCCGCCACAACAGATCTTGGGCATTCTTGCGGATGAAAATCAGGTTTTCACCAACGGTGAGATTACCGAAGGGCCGGCGCGGATCAGCCTGTCAGTGCCGCCGGGCTATGTCAGCCCTGAAGGGATTGAAGAGCTTCGGATTGGGTTGGCCGGACAGGTCGGACAGATCGCGATCTCCGACATTGCACGTGTCACGCGTGAAAAAGCTGAACAGCCCAGTCAGATCATCCGCCAAAACGGCGTTTCCGCTTTCACTTTGGGCGTGTCGGCCCTTACAGATCGCAACGTTGTTGAGGTCGGCGACGCTGTCTCAGCCCGACTGGAGAGCTTGAAAGCCGGTCTGCCAAACGGCGTGGAGGTTATTCCGGTTTACGAACAGCATCGCGTTGTCGATCAGGCGGTTTCAAGCTTTCTTGTCAGTCTGGCGCAATCCGTTGGCATCGTTGTCGCCGCCTTGATGCTCACCATGGGCTGGCGCGCCGGTCTGGTGGTGGGGGCAACCCTTGGGCTTACGGTGTTCTCGACACTGTTTTTCATGTCGGCTTTCGGCATCGCGATGGAGCGCATCAGCCTTGGTGCCTTGATCATTGCGATGGGCATGCTTGTCGATAATGCCATCGTCATTACCGAAGGCATGGTCATTGGCATGGCCCGGGGCAAGACCGCAGAAGATGCTGCCGCTGAGACAGAAACCGCGACATCGATCCCGCTTCTTGGCGCCACGGTCATTGGGATCATGGCATTCTCGGGCATCGGATTGTCGCCCGACGCGACCGGCGAGTTCCTGTTTTCGCTCTTCGCGGTCATTGCGATCTCGCTGCTGCTGAGCTGGGCGCTTGCTGTCACGGTCACACCCTATTTGGGTCGCCTGCTGCTCAGAGCGCCGAAAAATGGTTCCGACGATCCTTACAAAGGCGCGTTTTACGGCGCTTATCGCGGGTTCCTTTGGTTCGCGCTGCGGACGCAGGTGCTGGTCGTCGTGGTTATTCTGGGGATAACGGTTTGGTCTGTCATGGCCTTCGGCCAAGTAAAGCAAGCCTTCTTCCCCGCGTCGAACACGCCGATCTTCTATGTTCAGGTGCAGATGCCGCAGGGCACGGATATCAATGTCACCGACGCTGAGATGCGCCGCCTTGAAAAAATGCTTTTGGCGGAGGACAGCGTGACCGGTCTGACCACATTGGTCGGGAGCGGCGCGAGCCGCTTCATGCTGACCTATAATCCAGAGCAGGCCGATTCCAGCTATGGGCAGCTTATCGTCCGGGTTGACGACGCTGAAGTGATCCCGTCTATTGCGAACCGGCTTAACAGCGTCCTTCCTGCCGCGTTCCCCCATGCATTGATCCGGGTTGAGCAGATCGTATTCGGACCGCCCTCGGGCGCCGATGTGGCGGTTCGGTATTCGGGACCCGATCCTGTCGTCTTGCGGCGGCTCGCCGACGAAGCGATGAAGGTCTATGCGGAAGCTGGCACCATCACCAATCCCCGCACGAACTGGCGGCAGCGAGAAATCCTCGTTGAACCCGTAGTTGATGAATCCCGTATGCGGCTGGCTGGCACGACGCGTGGCGCGATTGCAGATACGATCCAATACGGCACTTCGGGCCTGCGGGTTGGCGATCTGCGCGAAGATGACGAAGTCATACCAATCCGTCTCCGCCTTCCTAAAGACGCACGCGACGGCGTTACTCAACTGCGCGACCTCTCCGTCTGGTCTGACGGAGCCGGGTCCTATGTTCCGATCACGAACTTGGTTGAACGGTTTGAGACACGTCTCGTTGAGGCGCTGATCCACAGGCGAAACCGAGAGCGGACCATCTCCGTGCTTGGCGGGTCGCGCGATGACCTGACTGCGGATGAAGCGTTCCGCAGTGTTCGGGCGGACATCGAGGCACTGCCGCTTCCTGAGGGATATGCGATGGAATGGGGTGGCGAATTTGAAAGCGCCAAAGACGCGCAGGCGAGCTTGGGCAAACAGCTTCCCCTTGGTTTCCTCGTGATGCTGACGATTTCGATCCTGATGTTCAACAAGATCCGCCAGCCGCTTATTCTTTGGCTTGTTGTCCCTATGTCTGTCACCGGCATGGTTCTGGGCCTGCTGTTCACCGGGTTGCCCTTTACCTTCACGGCTTTGCTGGGTTTCCTATCGCTTTCGGGCATGTTGATGAAAAACGCGATCGTTTTGGTCGAGGAAATTGACCAACAACGTGCGGAGGGTGTCTCCGACTACAAAGCCGTTGTCGACGGATCGGTCAGCCGATTGCGCCCCGTGGTTCTCGCAGCCGGCACGACAATCTTCGGTATGATCCCGCTGTTGCCAGACGCCTTCTTTGCATCAATGGCGGTGACTATCATGGGGGGGCTCGCATTTGCCTCGGTTCTGACGCTTGTCGCCGTCCCTGTGCTTTATGCTATTCTATTTCGCATACAATCAGAATAGCGACACGATAGAGATTGGGCTGCGGTAATTGCGGAAGATCAGCGTAGCTTCGTGCTATAAGTTTAGATCACGATGTTCGGTTTACCCAATCGCGCGAGGAAAGAGTGAGCCGTGTGCCGCTTATGTGAGGATAAGTACGTCCTTTCAGGCGGTAGCGCTGACGGCCCAGAGCATGCGTAATCGGGCTGCCTCTGTTCTGAGGTCGAGCTCCCGATAGGATCACAGGATAGCTGTGAATAAGGGAGATAGATGATGGACTATTTTGCCGGACTGGATGTGTCGCTGCGGTCATGTGCGCTTTGCATTGTGGATAGCAAAGGCGCGATCGTTCTCGAACGCGAGTTGGCATGTGATGTCGATGAGATCACGAACTGCTTGAAAGGCTTCATCCATCCGGTTGTTCGGATCGGTTTTGAAGCGGGCACAATGAGCCAACATCTTTTCTATGGAATGACCAATGACGGTTTCGACGTTGTCTGCATGGAAGCCCGACAGGTCAGCGCCGCACTGTCAGCGATGCGCAACAAGACAGATAAGAATGATGCCCGAGGGATTGCGCAGATATTGCGGACAGGTTGGTTCAGCCCGGTTCATATGAAGAGCCGTGAAGCCCACAACATACGCGCTTTGTTAAGCTGCCGCAAAGCCTTGCTCAACAAGACCATTGATCTGGCAAACGAGGTTCGCGGGTTGTTGAAGATCTTCGGACTGCGCCTACCAAAAACTGTCCAGCATGGCAGCTTCGATGACCTCGTGCGTCCCTTGATCGCTGCCGATGAGGTATTGTCTCAGGCAATGCTGCCGCTGCTGGATGCGCGCGTCGCGATATACAAAAACTACCTTGCCCTGGATCGGCGGGTCAAACGCGCGGCCCGCAATGATGACGTCTGCCTGCGGATGATGACTGTTCCAGGCGTCGGCCCGATTGCGGCACTTACTTTCAAAGCCGCCATCGATGATCCAGCTCGCTTCAAAAGCTCCCGAACCGTTGGCGCGCACTTTGGCCTTACACCTCGACGATATCAATCAGGCGAGCACGACAACCCAGGTCGCATTTCCCGAGCGGGAGACCGCGATGTTCGTGCAATTCTCTATGCAGCAGCCAATTCATTGCTGATGCGAACGATGGCTGGATCACAAATCAAGTCATGGGGAATGCGTTTAATGCGAACGAAAGGGAGACGCCGTGCAGTCGTTGCGGTCGCGCGAAAGCTTGCGGTTCTGCTGCATCGCATGTGGACCGATGGCACTGAGTTCCGTCCAGAGAGGGTGGAGGGCGTGGCATGATGTAACTACCCACCGCCCAACCTGAACGGGGTCGTCCCTCACCGGACGAGGTCTGTGGAAGAAGCCGAATATGGCTGCTGCGCAACGAGAAGCGCGTCCCAAAGCGAGGCTCTCCACTGCCAATCCGACACATGCGTGCAGCGATGACATCAGATCATCAGACAGACTGCGAAGAGAAGCGTGACCCGGATGAGTGACAACGACCCCAAACAACAAGGAAAACGAGCTTGACCCAAACGCCCAATTAGAGAAGCGGACATTGGTAAAGCCTCTGTCCAATGGCTGCTTCGAGCCCCTATTGACCATGCCGAAGTTGAAGCTATTCGCAGTTGCAGCATCGCCTGTTCAGCAAGCACGGCCCATTCCTGCCTTCCGAGTCTTAGAGATTTGCTGCGCAACAGCATGCAGAAAGCCGACGCTCCTCCGCGGGTGGCAAACGTTCTGATCCTTCGGAATTCGCTCTGGGCAATCTTCCAAAGTTTGCGGCACTTTCAAACGCTGAAAACAACCTTCCTTCAGGTCTCGTCAAGTGCGGATCAATCTGCCTTGGCCACAACTCCATCTGACAGCACATTGAGGAGTGGGCATTCCGGTGCGTCCGATCCGCTGCATTTCGCAATCGTTTCTGCCAAGATTGCCTCGATGTTTTGCAGATCCCTTATCTTAGCCCGCACGACATTGAGGTGATCCCGCCCACGTTTCTCGACTTCACCACAGGTATGGCTGCCGCGATCGACCATGCTGAGCAGTCCTCGGATTTCTTCCATGGTAAAACCCAGTTCTCGCGCTCGCATGATAAAGCTCAGCCTTTCCACATGCGCAGTTCCGTAACGGCGGTGCCCGGCGGGACTGCGCGGTGGGTCCGGCATCAAGCCGACACCCTCATAATAGCGGATGGTCTCAAGGTTGCAGCCGGTCAACTTCGCAAGATCGGAGCGCTTTAGGGCGCTCGCAACTCCGTGATCGCTCGACATGAAGTTTCTCCTTGATCCTGTAGTTGCTACAGACCCTATCTTGCCTGTCATGACGAAGGCAACCATGAGCACCGCGATGACAGGTCACACCCCTACGACCCCGACCGAACATGAAGATCGCTCCGGCTGGCTGGCCACCGGCGCCGGTGTGTTCGGAGCATTGGCCATGACATCTTGCTGCATTCTGCCGTTGGTATTGGTCAGCTTTGGCGTCACCGGGGTCTTCATCGGTCAACTTACCGCGCTCTATGCCTACAAATGGGTGACCTTCAGCCTCGCAACGCTCGCGCTCGCCTATGGGTTTTGGAAAGCCTATCGTCCGGTGCCGAAGGATGCTTGCACAGACGGCACCTGCGCGCGTCCGGTCGACCGCGGGCTGATGCGTGGCGTGCTCTGGGGCGCTTTGATTATCGTGCTTCTTGCGCTTGTCTTTCCAATATTCTCGCCCTTCCTTTTGACATTCTGACCATGAGGTCTCCTATGAAGCTGCTCATCTCTACCGCTGCGCTTATCCTCTCTGCCAGCGCAACATTGGCCGCAGAAGCGACTACGCGCATTGCTGTTGAGGGGCTCACTTGCCCCTCTTGCAGCTATATCGTCGCCACTGCCATGAAGCGCTTGGACAGCGTCGAAGTGCATGAGTTTATCGCAGGCGAGGCAGAAAATGGCCTCTATGTTCTACGCTACGATGATGCGCTGACAGACCCGCAGGCCATTGTCGCCGCTGTGACGGCCGTCGGCTATCGCGCTGCCTTGGATGCAGAGAGCGGATCGTGAGCGGCGTGGAGGGTTCCGACACCCAGAGTGGCCTGCTCAAGTTTGGGCTCATTGGCACGGTCATCGTCGCCCTTTGCTGTTTCACGCCCGTGCTGGTGATCCTGTTCGGCGCTGTTGGGCTGTCGGCTCTGCTGGGCTGGCTTGATTACGTGCTGTTGCCGGCGCTCGCCATCTTCATCGGCATCACAATTTACGCGCTTTGGAAGCGCCGCGATTCAGAGAGATCATCATGAAAGACACTAAATCCCCCCAGAGGAAATCTTATGACCTTGCCGTGATCGGCGCCGGTTCCGCAGGCTTTTCTGCCGCCATCACTGCGGCTGAAACCGGCGCGCGGGTGGCGCTCATCGGCGCGGGCACCATTGGTGGCACCTGTGTCAACGTGGGCTGCGTGCCGTCCAAGGCGTTGATCCGCGCGGTTGAGAGCCTGCATCATGCGGGTGCTGCGGCTCGGTTTGATGGGATAGAGGCTGAAGCCCACATGACCGACTGGGCGGCGACTGTCGCGCAAAAACAGGCGTTGGTCGAAGAATTGCGTGCGGCGAAATATGCAGATGTTCTGCCCCGGCATGAGAATGTCGCCTACGTCGAAGGCCGCGCGACATTCAATGATGATGGCAAGTTGACGGTTGATGGCAGTCTCTTCCCGGCAGCAAAGGTCATCATTGCCACGGGCTCTCGCCCCCATGTGCCTGCAATCCCGGGGATCGAGGACGTCGACACCCTCGACAGCACAACAGCACTGGAACTGAGCGCTCTTCCGGCCTCCATGATCGTCCTTGGAGCAGGCTACATCGGCGTGGAACTGGCGCAGCTTTTTGCGCGAGCCGGTGTTGCCGTGACGCTGGTCAGCCGCCGAGGTGTCTTGCCCGAGGCAGAACCGGAAGTGTCAGAGGCGCTGGCAGGTTACTTGGGCGATGAGGGCATCCGTGTGGTGCGCGCTAATGGCTATGATCGCATTTCGAACGGTGACAACCAAATCACGCTGCATCTCTCGGATGGCCAAGCACTGACATCGGAACGGCTCGTGCGCGCAACCGGCCGTGTGCCAAACACAGACGGGCTGAACCTCGCGGCTGCTGGAGTTGCAGTGGATGCGCGGGGCGGCATTCAGACCGATCCTCAAATGCGCACCGGCAATCAAAATATCTGGGCGGCGGGCGATGTCACGGGCCGTGACCAGTTTGTCTATATGGCCGCCTATGGCGCCAAGATCGCGGCGCGCAATGCGGTGGCGGGTGAGACCCGCAGCTATGACAATGCCACCATGCCTTGGGTCGTGTTTTCCGATCCGCAGGTGGCAGGCGTCGGTCTCAGCGAAGCGCAGGCCCGCGCTGCTGGCCATGAAGTGCTGACCTCCGTTCTGCCGCTGGATGCCGTGCCACGGGCCTTAGCGGCCCGCGACACACGCGGGTTGATCAAGCTGGTGGCCGAAGCGGGAAGCAAACGGCTGCTCGGCGCACAGATCCTCGCACCGGAGGGTGCCGACAGCATCCAGACCGCAGCGATGGCACTGAAGGCAGGACTGACCTACGAAGAGCTTGGCGACACGATCATGCCCTATCTGACCACCGTCGAGGGTTTGAAGCTGGCGGCACAGACTTTCGAGAAGGACGTGGCCGCCCTGTCTTGTTGCGCGGGGTAAAGGCATGGCAGATCCCTCCACCCATGATTGGCTGAGCACCCGGCGTGGCAGCCTGCTCGCGTGGGGCCTTCCCATAGCCGCGATGCTTCTGGCGATCCCACTTGCCGATGGCCCCAAAACAGCAATCTGGGTCGTCGCACTTGCTTGGATGGGCGTCGCCTGCCTGCGCAATGCCCGGCGCTGTGGCCGGGTGCATTGCCGCTACACCGGGCCGTTCCTACTGGTGATGGCGCTGCCGGTGTTGGCCTACGGCGTCGGCGTGCTGCCACTGGGCAGCGACGGTTGGCGTTGGCTTGGGCTCACGATCGGCGTCGGCGCGACCGGGATTTGGTGGCTCAGTGAACGGATACTTGGCCGATATCGTTGAACTTGAAACACACGCCTTCCAGCCTCTCGACTACAAGGACACTTCATGACCAAATCACTTGATCTGATCGTCATCGGCGCCGGCATGGCCGGGATCAACGCCGCGAAAAAAGCAGCCGGGGCTGGATGGTCCGCCGCCATTGTGGACGAACTGCCCTACGGTGGCACCTGTGCGCTGCGGGGCTGCGACCCGAAGAAAATGCTGAGGGCCGGGGCTGAGGCGATCGACGCAGCTCGTTTGCTCAAGGGCAAGGGCGTTGCAGGTGACCCGCGGATCGACTGGCCAGCGCTCATGAAACACAAAGAAAGCTTCACCGATCCGGTGCCGGAGAACATGGAAAACGGGTTGAAGAAAGCTGGCGTGAAAACGCTGCATGGGTCGGCGCGCTTTACCGCAGAGGATCGGATTGAGATCGAAGGCCATGGTGCGTTTACCTTCAAGCATGCATTGATCGCAACAGGCGCCAAACCGCGACCTCTGGACTTTCCCGGCGCCGAACGGCTCATCGACAGCACCGAGTTTTTGAACCTGCCGAACCTGCCCGAACGCATCGTATTCGTGGGCGGTGGATACATCTCTTTCGAGTTTGCCCACATTGCTGCCCGAGCAGGTGCCAAGGTCACCATTCTTGATCATGGCAAGCAGCAGCTGAAGATGTTCGACCCCGCTCTTGTCGGTATGCTGCTGGAGCGGAGCCGTGCTGTCGGGATTGAGATCATCGCCAATGCAGCGCCCGACCGAATTGACTCTGCGGGTGACGTAGAGCGCGTCACCTATAGCGTCGATGGCAAATCATATGTCAAAGAGGCGGACCTTGTGGTCCATGCCGCGGGGCGCGTGCCTGCCGTCGATTGCTTAGATCTAAGCGCTGCGGGCATTGAGACTGAGCAAGGCGGCGTCAAAGTCGAAGCATGGCTCCAGTCCACATTTAACCCACGCGTATATGCCGCTGGTGATGCCGCGGCCTCCCCGGGGAAACCATTGACCCCGGTGGCTGTTTTCGAAGGCAAGATTGCCGTGTCAAACATGCTGAAGAACAAACAAACCGCACCTGACTATACCGGCGTCCCCAGCGTGGCGTTCACCATTCCGGAACTCGCCCGAGTTGGTATGTTGGAGGAAGAAGCACGTGAGACTGGTGATGTGGAGGTATCATTCACAGATACATCCGACTGGTTCTCTCAGAAACGATTGGGAGAGACCCATGCAGGTGCCAAGATCATCTCTGACAAGAATGGTAAAATCTTGGGCGCGCATATGTTTGGTCCGGACTACGCGGAACTCATCAATATCTTTTCTCTGGCGATTAAGTTGGGGCTTACGGTTGACCAGGTAAAGACGATGCCGGCCGCCTATCCCACGGGGGCATCGGATATCGGTTCCATGTTTTAGGAACGCAAGGGTTCAGAGAATTGCCAAACTGTGCGTATTTGAGCGCGCAGGGCTAACTTCCGGTCAGCAAACGGAGGCCATGATTGGAGAACTCAAATGCGTCTGGCGAGCGTCTGCTATTGGTGCCGCCGTCGGCTGTCTTGCAACCGCAGCGAAGGTCTGGTTTTCGGCGCTTTCTCCAAGAGGTCTTCTCAACTGAAACGGAAACTGTGCGTCCGCAGCGAACGGCAGCAAAGTCCGCGAAGCTGCCTTTGGCGCCAAGCGCAGCGAATGTCTGCAATCCGCCCTTTTTGTAGAGAACATCTTCGCTGCAACTGCGAATTTCGGGAATGTAGGGATTCGTTTTCTGACAGGCAGGTTTCGCACCGTGACGCCGTTGAAATTTGGGTAGTTCGCAAATGCAATCGCCCAGTTTAAAGCATTTCTAATTTAACCTGAGGCATAGCCGGCAGCCTGAAAGTAGTTTGAACACTCCTGCGGGGAGTACATTGCGCAGATATCGCCAAGGGCTTCGAACACCGAGGTGAATGATCGCGCACTGATGCGTCTGAGGTGAGACTTCAATTTAGAGAAAGCCAACTCAATCGGGTTCAGATCTGGCGAATATGGCGGCAGATAGAGGAACCAGCATCCATGAGCCTTGAGCGCCGCAGCGGCTTCTTTGTTGCGATGGGTCGCGAGGTTGTCGAGAACGACTGCCGTGCCTGGCGCGATCTCAGGGATCAGGACCTTTTGCACATAGGCCGCGAAGGCTGGACCATCCATCGCGCCTTTGATCACCCAAGGTGCGATCAGAGCCTCATGTGTCAGCCCCGCAATCAGGGTTTGGGTTCCCCAACTGCCGAAGGGCGCATCCATCGTCAGGCGTGTCAATCGGCAGGCAATCTTGACCCCCTATCGGCATCCAAAAATGACCCCCATCGGAGCGCTCGGTAGCTGGCCCGATGCGGTGTAGCCTTCATACAGCGCAGCCGTATCGGGCCAGCGGGGTTTAGGTCATTCGCGGGTCTTGAAGCGCCAGCTCTCGTTGCCGGTTTCGACGATGTCGCAGTGGTGGGTAAGGCGATCGAGCAGTGCTGTCGTCATCTTGGCGTCTCCGAAGACTGATGGCCACTCACCGAAGTCGAGGTTGGTCGTCACGATGATGGACGTGCGCTCGTAGAGGCGACTGACGAGGTGGAAGAGCAGCTGGCCGCCTGTCTGTGCGAAGGGTAGATAGCCGAGTTCGTCGAGGATCAGAAAGTCGAGGCGGCATAAGAGATCCGCAGTGCGCCCCTGGCGATCTGCGCGGGCTTCGGCGTCGAGTTTGTTCACAAGGTCGACGACGTTGAAGAAGCGGCCGCGCTTACCACGGCGGATGCAGGCCCTGGCGATGCTCACGGCAAGATGGGATTTGCCGGTCCCGGTGCCGCCGATCAGCACGACGTTGCGTTGATGTTCAAGGAACTCTCCGGAGGCCAAATCGCGCACCAGCGTCTCGTTGACCGGCGTGTTCTCGAAGCTGAACTCATCGACCTCCTTGGCCAGTGGTAGTTTGGCAATCCTCATCTGGTATCTGATCGAACGCGCCTGCTTCTCGCTGATCTCGGCGTTCAAGAGGTCGCCGACGATCTGTTGTGGTTCGTGCTGACGCTTCACTGCTGTCGTGATGATCTCATCGTAGGCGGCTTTCATGCCGTAGAGCTTCAGATGGCTCATCGCATCCAGCACTTGTGATCTTTCCATGGTCGGGTCTCCTGAGGCTGTCGTAACGTTGGCAATCGGCCACGGGCTGGCAAGTCAGCCGCAACGCGTCCGGCGTATCAATGGTCATCGGCGGCGGCGGCTCACGACGTCGGGCCAAGATGTTGATGATGACTGAGGCGGCGGGAGCCCCTTCATTCAGGGCTTCGGCACAAGCGGCATCCACGGCATCCAGCCCGTCAGTCGGGATCATGCTCAGGATCTGAACCATCTGGCGGCCGCCGTTCGGCACCTTCCCAAGCTTGCGCTGCACACGCCTGATTGCTGGCGGCAGCTCCCAGTCCTTAAAGGCGCGCCATTCCTGAGCGCGCCAGGTTTGCGAGCCAGAACAGGGATGTAATGCAGCGGGTTGTAAATCGCCTTGTCGCGGCCGAAGGCTCGGTCGTGCTGCCCCACAATCTTCCCTTCCTGCCAGAACTCGACCCGCTCAGCATAAGCACGGATCTCAACTGGGCGACCGACGGCTCGGCCATCCACCGAGTAGCGGTTCTTGTCGAACCGAACGAGGCAGGTTTTGGACACCGAGGCAGGCAGCGCGTGGAAGCCATTGAAGGGGCCGACATACGGCACCAAGCTGGCGCGTTCTTGCTCGAACACCTCCCAAGTTGTCCGATCCCGGAGTTCGGGGTGCGGGTTGGACTTGGCCCAGGCAACGCACCGGTCTTCAAGCCAAGCGTTGAGTTCGGCATAGCTTTTGAACTTCGGTCGCGGGACGAAGAACCGTCGCCGGACAACGCCGACCTGGTTTTCGACCTGCCCCTTCTCCCAGCCCGAGGCGGGGGTGCAAGCGACGGGATCGACCAAGTAATGCCCGCACATCTGCTGGAACCGGCGATTGTAGGCGCGGTCGCGACCGACAAAGATTGTATCTACCGCCGTCTTCATGTTGTCATAAATCCCCCGAGCGCAGGCTCCGCCAAAGAAGGCAAAGGCCTTGTCGTGGGCGTCGAAAACCATCTCCTGTGTCTCGCGCGGGTAGGCTCGCACGAACAGCATTCGGCTATGGCAAAGGCGGACGTGCGCCACCTTCACTGTTGTCGTCGCGCCATCGATCACAACGACTTCATGGCTCCAGTCAAACTGATAGGCCTCACCAGGATCGAAGGTCAGCGGCACATAGGCAGCGGCCGACGCCTCCTGTTCCTCCTTGGACCATGAGGCCGCGTAGCGCCGGACGGCATCGTAGCCGCCGTCATATCCGAGGGCTCTGAGTTCTTCGAAGATCCTGATCCGGGTCAGCCTCTCACGCTTGGGCTTGCGCGCGTTCACCGCCAGCATCTCGTCGAGCTTGTCTTTCCAGGGCCCAATCTTCGGCTGCGGCTGGACCGTCCGCTCGTAGGTGAGCTCCGTCACACCGGATCGGATTACCTTGCGCACCGTGTTCCGCGATACCCGTAACTCCCGGCAAATCTGCTTAATCGGCTTCTTGTCCTGAAAATACGCCCACCGGATCTTCGCAATCCTCTCCACAACCAACATCCCACACTGTGCTCCCCGATAGCCTCGGGGGCATTATCCACATCAGTGTAAGGGGGTCATTTTTGGACGCCGATCACCCCTCTACGGGGTCAAAATTGCATGCTTGTTCACAGACAGACATATCGCACGCCTGATCAAGCGCACAGTCCTGGACGCTAAAATTCGGTCCGACTTGCCTGAGAAGGACCGGCTCGCACTGTTTTCTGGTCATTCGCTGCGTGCCGGCCTCGCCAGTTCGGCAGAGGTTGATGAACGCTATGTCCAGAAGCAGCTCGGGCACGCTTCGGCAGAAATGACCCGCCGTTATCAACGCCGGCGCGACCGGTTCCGAGTGAACCTGACGAAAGCAGCCGGGTTGTGACGTGGATCAGGTGTCTTCGGATTGCAAAGCCGAAAGTGAGGCAACAAGGCGAGGCAGATCGCTGCGGGAATGGAGTATATCCACGATGATGACCTCGTCCGATCGATCCAGAAAGACCAAGAAATGCTCCCCTGCCCTTATGAACCGCAGGTCTTCAGCATCATCAACGAGAACTGCGCAACTCCGGCTATGGGCTTGGCCATTCAGAATACTTTCACAGCGGTTGAGCAATTCGGCTTCGTAAAGCTCTGCTTGGCGCAACCCGAAAGTTTCGATCGTCCATCTGGCGATTTCAGTGAGGCTTGCTTCCGCACGTCGGGTCAGCCGGAAGGATCGGCTCATAAACGCGCGCGCGCAGTCGCAAAGGCCCTACGGATCGCATCTTTGCCACGGCCTTCAGCAAGATCACCTGCCTTGGCCTGCGCCAGACCTTCGAGAAGACTTTTGCGGATGCCCGTGATCTGCGCCTCTTCCTGCTCGAGCAGCCTCAGGCCAGCGCGCATGGCTTCACTCACATTCTGGTAGCGCCCGCACGCCACCAGTGCTTGAACCAGATGGTCTTGGGTTTCGGTCAGGACAACGTTGCGTGTCACCATGGGTCAGGTCTCCTTTTTTGGCAATATATGCCAACGCTAAGTCTCGGTCAATGGAGGCCGATCTTGGGCTAAGAACAGCCATCATGTAACCTCTTCTCCCGCCGTTATCTCGTTTCTGCGGCCCCTGCCCCGCGCGGAAGACGGTAGGAAGAAGTTATCTCGCGCCTGGGAAAAATAATACCGGATACTACCATCCGAAAGTTTTTTGTAACTCTACTTTGTATTTCAGCTTTCCTGCCCGGTCTATGCGGACGCCATTATTACAAGTTAGCATATCGAAGATCTAGGATGGGTTAAGGGAAGGTATTTGACCGCGGTCGTACAAGTAGTGAGCCAATTTGGCTTGATCCCAGTTCAAGAAGTCATGACCGTAAAAGGCGCGGATCAGCTGTTCTAGGCGCTCAGGGCTAAGACCTGCGCGATGGGACGCTTTGTTATTCCATGCCTCCTACAAAGTGTTCTACGCCTTCCTTTACTGCACAGGACGAGTAACCTAGGTCGATAACGCTGTTGTCTATCTGGATGATCGCGAAGTCTTCGTGCGAGAGCCCATCTCTGCGCACTTCGAGACCGCCGATGGGTTTAACTTCGTCTTGGACGCGGTATATTTAAAATATGGGAAATCGGTTGCTGAACGATCGGGGGGAACGCTTACCCTACGTTCCTACCTCGTTTGGCTGAATGAGAGCTTTGAAGGCAACCAGACCTTCTTTGCGGGCGATTTCAACCTGACTCCGACGAACCCGGTATGAGGCCCAGTCAGCCATAACGCGGCACCTGTGATAAGCGTAGGCGGCACTACGCGCAGCTCGGAAAACGGACTCATCGCCAACCTCTATGATAATTTCTGGACGCCTCGCGGCGTGAACCTTCCTATTCAGGCCAGCGGTAGGCTGGAATTCCCGCATCAAGTTCTGGGCGTCACCCATGCTTAGGGGCGTGAAAGCGTGTCGGATCATATCCCGGCTTGCATGTGGCTGAGCCCGGATGCCGAGCCGGTTATCTACCCAGCATCTAAAAATGTCCGCGGTCAATTTGCCAACGCGGCATTCCTTTCTGCCGATCCGGTTGAAGCTCCTGAAACGGGACCACCAGCAATCGGAAACAGGAACTTGAAAATTTACTATTTCCAAAGTAGCCCGACTATTCGAAGACCGGTTTAAACATACGAGTTGGCTCAACAATGAGGCCGCTGCGAGCCGCAGGGCGAAGAATTGCTATAGCTCGCGATTTGGAGATTATCTGTTTCTTCACAGGCTGAGGCTTTTCACGCAAGCTAGATAGCAATGATCAGAGCGACTCAGAAGGGTTTAGGATGTCTGTTATAATTGTTGGGATTGCCAACTTATTTTCACCTGATTGAGAGGAGTGAGATCCTTGCCGGTCAAGCGGTCATTTCGGCAGCATAGTCTTCCCAGAGGCCGAAAGCGTCGGTCCTGGCGTGGCGGTATGAGATTGCGGAGAGTTGATAACGGCGGGGTCGAAAGACGGTGTTGATTTGATCATGGGCAGCCAAAAATCTCTGTGCCTGCCGGGGCGATTTGAACCGGCCCATGAGCTTCTCTCGCTTCCGGGTTGGTCGGTGCGAGCCCTCGATCCTGTTATTGATCCCTTTGTGGGCGCGGTGGTCGGCGTCCGGCGCCAGCTGACGGATCGGTTTGATATAGCTGCGCAACTTGTCCGTGATGATAACGCGGGGTTGGCCAAAACGGGCGATCAGTCGCCGCAAGAAGCGCCTGGCCGCTTTGGCGTTTCGCCTTGGCTGCACCAGAATATCGAGCACATCCCCGCTCCCATCCACAGCCCGCCACAACCATATCTTTGCGCCATTGATTGGCACGACAACTTCATCGAGGTGCCACTTATCTGTTGCAGCGGGCCGGTCGCGCTTGATGCAATCTGCGAAATGGCGGCCAAACCGGTTCACCCATTTACGAACGGTCTCCCGGCTGACGATTATGCCTCGCTCGGCGAGCAGATCCTCTACATCAGCCGTGCTCACCGCGAACCGGTGGTAGACCCACACGGCGTAAGCGACGACTTCGCGGGGGAACCTGAAACCTTTCAGGCGGGGCATCTCAGCTGGTATCCTCATGACGGCCGCCTAAACTCCACCGCAGGCGACGGCAAGTTGGCAATGCCCGTCGCAGGTATGGAGCCCGGCGAAGTTCTGAAGACGCGACTGACAATGATACCGCTCATGCTGTTCACAGGGCGACCGTACGGACTCTGGCGAGACTGGTTTTTTAGCACAACCAAGCCCACGGTTTCTTGGAGCAAAACTCTGATCGACGGGCTCGCCTTCTTGTCGTTCCAATTGCCCGTTTATGCCGTAGTGCTGTTTTTCGTTGGAGCTGACCGAAGCGAAATTGTTTTGCTTCTTGTATCAACCGCTGTGCTGATGTTCGCAGTCAGCCGACCGTTCGGACTGTTCCTCGATGCAGTTCGCAAAGTTTCTGGTGTGACCTAGCCTGAATTTCGGTCACGCATTCGATGTGATATTGGACTCAAAGCGGCCATATTCCGCTTCGCAGCAATAGATCTGTCAGGCGGCCTCGGCGCTGCGCCCTGCCCTGCCCGTCTCCGATCTGGCGATCAGGTAGTCGCAAGCGCGCTGCGCGTCCGCGGCGTGCCGGAAGATCGCGCCCTTGTCCGACCGAAGAACGCGCAACCAGTTGTGGAGGTAGGCGGCATTCATCTCGAGCGTATGCGCGGTGAAGCCGAGCGTCTGACCCAGGAACACCGAGGTCAGTTCTGCGACGATCTCCTCGCGCGCGTAGGAGGTGATGCCAAACTTCGAGAACCCGAAATCACGGTTCAGTCGATGGGGGGCCTTCGTGGCATGGGCCAGCTCATGGGCCCAGACCCCGTAGAAATTGCGCGGGTCCTGGAACCGCGTGATGGATGGCATGTAGACCTTGTCCACGGGCGGAAAATAGTACGCCTCCGTCCCCGTGAAGACGGTCGTGATGTCGATGGCATCGAAAAACGCCTGCATGTGCGGGATGGGCTCGGACGGGGGATGTTCAGGCACCGGGTCCGGCTCGGGATGGAAGCTATCCGGCAAACCCTCGATCTGGCAGGCGTTGAATACGCGATAGGATTTCTGGAAGCGGAAGATGCGGGCTTCCTCGGAGCGATCATCGCTATCGCTGCGGTCGTCCTCGCCGCCCGCGTCTTTCCGGCTTTGGCCGTAATAGACGACGACAGAGGATTTCTCGCCCTTGCGGACCTTTGCGTCCAACGCATTGGCCTGCGGCAACGTCATCCAGAAGGGCGAGCTGTGGCCCGCCATCACGGTCCGCATCGTAAGCAGGAAGTTGTTCACCCCCTGGTAGGGTTCTCCGCCCACGCGCAGGGGACGAGAGCTGCCCCCTGCGGTCCATGGCTTGCGCCACGGCAGGACGCCGCGCTCGATGATGCGGATGATTTCGTTTGTGATGACCTCGGAGGCATCGAATTTGGGCGTGCGGGATCGGGCCATGGCTGGCCTCCTTTCGAGTATTGGTGAGAGGGAATGGTGATCAGATTGACTGACGGGGCCTCGGATCGTTGGCGATCCTGGCACCAAGCACTTCGACCATGTCGACGTAGGTGGTCAGCGGGACGGACTTGCCAGGACCCCAGGGTTCAGGGTCGACCGATCCGTCCCGCGTCACCCGCGGCAGGTTCGCAAAGGCAATCACATCGGTGACGGGTCGGATATCGATGAAGGGCGTCCCTCGAGCGACCGCAAGAACGGCCAACGGAAAGCGCTCGATCGGCGCGAGGGTCGAGACGGTGGTCCAACCAAGATGGATGAACGTGCCGCCCTCTCCGCAAATCACATGGGCATTCGGCAGCGTCGCCGCCTGCCTGAGATAGCCGAGATCACGCAGGACCGTCTTGCGCTCGAGCCGTTGTGCCTGCCCCGTCTGGCCGGTTCGGCGTAGTTCCTTGTGTCGCCACCACGAGGCAGCGGTCGCGCGCAACACGCGCAAGACACCTATTTGCATGGGAATGCCCTTCGTCAGGAACGACAGACCGGAATCCGGCCCGGACCCATCTGAGGGACCCCAAAGGCCCTCATTCGTCAGTCACAAAACCCGAAGGACACTTTCTCTTTTTCCGGCCCCTTTGGGCACACAACAAAACCGAAAAGCCCGGCCCTTCTGCCGAAGCCATTGATTTCATGCAGCAATTCCAGATCGGCAGGCAAGATCGGCAACGCATATCGGCAAAACCTTGCTTGAAAGTACGAAATGTGTTTATTTTTCAGTTACTTTGCAAACATGGGAGATCGGCAAAAATGCTGGAAACACCCGCCAGAATCGAACCCTGCTTCTTCGAGGAACATATTCCTACAGAATTCGCAGACCTTTCGGTCGACATCCAGAGGGAAGCCACCAGGCTGGGACAAGGGCTGCATCCTGACAGCGCAGCCGAGCTTGCCGATCTCGTCCGCGTGATGAACTGCTACTACTCCAACCTGATCGAAGGACACAACACACGCCCCCGCGACATCGAAAGGGCGCTGGCTGGCGCCGAGCTTGAAGAGGAAACCCGTCCTCTTGCCCTGGAGGCACGCGCTCATGTCATTGTTCAGCGTTCCATTGACGAGATGCATCGCAAGGGCACCCTGCCCCGCCCCACATCCGTCGCATTCCTGACTTGGGTCCATAAGAGCTTCTACGACGAGATGCCTGACGAGTTTCGGGTCATCGAACATCCCGATGGCACACAAGAGCCCATCGTTCCGGGGCGCATGCGCCAGGATGACGATCGGGAAGTTGCGGTCGGACGCCACCTACCCCCCTCATCATCGCGCGTTGCGGCATTCATGGACCATTTCGACAGACGGTTTCAGATTGCGGCGCGGTCTTCGAGCGGAAGGATCATCGCGATCGCCTCTGCACATCACCGGCTGAACTACATCCACCCTTTCCCGGATGGTAACGGCCGTGTCAGCAGGCTGATGTCTCATGCCATGGCCCTGACAGCGGGGATTGGTGGCCAAGGGCTCTGGTCCGTATCGCGTGGGCTGGCCCGCGGGCTGACCGACCGGGGTGAGTACAAACGGATGATGGATCTGGCCGACAGCCCACGCCGCGGAGACCGCGACGGACGGGGAAACCTGTCAGAAGCGGCACTGAAGACGTTCAGTGAATGGTTCCTAAAGGTGACGCTCGACCAGATCATTTTCTCAGCAAGATTGTTCGATCTCGGCGGATTGGACCAACGGTATCGTCGTCTCGTTGCAGATACCATCGATGACAAGCGAGCGCCGGAACTGATTTCGGCGGTTCTTCGGCATGGCGCACTGGAACGTGGTGACGCGCAGATTGTGCTCAAGACGTCCGAACGTACTGCTCGCAACACACTGAGTAAACTGACCGCCGCCGGATACCTGACTTCTGCCTCACCGAAGACGCCAGTTCGGCTGGCGTTTCCGTTGGATTATCGAGAGCGGCTCTTTCCAAACCTTTTTGGTGATGGTGACCTCCCACAATAACTCTAGGGATTTAGGGTGTAATGCCTGACCGCATATTTCTTCCATGGCCGGCGAGATTTCCAACAAGGCTCGCTCGTGTGTCACTTGTCCACCGCGGTGGACATCTGCTGGTCTGAGATAAACTGAAGAAGCACCACGCGCCGCTAGGTGCGTTTGGACAGTTGTGGTTGCCATAAGCGCTGTTTCCCGTTCGAAGTCCACCGCGGTGGACATTAGACGGTTTGCTCATTGGTTTTGGACAGTCGCTTGATCAAAGCTAATGGGTCAAATTGGTTTTGTCTTTGACCCAGGGTGATACTGTGGAAATACGCTCCAAAATCCCTGATGCGTTTTCCGAGCTGTAGCATGATGAAGATCGCGCATGACGTTTTCTGAGCTCCTACAGCATTCTTGGCTTTCTCGAAAGTTTCTGGGTGAATGCCCATCATGGGTGCAAGTGTTCGAGCATGGTTTTCAATGTCCAACCAGTTTCTAAGTCTCTCTGTGGAGAACGATGTCGCCTGATCGCAGACTGAGGTAAGCAAGTCTGGTTTCAGGGCCTCATCGCCTGTGTTGCTATCTAAATCTTTTTTTTCTTTTTTAGACTTAGATTGATGCCGGACAGTTTGTCCGTCATTGGCGGGCAATTCCATAGTTTCAGGTGGGTCATCCGGGGTAGATAAACTCTGGAATTCTGCATCTGTATTGGCGAGCAGAGCGTGGTATTCGGGGAGGCTCAGCTTCCTGCGTAGAGCTTTCCGTGCGTGGTTGATGAACGTGTTGCTGGGATCATGCTCTTCCAAATGGGCGAGCTTGGTAAGGATCTGTTTGCGAATAAATATCCGATCGCGCCGGTTATTCTCTATCTCTTGCGCGATGGCGATAAGCTCGCTCGCACGTTGGAGCAGGGGGGTGAGAGACAATCCATAACTGATGCACTCGCCGCCGGATGAGCGTACGCGGTAGCGCTTTCGGTTCGAGCTGTCATTGCGCTTGATGAATCCGAGCTCAACGAAGCGGTTGATGTGCCTGCGGAGTGTCCGTTCGTCGATCCCGCCAACGCGCTGGCAAATGGTGTAGTTGGACGCAAATACCGTTTCGCCGTTGCCAGGTTTCAAAAAGCTGAGCATTGCTTGAAGGGTCTGGATGTGGCCAGGACGAAGCCCGAACACGCTGCGCGCGTCTCTCAGGGCCCGGAAGATGGTCCAGATATCGATTTCAGATGCGGGAATTGAGCCGCATGATGCATCTGCACCAGCAGCCTCGATTGATAGTTTTGTAAATGCCATGATTTGATCACGATGACCGTTTGGCCCACAGCTTCCCTGTCTCCTCCCAAGATTTTATCTGGGAAAAGGCAGTAAAAATCGGTTCACCGAATCGGTGACTCTTGACCGGTTTGCTGGAGGTTGCTACATCATGAGTGCAAATCGAATGATGAGGGCTCTCCAGGGGAAACTTTGGGGGGCTCTTTTCTTTCTGGTCTTCGCTTTTCTCCTTTGCTCGGGTTCCTCTATGTGGCTTGGGTTAGGACCCAGAGCCGCTCTCATTCCGCCACTCATCGAAGAGTTGCAAAAGCGTAGCTTCCGCACGTTCCTCGAGCCACTGGCCGAATTCCGGGTTGTCCTTTTTGGCGATCTTGATGGCGATCGCTTTCTGATCGACTGTCAGCGTTCCGACAGTGTCGCCGCTCTCATTCTTGACGACGGACGTCACGCCGCGACTGGTCGGTTTCTTGTCTGCACGCGCCTTGTGCGAGCAAGCAGAATAGACTGCCTGAAATCTCTCGGGGCTTGGAGTGTCGTCGGGCAGGGCGGCGATCACCTCTTTGGCCGAATTCACCAAGTCTACCTTTCCCGATAGGGCCGCTAAATCACCCCACTGCCGTCTTCCGATGCCATGTGCCGGCCCGATAAGCTGAACAAGCCCATCAGGCAGTTGATCGATAACGACCCGGTGGTTGGACACGCCTTGCCGGGTTAACCCCAAAGCATCCTGAATGACGCCGGGTTTGTACCCAATTTCCTGCATCTCTCTGATAAACAGAGATTTTTCGATGAAAGACGGATCAAGTCGAAGGTTGTTTTCTTGACCCTGTGCGATAAGCGAGGCGTCGTCGTCCAATGTGCGAACGATTGCCTTGACCGTTCCTCCGATTTTGCGGATCGCTGCCAGTCTACGGCGGCCGTAGATGATGCGGTATCTGTCGGGTTGGCCCGATGGGCGGACCATGATCGGCACTTGTTGGCCATGCTTGCGAATGCTCTTGGCAAGCTCGTCGATACTCGTATCTTCCAGCACCAACCGATCGCGAAGGCCATCCATGTCAATCTGACCGGGTTCGATGTCCCGGATCGAATTGGCCGTGATTTCGCGCAAGGAGTCCCGCAAACCGCCAACAGAGCCGGGCAGCTTTGCAGTTTTTTGCAGGGTAGGCGAGGGAGCCGCGCTCTCTTTTTCGTCCTTCGGAGGTTGGTTGAAAATGTTTCTGGCCATCAGCGACGCCCCCATGCCATTTGGATCGTCTGCTCCAGTTCATCGGCAACGCCGTTCACGCTGGTCAGAGCGCGATCAATCGTTTTCCTGATGAACTGGCCGGGATCAACTTCATAGACGGTTTGCTGGGTCATTCCGGCGTCAGAGATTGCGGTAGACTTCAGCATGGGTTCAGTCATGACCTGGCCGGCGAGAATTGATCTCAGGTAGCCAGCCATTTGGGTCTGTGGCCCATCTGACGGCTCATACCTTGTGATCAGGAATTTGACGAAATCCCATGTCACACGGCGTCCAATCGCTTCTTCAACGGCCTTTACCGTTTCTGACGCAAGTTTCAGGAATTGGCTCATGGAAGCGATATCCAGCATTCCTGGCACGACCGTCACCAGGAGCCCTGTAGAGGCCGCCAATGCCGTGAGAGTCAGAAAGCCGAGTTGAGGAGGGCAGTCGATCAGTACGATGTCGTAATTTGCCTCTACCTCCTCAAGTGCCAAGGCGAGGCGCTCCGCAAAAATGGGCTGCATCCGACGGGCGAGCGCGTTTGCTGTCTCGGTTTCGTACTCCGAGAGCATCAAGCCGGCCGGAACCATGTCGAGTTTGTGAAAGTAGGTCTTTTGGATCACGTCAGAGAGCGGAACCTGATCCTCATATCTCAGAGCATCATAGATTGTTCCGCTCTCGGCGAACTCGAGCTCAGGCCGAAAGCCGAAAAATGTGGTCAAACTTGCTTGCGGATCGAGATCCAGGACCAAAACACGGTAGCCGCGCAAGGCATAACGCTGTGCAAGATGAATCGTCGCTGTTGTTTTCGACGAACCACCTTTGAAATTGACGACCGATAGCACCTGAAGTCGGTCGCCATCGCGTCGACCTGGCCGATACGATTCGGCGTTCTTTCCTGTGCGCCCCAAGATGTTGCGCAATTCGTCCACTTCTTGGGCTGTGTAGAACCGGTGCCCGCGGTTATCAGTATGCACTTCCGGGAAGCTACCGTCCTTGTGCCGGTTGCGCAGGTTAGACGTGCTTACGCGCAGGAGACCGGCAACTTCGGTCGAGCTGAAACGCCGCAAGGCTTTACGCTCTTCGGGTTCGAAGGCGATCTTCATCTGCCGATCCAAGGACTCGGCCAGATTGTCGGCAAACGTGCCGATGTCAGAAGAGCCTATGCCTTGCGCATATCCAACGTTTCGATCATCCATATCCTGCCGCCCGCTCTCGGCCTCTGTTAAGGCTCTTGATCATTTTGACGACGCACAACGTGTCTGACGCAATTTGCCGTCAGAATGGGAATGCCACGATCCAGTGAGTCCGGCAAGAAGAATCTAGATGTAGTGCAAAAGTTATCCACAGCACCTATAGGTGTTGCCACGCAAAAAAATCAGCAAGTCATTGAAATAGATATATTAAATGCAGATCTAACCGAATCGAGCCACCACTCTGTTGAGTTGGCACAATAGTAGCTAACCCCAAGCAACAAATGGCACTTTCTGCCTCCTGCGGAGTTTTCTCCCGGTGAAATTTTTTGGATTCGGGTCAGAAGCTACACCTGATCTTGGCTCGATTCGTACGGGATGAGGCCGAGTCGTTCCGCCCGCTCCAACAGCATTTTCACCGAAGACGGCTGCCAGCTGGCGCGTCCGCGCGGGGAGCGTTCGCGCATGGATTCCAGCCGGTCACAGATCGCCTGGAGCGTGATGTCAGGGTCCGCGCCCTTGATGCCAGCGACAATCGCGGGCAGGCGGTCGTCGGTTTCGCGTCGTCCAGCGCGACCAAGCACTTCATTGGGCAGAAACCCGTCGCGCACATAGGCTTTCACTGCGCGCAGAAGTCGGCTTTGCGTCCAGTGGCGGTCGTAGGGCAGGGAGCCATTGATGATCCGAAGCACATCTTCCCAGGCCATATCGGGTCGAAGTCGTCGGACATGTGGCACCCAGTCTTGAGCCGTCTCGTTCAGCCGCTCCATGTAGCCGTCTTGCCGCGCGAGCCGCACCTTGCGTAGCGCCGCTGGATCGCGGGCGCGTAGGCCCGGGTTCCCGCCGACCCGGCCCTTAGTACGGGCACTCGCCAGCCCCGCCTTGGTACGTTCGCGGATCAGCGCCCGCTCAAACTCGGCCGCGGCGCCCAGAACCTGCAGCGTGAACTTGCCTTGCGGGGATCCGGTGTCGATCGGGTCCTGAATGGAACGAAAGAACGCCCCCTTGGCCTCCAACCGTTCGATCACCTCGAGAAGGTGCGACAGAGACCGCGCAAGCCGGTCGATCCGAACGACAACCAGCGTGTCGCCCTTGCTGATGCGCTCCAATACCCGGGCAAGCACCGGCCGCGCGCGATTGCTGCCTGAAGCGTGCTCTTCATGGATCTCGACGCATCCCGCAGCTTGCAGGGCCTCAGACTAGGGCAGGGGGGTCTGATCCTCAGTGGAAACGCGGGCGTAGCCTATCAGGGGCATGAAAACAGGCCGTTTGCAATTTCAGGTATCGCTACTAAACGACCGTTTGTAAGCGAATGCAAGTGCCGGCTCTGTGGGGCTGTTCAGTCCAAAGCCCTTGGTTCCCTTACGCTGAGCGCGATCAGCGAGCTCTCGCAGACCATTGCGCGCACGTGCTATATAAAGTGTGCAGGCGCACCCTGACAAAACCCTTGGGTAAAATGCAAAAATGCCATATTTTGCACATATGGAGCCTCAAGCATGTATAAAGTATAATATTTTTGATGATCCTCTTGAGGATGCGGAGGAGCTTGAAGAGACTTCTGAGGACGACCTGTGGTTCCTGCCCGGTCCGATGGAAGAGGAGCCGCATTATCTGCCGCCCGGACCTAGGGCCGAAGTGCGTGAGACCGCTGTTCTTGACGATTGGCGACGTGCCGAGGCGGGCCATGCTGCCCGCCTTGCCCGTGTGGCCGGCCGGATCGGGGCGCTAGACGACCGTCTGAAGCGTGGCCCGGAAGGCTGGCGGCACAGGCTTGCGTTGATCGAGGCGGCAGACCTCAGCTGGTTTGCAGGCGACCGAATTGGCCCGGATCGGCTGGCGCTCTGGATATCCATGCGCTTGTCCGGCGTGCAGGACGACACCGCAGCGCTTGCGCGTGTCGGATGGGCGGTGCGGCGTCTTACAGGCGGTCCCGGCCCAGACGTGGACCTGTCCGCCTTCCTCGATCGCCGTGACCCCGAGAACATGGTGGATGAAGCCGAGCCCTTCGCGGATCGCGCGGGCGGGTGGCTTGACCTGATGGCGCAAGCCGCCGACCTGCACCCGATCACGCGTGCCTGCATGGGGTTTCACCTCTGGAGCCTCGCGGGCCTCGGACAGCAGAGCAACCGAATGGAAGCGGCGGTCACGGCGTCGCGCATTGCCGCGCATGAGGGCGAGGGGGCAATATTCGCACCCCTGGCCATGGGTGGGGCGGGGGCGCTGCGCGCCGGCGGCCCCCCGGCTGAACGTTTGGCGCGCGGGCTCGAGAAAATGGAAACGGCCTGCCTGACCGCGATGCGGCACCTCGACGATATCGAGACATGGTCGGCGCTGGCGGAAGCCGAGATGACCCCACTCTCGGGCAAGACGCCGCCAGCCCTGCGCGGAGTGCTGACCGAATGGCCCCTGGTCTCTGCCCCTATGGCCGAGGCCCTGACCGGAGCCAGCCGCGCCGCTGTCCAGCGCAACCTCGCCTGGATGGAAGCGCGGGATCTGGTCCGCGAGCTAACAGGGCAAGGACGGTTCCGAATGTGGCGCGCCACAAACTGATTGTCGAAGCGATCTGTGCGCGCCGATGTTGCGTCTATCCGCAGCACGGCTGAAACGGTGAGGAGCACCGTTTTGCAGATGCTCGAGGTCAAAGAGTTCGGCTGATCGGCTGAGACAATTCGGCTATCGCCACGTCCCCAACTACCATGAAAGCATTGTCGACTGGGTCGTGACCGGTCTGCGGGTATAAACCGGACAGACCATACAACGCTCCAAGCGACGAACGAGCCGTTGTCGCAATGGCATGTCGAGTGATGTCTTCTTGAAAATCGCCTTCGGAAAGAGCAGGGGCAGGACATGAAGCTGCAAAATCTCGAACGCCATCAAGCCTGGATCTACCTCGCTGCCATCCTTTCCGGTCTGGTCTTGGGCTCGCTCGCCCCCGGTATCTCGGGGGTGTTCGAGGCGCTGCTTTGGCCGGTGTTGGGGCTTATGCTTTTCACTACCTTCGCTCAGATGCCGCTAGCGCACCTGCCGCGCGCGACGCGCGACCGGCGTTTCATCGGCACCATGTTGATCGGCAATTTCGTCCTGGTGCCGCTGCTGGTCTGGGGGCTGATCGCGTTCCTGCCTGACGATCCTGCGCTTCGGCTCGGGGTGCTTGTCGTGCTGCTGGTGCCCTGCACCGACTGGTTCATCACATTCACCCATCTCGGTCGCGGCGATGCGGTGCGTGCCGCGTCCGCGACACCGATCCTCCTCGCGGTTCAGTTCGCCAGTCTGCCGCTCTTCCTTTGGCTTTTTCTCGGCGAGGCATTCTTTGAGCTTCTCGCCGCCGACCGCATTGCCGCCGTCTTTGCGGCGCTTGTCCTGCTGCCGCTCACAGCGGCTTTCCTGCTGGAGCGTTGGGCAGAGGCGCGCCCGGAGCGGGCCGCGATCGTAAATCGCCTCGCCTGGCTGCCGGTTCCGCTTCTGGCTGTCGTGGTGTTCCTGATCGCGGCCTCGCAAGTCGACGCGGTACGGGATGCGCTGCCGGTTTTGGCGCAGGTGGCGGGCGCCTACGTCGCCTACCTCGTCGCCGCAGCACTTCTCGGTGCGGCGACCGGGCGGGCGGCCGGATTGTCCACTAGCGGGTGACGAACGGTCATCTTCTCGCTCTGAACCCGCAACTCCTTCGTCGTACTTCCGCTGGTGCTGGTGCTTGGACCGGAGTGGAACGTGGCGGCCGTGGTCATCGTCTTCCAGTCGCTCGTCGAGCTCTTCGGCATGGTCGCCTATCTGTGGATCGTGCCGCGCTATCTGGTCCCCGAACATGCGGCGACCACGCAGGACTCCGCGGGGAACGAATGATCGCAAACAACGGCGCTGGCACCATTGTCCGCTTGGCTGACATGCATGGGCGTCCTCAACTATGGCCCTTCAGGTCACCTCCGTCAGCGCGTCGATCACAGGGCATTCAGGGACATCGTCACCGGTGCATTGCGCCACGGTGGAAGACAGCACGCGTTCGATGCGTTTGAGATCGTCGATCTTGGCGCGGACCGAGGCGAGATGCGAATTTGCCAGACCCTGCACCTCGCCGCAGGTCTGGGCACCGCCATCGACCAAGGCGAGCAGATCGCGGACTTCGTCGAGCGTGAACCCAAGCTCGCGCGCGCGCATGATGAAGCACAAGCGCGCGACATGCCGATCATCGTAGACGCGATAGTTTTTGCTGGAGCGCGGCGGCTCGGGCATAACGCCGATGTTCTCGTAGTAGCGAATGGTCTCGAGATTGCAGCCGGTCAGCCTGGCCAGATCTCCGCGCCTGAGGACCTTCACCGATCTGTGACGATTTTTCACGTTTGACCCTCTTGAGCCTGTACCTGCTACAGACCCTAGATTGAGATCATCACTGAGGCAAGGATGATTCGAACCATGACTGAAACCACATCCGCCGACCGGCAGACGGCAATGGACGAAACAGGGGCTGCCGACAAAAAGGCATGGACGACAACCTGGCTCGGCGCGCTTGGCGCGCTGGCGATGACCTCATGCTGCATCCTGCCGCTGGTGCTGGTCAGCTTCGGCGTTACCGGCGTTTTCATTGCGCAGCTGGGCGTTCTCTACCAGTACAAATGGATCACCTTCGCGCTGAGTGCCGCCTGCATCGGCTATGGATTCTACAAGGCCTACCGTCCGATCCCGACTGAGGCCTGCGCGGATGGCACCTGCGCGCGCCCCATGAACCGGAAACTCATGCGATCCATTCTTTGGATTGCCACCGCCATCGTCACCGTCGCGATGATCTTTCCCTATCTCACCCCATACCTTCTGTCCTACTGAAAGGCCGAACCCATGAAGTCACTCCATCTTGCCCTTGCGGTCGTTGGCACTCTCGCAGCTTCCCCCGCCAGCGCCGCCGAACAGCGCATCAATATCGGGGTAGGCGAACTGACATGCCCGACCTGCTCCTACACGGTGGCGGCGGCCATGCGGGGCGTTCCCTCGGTCGAGATCATCGACTTCATGGAAGGAGAGGAATTCGGCACCGGCACCTACATCGTCGCCTTTGATGACGAGGCCGCCGATCAGGACATGATCGTCGAAGCAATCCGCGCCACCGGCTATTCGGCGGACATCGTCGAGTCCGGCGATTTCTGATCGCATTCACCGACCCGCACTCGGAGCTGGAGACAGCATGACAGACATGAACAATAACAATGAACCCACGACCCTTTTGCGGCGCGGCCTCATCGGCAGCGTATTTGCGGCGATCTGTTGCTTCACGCCGTTCCTGGTGCTGATCGTCGCCGGGGTCGGACTTTCTGCCGTTGTTGGTTGGCTCGACTACGCGCTTTTCCCGATGCTCTTCGCCTCGCTGAGTGCGGTTGCATATGCCCTGTGGCAGCAAGCCGGCAGACCAGGGCACAGTCCGAAAGCCCTTCTCATCGGCTTGGCGGTTGTTCTTTCGGCTCTGCTGTTCTGGCTGGAGTTCCGCTTTGCTCTGCGGATCTCGGTTGCCGCCGCTTTGGCGGTGGCGGGATATGCGCTCTGGCTCAGAAAATCAGGCAGTTCAGCAGTGAGCCGGATCAAGAGAAACTGGCACAAGGAAAGGAACAGGTATGACCAAGACCTATGACCTCATCGTGATCGGCGGCGGCACCGCTGGAAATGGCGTCGCCCGGATGGCCGCGGATGCAGGCTGGAGCGTCGCCAGCATCGACAGCGAACCCCATGGCGGCACCTGCGCCCTGCGCGGCTGCGACCCCAAGAAAATGCTGGTCGCGGTCACCGAGGGTGTCGAATGGGCCGAAAACATGGAAGGCAAGGGGCTGGAGGCGCAACCTTCGGTCAACTGGCCCGACATGATCGCCTTCAAGCGCAGCTTCACCGAAGCTATGCCACCGCGCATCGAAGCCGGGTTGGAAAAAGCGGGGATCGACGTCTTGCATGGGCTGGCACGGTTCACCGGCCCCAATACGATCGAGTTGAACGGCGAGACCCTGACCGCGAAGCATTTTCATATCGCCACCGGCGCGCGGCCGATGACGCTGAACATCCCGGGCGAAGAGCATCTGACCACCAGCACCGAATTCCTGGAACTGCCTGAGCGACCGAACCGCATCGCCTTTGTCGGCGGCGGCTTCATCGCCATGGAATTCGCCCATATTGTCAAGCGGGCGGGCGCGCGCGAAGTGACAGTGCTGGAGATGATGGACCGCCCCTTGGGTCCTTTCGATCCCGACTTGGTCGCAATGCTGGTTGAGGCAACCGAAGAGCTCGGCGTCGATCTCCGCACCAAGGCGAAGGTGGCGAAGATCGAAAAGCAGGGCGACGAATTCACCGTCACGGTGGAAACTCCCGACGGCACCGAAACGATCACTTGCGATCTGGTGGTGCATGGCACGGGCCGGGTGCCCAATATCGATCGCCTTAACCTTGAGGCCGCCGGCGTCGAATACTCACGCCGTGGCATCAAGGTGAGCGACGCGATGCGCACCACCAATCCGGCGATCTTCGCCGCGGGCGACTGCGCTGCCAGTGGGCCCAAGCTGACCCCGGTGTCCGCCTTCGAAGGGCGTGTGGCAGGCAAGAACCTGCTGGCTGGAGAAGACGAGCGTACCGTGGATTATCCGCCGATCCCGTCGGTAGTCTTCACCCTCCCGATGGTGGCCACCGTGGGCTTGTCGGAAGCGGTGGCCAGGGAACAAGGGCTGAAGTTCGACACCCATTTCGAAAAGACAGGGGACTGGTATTCGTCGCTGCGCGTCGGCGCGAAACATACCGGATTCAAGGTTCTTGTCGAAGAGGGCAGCGGACAGATCCTCGGCGCGCATCTGATCGGGCCGGGCTCCGAGGAGCAGATCAATCTTTTCGCCATGGCCATGGGTGCCGGGCAGACCGCCAACCAGATCAAGGCCATGATTTTCGCCTATCCGAGCTATGCCTCCGACATCGGTTCGATGGTGTGATTCAAAATTATTGATCGGGGCCGTGTCGCGATACCGATCGCAAGCTAAGGAAGAACCAATGGACCAAACTGTAACGAAAGACGATTGCTGCACTGCCAGTGAAACCCGCGATGACAACTACGATCTCATTGTCGTTGGTGCCGGCTCGGCCGGGTTTTCTGCCTCGATCACGGCAGCCGATGCCGGAAAGCGCGTGGCGCTTATCGGGCACGGCACCACCGGCGGCACCTGTGTGAATGTCGGCTGCGTGCCGTCCAAGGCGATGATCCGCGCCGCAGAGGCGGTGCATGGCGGCGCGTCGGCCGCCCGGTTCCCGGGCGTCGAGCCCTGTGATCATGCGGTGGATTGGGGTGCCGTAGTGCAAGGCACCACCGATCTGGTCGAGGAGATGCGGCACAAGAAATATATAGACCTGCTGCCCGCCTATAAAAGCGTTACCTATATCGAGGATGGCCCGGCGCGATTGGTCGAGGGTGGCGTCGCTGTTGGAGGACGGGTGATATCCGCCCCGCGCGTCCTGATCGCCACCGGCTCGCGCCCCCACCTGCCAGCGATCGAGGGGATCGACACAGTGGAGCCCCTCGATTCCACCGATCTATTGACTTTGCCTGACCGGCCCGAAAGCATCTTGGTGCTGGGCGGCGGCTATATCGGCTGCGAGCTGGCGCAAATGGCTTCAAGGCTGGGGGTGAAGGTCACGCTAGTGACCCGCTCGCGCCTCCTGCCGGGCGCCGAACCGGAGGTGGCCCAGGCGCTGACGCAAGCGCTGAAGGCCGAAGACATCGCGGTCGAGACCGGTCTTGCTTACGTCTCGGTCGCGAAAGCTGCGGGCGGCGTCAATCTGATTGTCGAACGGGGTGGCAAGACCGAGGATCTGACCGCCGAACGGCTGGTTGTGACCACCGGCCGGATCGCCAATTCCGAGAACCTTGGATTGGAAGAGCTTGGCATCGAGACCGACGCACGCGGCTCTATCAAGGTCGGTCAGGACATGGCGACCACGCGTGCCGGCGTCTGGGCCGCGGGCGATGTCACTGACCGTGACCAGTTCGTCTACATGGCGGCCTATGGTGCCAAGGTGGCGATCAACAATGCCCTTGGATTGGAGCAGATGCGCTATGACAACGCGGCGATGCCGTGGGTCGTGTTTACCGACCCGCAAGTGGCCGGCGTCGGCCTTTCGGAGGTTGAGGCCAAGGCGGCGGGGCACAAGGTCAAAACCAGTGTGATCACGCTCGACAACGTGCCCCGCGCCGTCGCTGCACGCGATACCCGCGGCGTGATTAAGCTGGTGGCCGACGCGAAGACCGACCGCCTGCTGGGCGGTCAGATCGCAGCACCGGAGGGGTCGGACACGATTCAGACACTGGCAATGGCGCTGATATTCGGCATGACCGCACGGGCGCTCGGAGAGACGATCTTTCCTTATTTGACCACGGTCGAAGGGCTGAAACTCGCCGCACAAACCTTCGACAAGGATGTAGCCAAACTCAGCTGCTGCGCGGGGTGAAAAGACGAGAAATTCCGGCGACACCGACTCATAAGCAGCGCTCATTGTGAACCAGCGCGTACAAAGCCACAAAGTGCTTGTGGCGGTCAGCATTCTCTCGGCATGGAGGCTGACGGCGGTAACGGATAATCACATATTAGAGCCAGCAGTGCACATCCCACGTTCTGTCATTAGGTTGGTTATTGTGGCGGGGTTCATAAACAGACCGATCTCATCAAGATGGAAAGTGATCGGGAGTTGCCGAGAACGTCGCTGGGTCAACAATTGGTCATTACATTAGCCCTGTCTATTTGATCGCCCGCAATACAAAGAAAGAATCGCCATGAATACAGTTGATACTGATTCTCGCACAACAGGTTCACTACCCGCATTCAACGCCCGAACTTTAGGGTTAATGTTCGTCGCAGGTTTCTTTGCGACCGTCGCGTTCGATCTGTTGGGTCAGATCATCAGCCCGGGCTTGGGCTTTTCGCGGTTGTCACCGCACGGGCTAGCGAGGAGCTTACTCGGCAGCCTTGGTCTGCCGAACGGTGATTTCGCAGGATATTTCGTACATTTTTATCTTGTTGGCCTGATTGGCTATCCCGTCGGTTGGTTGTTCGTCTTTAGACCAATTTGGCACCGTATCGCGGGGCAGACGAACTGGTTTTTGCCCTCGGCGATTTATGGGTTCGGCCTGTGGGTGTTGGCCATCGGGGGCACTACTTCTGTCGCAGATCTTCCCTTCTTTCTGAATTTCACCGGCATTGCCTGGGTAGCGCTGGTGGGTCATATGCTCGGGACCGGGATCATGAAAAAGCGTGGCACGCTACAATTTCCGGGCCAGAGACCAGTCACTATGGATGAGAAATCACCGTCATTTGCCGGTAGCTCTATTGCAGGAAATGCAATTCTTGTTGACGGTGATCGTTGGACCCACTCCTGATGTGAGCCAAGCGAAAGAACCATCAGCTTTCGTCCGGAAACCTTCAATAGGAAGCGAAAACCGTGCGTATAGTCGAACTCGGTTCCGGATCATCCGAGTTGCTGGGCTGTGTCCACGACAGGTAAACCCCTTCATTCGTTCGCGCCGTGCGCGGGAAGTTGACCGAACCTGCGCCGTTGTTTCGCGCAATCAGTTGCAGGTCCTTACACTGCTGACCGGTTGTGATCTGGCAAGCAAGGATCACCTCGCTCTCATTTGCCCATTCGACCCACGTCACGAACGCAGTCTGAGGGTCCAGCATGAGAATATCGACCCGACCGGCGGGAATCCCGAGGCTGACTTTCGCCGGATCGCCAAAATTTCTGCCACCATCGGAAGAGAACGCAACCTTGACTTCCGGCTTGTCATTTGCAGCCGTGAACCAGGCCACGGCGGCTGTTTGACCGGCGGTCGCGATGGCGGGGCCATTGACCGGGCAGCCGGAGATTTCCCAGCCGTCATTGTGGACGTTTGTTGGTTCTGACCACATGCCGCCTTGGTGTCTTACGACAGATATATCCCTGATTTCCGCATCTTTTCTGTCGCGGTATGCGACAAGGACGGTGCCATCGTCCAGCGATGCGGCGGACGTCTGGCAGCATGAACAGGTCTGCGCATCGACAAGAACATCATCGGTTCGCGTACCTTCGGGCGTGATCCGGGTTGCGCGCAACTGCATTGCATCCGGGTAGTTGCTGGCTGCGCTGGTGAAAAGCGGCTTGTCATATGCGCGTCCGTCAAGCCAGACAGACATCAAGGAACCGTCTTCGAGCGGCTGGAGCGTGACAAAACCGTGTTGGCTAACCGACCGATCATCATGTGGCGTTATCGGTGCGCTCCATGTCAGGCCCTCATCCGGCGAAAGAGAGATCTTGACGTCATAGGCATAGTCGTTTTTGGAATTTTCCCACAGCCAGTGAGCCGCAAAGGTACCGTCATCAAGCGCAACAACGGACGGAAAATCGGCCCAGTTCACGAAGAGTTCGTCGGACACGGTAACAGTGCGGGCCGCGCTCCATTCTGCGTCTTCAAGGACCGACAATTTTACCGCAAACCCGGCAGGGTGTGGTTCGGTCCAACCCAGCAGGACCCGATCATCCTGCAGTGCGAACAGGGTGGGTTCCTGCGCATTGTTCCCGACCGGTGGGTCTAGGTCGGCGAACTCCAATGGCTCGGCAAGGACCATGCCCGCCGTCATGCCCATGAACAGATGGGCCACAATCACGCCAGAATGGATTTTTGATGGCATTGCGCACCTTTCCGATTATCAGACCAGCGTCATTCACAACCTGAGCATAGGCAAATTTTGGCGAGTGCCATGTAAACTTTTGTATGACGGGCCTGTGCTTGTTGTTAAGAGCGATATCCCGTTGTGGCACAGCTTCGCGTCAACGGTTGGCGCAACCACCGCTCCGACCTCAGCTGACTTGCATCCAGGTCGCCATGCCATCAGCCTGATGGCTCAGCATATGGCAGTGCAGCATCCACGCGCCGGGATTGTCGAGTACGCACACAATCGTCATCGTCTCGCCCGGCGCTACGAGGGTCGTGTCGCGAAGGTGGGTTCGCGCACCATTCTGATCGGTTTCCCAGAAATGGTGGCCATGCAGGTGGATACCGTGCGGAAAAGCAGTGTCGTTCACCATCCGCACCTGCACTGCTTCATCACGTCTTGCCGAAATCAGCGGTTTGTTCGGCAGACCGCTCACGTCGTTGAAGGCCCAGCCCCCGAACCCGCCGTGCGCGCCGTCCCCGGCACCGCCTTGCATGAAGAGATCTGCCGTTTGCGTGATCTCTCCGGGCGCGGGCACGAGGTTCGCGGGGAGGGGAGCTATCGGCGCAGACCGGATTTGTCGCTGACCGTTCAACATAATGCCCCCCAGTTCCTCGCCACCCGAAGGCACGGTTTCTCTTAGGATCACATCACCCGTCACATCTGCGATGATGTCGATGCGCTGCGCCGGTGCGAGTTTTAGATTGCCCAGCGAAACCAGCTCGGGCAGCGGCATCCCGTCATAGGCCACACAAAAGCCCGTCAGCCCGTCGATACGTATCTCGAAAATGCGATCCGGTGTCGGATTGATCAGACGCAACCGGATGTGATCCCCCAGCCGCGCCTGCTCAGACGACAGGAAGGTGGTCATCAAGTTCCCCAGCCTACCTGCTGTTATGAAATCAGCGCGGTCGAATTCCATGTCGAACTGGCCGGTGTCATCAAGCCGAATGTCGAAGAGGATGGCCGTGATGTCCTGATCCACGTCTGGCGGGGCAGGTTCTTCGACGATCAGGGGCCGAACAGTCCGCGGGCGACCTGTTCGTAGGAAAGGTAGTGGGAGTGATACCAGTAGGTTCCGGCATCGGGAACCGGAAACCGGAAACCGGTACTCGTAACCCTCATTCGGGATGATGACATCCTGTGTCAGCACGTTTACGCCGTCCATCGCGTTGGGCAACCGAATGCCATGCCAGTGTACGAGGGTCCCGTCCTCCAGCCCGTTTTCCACCCGCGCCCGCAGAATATCGTTCTGGCGCTGTCTGATTTCGGGGCCGGGACAGGTGCCATTGAATCCAAGCATTGCAATGTCCCGCGACCCGATCCGGGTGAAGGCCGGGCGTCAGGGTGACAGGCACCGAAGCCGCACTCAGGGGCAGGGGGAGCGTGGCTGCGCCAAGCGCAACCATCATCTGAAGACGCTTAAGCATGGGTTTCCGTGTATTCCGTTTCTGGGGCCTGCAACCCACATCCCCCACCGTTGCGGAAGGGCGTCCCGGCGAGATATATTGATACATTGCAGATCGGCGCCCAGGTTTGGCGGAATACCGGAGAGCACCTAACGTATCTGCAGGTCCTGAATGGCCGCAAGGATCTTTCCGTCGGTATCATCGCTGTCGGCTGTCACCGCAAGACCGACCAGAACCTTTGGCATGTCCCCGAACGCACGCACGAAATCGCGATCCAGGTTCACATTCTCGGTGAAGTTGCCGGTTTGCGCCGTTTGCAGAATTTTCGATTTGAGACCCGTCGAGTAGGGGCTGTTCAGCAATGCGCCTTTCGCATGATTGCCACCCCAGACATAAACCAGCGCCCGCGTATTGGGATCACGCAGCAATTTGCGCGCCGTTGTTCGGCCAAGCGTGCTTGCGGTCTGCGGATCGACGAATATGAAGTACAAAGCAAGATTGCGATCATCGCCGCCGCGCCGTGTGAGGTCGGTTCCCTTAACACCCTGCGTGACGGACCATTCCCACATTGCTGCCTTTGCGGTGCCAAGGGCTGCGCTGACCGGACGCCAGAGAACCGAAACCGTGCCATCGGAAATCACGTCCAGCCGCCGACCTTGCAGGCCGTACTCGTTCGAAAAGAGCCGCAAGAGGCCCTGTTCTTTCCAGCTTCCATCGAATGGAATTGTCTTTCCTTGCGCATAGAGGGGCGGGGCGTTTGCAGCTAATGCAACAAAAGCGATGAAAAGTGTCGCTGCGAGGGACCGTATAAACATCTGAACTCCTTTTGCGATGCCGCTGGTCCTGCTTTGATCCCGGTTATCACCATTATGTGCCGTCATGATCCGTTGAATTGTGCCGGGCGCGCGCAACTTCAATGAACATATCCGTGATCATAGATGTGGTTGCGCAATGGTCGTTGCAGGACGCGGGAGCGAATTCAGATCATGGAGCGCGACCTTGATCGGCTGATTTCCCGCGACGGACGGATCCAGTAGGCGGCGGAGCTTCCAACCGTTACAAACAAGTACAAAACTCATGGGATACAAGCGCCTGAACACATGGACGCGGGTGCCGATGTGCGTCATCTCTGGTTCAACGGAACCGACTCCCGCACGCAAGGATGGCACATTCACCACAGCGCTTTGGGCTGGGGACAACAGGGTTGAACGCGCCAACGTCCGTTGCGGGAAACAAAATGTGGCCTTGTGTGAAACAGGCAAAGGTAACAAAGAATGCTGACTTCGATTATCCAATTTCCTGACATCGGAACAGAGATTTTTGCCGTTGATATCGGATCGTTCCGCTTTGCCCTGCGTTGGTATGCGCTGGCCTATATTGTTGGCCTCCTTATCGGCTGGCGCATCTGTGTCGCATTGGTCCGCTCTTCGTCAGTCTGGGGGGCCGGGGCGCCGCCGCTGCAACCCAAGCAACTGGAAGACCTGCTGACATGGATCATTCTGGGCGTGATCGTGGGGGGCAGGCTGGGGTTCGTGCTTTTCTATCAACCTCAGTACTATTTTCAGAACCCCGTCGAAATCTTCATGGTCTGGCAGGGTGGTATGTCATTTCATGGCGGCTTTTTCGGCGTGGTCGTGGCCACCTTGCTTTTTTGCTATCGCAACGGCGCACCCGTTCTATCAACGGCGGATCTGCTCGCTGTTGCAACACCACCGGGTCTTTTCCTCGGTCGGCTGGCCAACTTCACCAATAACGAGCTTTGGGGCCGTCCGACCGATGTGCCCTGGGCGGTGGCATTCCCCGGCGAGGCGGCCCAGTCCTGTGCGGGCGTCGTGGGCCTGTGTGGCCGCCATCCGTCCCAGCTTTATGAGGCTCTTCTGGAGGGTATCCTGCTTGGCTCGGTCCTGATCTTTCTGGCCTGGAAACGCGGTTGGCTGCGCTTTCCCGGAAGCCTTACTGGCCTGTTCCTGGCGGGATACGGAAGCGCAAGGTTCCTTGTCGAGTTCTTCCGGCAGCCTGATATGCAGTTCGTCACGCAGGACAACCCGATTGGACATGCGGTTCATTGGGCGGGCTATGGGCTGACAATGGGCCAACTGCTGTCGTTGCCGATGATTATCCTTGGCGCGGCCCTGATCGTATGGTCCCGCAGGCGTGTGACGGTTAATTCTGCGGATCTGGTGTCGACATCAGATTCTTTGTGAATATCCGAGCGTAGTGTTGGCGAAGTGACCATTGCGGCCTGGGTCCGCATATGAGCCTTGGGCGCGTGCTCAATGATGCGGCTTGCGTCCTTTCGCAATCATCAGATGGTGCTCTTGATGATGTACACCGATTGTCATCAGACCAAAGAAACCAAGGCCCTGTATTTGTTCACCATCGCCACCCACGATCAGTGCGACACCATCCTCCATTTCTTCTGACGCAACACTCCAGCCTGTTTCACCGGCAAGGAACGGTGCATGGGCGGGAACCATTGTGTTGATGGCCGACAGGACACGCGGGCTGCCACGCACTTCGAACCGTGCCCCGTCGGGCCGCAGAATGCGGGTGACCTCTGCCTTTCGTGTCAAAAGGTCCATATCGACCAGATGGTCCCTCAGTTTGTCGATATTGACGGCGCCCCAATCGGTTTCGGGATCGGCCTGGAGCAGCACAACTATTTCGGCCAATGCGGCGAAGGCGGACTGGCCGGTTTCCTGGGGCGTCGGACGCGTGACCCATGGATGAATGCATTTGTTGCGGCGTAACGGGTGTCGCAAGCAAGACAGCGAAGAGAACGGGTATCAGTCGCATGGACCAGCCTTTCCTGAGTGTATTCGGATTCAGCCTAGTACCTGATCGGACCCTGAAATATGATTTGGATCATATGATGCCTGAACCCTATAATCTCATACCGCCCTCCGCCTTGCGTCCGCTGACGAGGGCCGCAGGGGATACGGTCTTTCGTCAGGGCGCGCGGACCTGCGGCCTTTATGTTGTTAAGTGCGGGCGCGTTCATCTTGAGCGTGTCGGCCCGGATGGCGAACGATTTATCATCTACCGTGCCGAGCCCGGGATGAGCCTTGCCGAAGCATCGGTGTTTTCGGATAGATACCACTGCGATGCGGTCGTGGCGGAGGCTGGGGCGTTTGTACAGATCGACAAAGCGGCGGTCTTGTCTGCCTTTGCAGATCCGGATTTTGCACGCGCCTATGCGCGGCAAGCGGCACAGCAGATACAAGCGCAACGTCAGGCGCTTGAGATCGTAGGCATCCGCCGCGCAGAAGAACGGGTCTATGCCGGTATGGTGGCGGGCCTGCTTGAAAGCTCCGTTGTCGATTTTGCCAGCGCGCTGCACCTTTCGCACGAGGCCACCTATCGGGCCTTGCGAAAGCTTGTGAATGATGGCCGGATCGCAAATCCGACCCGGGGAACGTATCATTTGCGCCCCTGAATGGATCAGCCGGACCATGCCCGGTTCGAGATAACAAAAGGTGCGGTAGCAAAGCTTGGCGGGTATTTCGCTTGCCCGATAACAATGAGAATTGCTGCCCGCGACGATGACCTGTTTTCAAAGATCGCCGTTATGCCCTGTCTTACTGCTCGCCGCTGAAAGGTCGATTGCCTCAGCGCCGCTTTCGTCGAAGCACCGTGTTTCGATCTGCAGGGTTGCGAAAAAGAACCCGAAGTCCTTACGCAGCATGTCGTAGGCGGTTTGCAGGACCTCTTCTTGATCTGTGACACGCAGATGCGCGGAGAAGACATGCTTGCCACTTGTCAGCGCCCAGGCATGAATATGGTGAACATCGGAAACCTCGTGCAGTTCTTCAAGGGTACGTTTGATTTCAGGCAGACTCACTTCGGGAGGCGTGCCTTCCATCAAAAGATGCGCCGCTTCTTTCAGCAATCCCCAGCTCGCCCATAGCAGGACAAACCCGAACGCCATGCCAAGCAGCGGGTCGATCAGCAGAAACCCGGTGAATTCGATTGCGAGGGCGGTCACGATGATCAACAGACTGCCAACAAAGGTCTGGATGATATGCCAGAACGCTCCCTTCGTGTTCAGATCTTCCTTGCTTTGCTTCCAGATCAGCGCAAGCGAAATGAACTCCGTAAAGAGCCCCCCGGCAGCCGCAATCAGCATCGGACCCGTTGGAAGATCAATTGGCGCAGACATGCGCATGGCAGCCATCGCGATGACAACAACCGCCATGGCCAGCAAGAAGCCGCCATTCACAAGGGCGCCGATGATTTCGGCGCGCGCCCAGCCAAAGCTCCGCTCTTCATCCGCCGGACGCAACGCCATACGCGCCGCGACAATGGCGACCAGCACACCGCCCACGGCCGAAAAGGTATGGAACGCGTCGGAGATGACCGCGATTGACCCTGTCCATAGGCCAATCGCCAGTTCAATCACAAAATAGATGCCGGTCAACTAGGCTGATATCGCCAGCCCCTTGCCGCCGGACGGCATATGCCCCTGATGTCCGCCTGCCATCATCTATCTCCTTAGTTTGCGACTAAAGCCGTACCCGTCGCAGCCGCAGTGCATTGCTAATGACGGAGACCGAAGACAGGCTCATCGCGGCGGCGGCGATCATCGGCGACAGAAGAAGGCCGAAAAACGGGTAGAGAATACCAGCCGCGATGGGCACACCTGCGGTATTGTAGGCGAAGGCAAAAAACAGGTTCTGCTTGATGTTTCGCACCGTTGCCTTTGCCAATCGGCGCGCACGCACGATGCCGACAAGATCACCACCCAGAAGGGTGATGCCTGCGCTTTCCACGGCAACGTCGGCACCGGTGCCCATCGCAATGCCCACATCAGCCGCCGCCAGGGCAGGGGCATCGTTCACGCCGTCTCCTGCCATGGCGATCCGGGCCCCTTCTTGTCTGAGGGAGTCCACCAATGCCTTCTTGTCTTCGGGCAAGACGCCTGCGTGGACTTCATCAATACCCAGCTTTGCGGCGACGGCTTCGGCGGTTTTCTGATTGTCACCGGTTGCCATTATGACCCTGAGACCGAGGCGATGAAGGTCATCGATGGCGTCTGCCGTGGACTCCTTGATGGGATCGGCAACAGCGACAATGCCGGCAAAAGTGCCATCTATCGCCACAAGCATTGCTGTCTTTCCAGATTCACGAAGGTCGTCCGCAGCAAATTCCGCAATCGAAGCGTCAACGTTGATCTCTGCCATCATGGCGGGATTCCCAAGTGCCACGACCTGGCCATCGACCATGCCTTTCACGCCCTTGCCAGTCACGGCTTCGAATTCCGTTGCGTTCGGAAGCGTCAGCCCCCGTGCCAGCGCACCCTCGACTATTGCTTCGGCCAGCGGATGTTCGGAGCCCCGTTCGAGGGCCGCAGCCATTGTCAGCAGGTCATTTTCAGCCTTGTCCCCCGTGGGCACCACGTCTGTCAGCTTGGGGCGCCCTTCGGTGAGTGTTCCGGTCTTGTCAACGATGACGGTATCGACACGCGCCATGCGTTCCAGTGCTTCGGCGTCTTTGATCAGAACGCCAGCCTGTGCCCCGCGGCCCGCCGCCGTTGTGATCGAAATGGGCGTCGCAAGGCCCAAGGCACAGGGGCAAGCAATGATAAGAACGGATACGGCTGCAGTAACAGCGAAGGCGAGCGCGGGATCGGGCCCTAAGAACAGCCAGACAACGAAGGATATGATCGCAATGACGACAACCGTCGGAACAAAGACGGACGATACCCGGTCCGCCAGACCCTGAATCGGCGCGCGCGACCGCTTTGCACCTGCCACCATGTCCACGATCTGGGACAGGACCGTGTCCGCACCGACCTGTGTGGCCCGGATCGCCAATGTGCCGTTCTTGTTGATCGTGCCGCCTGTGACCCGGTCGCCTTGTGTTTTCTCGACCGGCAACGGCTCTCCGGTGATCATACTTTCGTCGATAGATGAATGCCCTTCGAGGACCTCGGCATCGACGGGTATGCTGTCGCCGGGGCGTACCCGCAACCTGTCACCCTCAACAATGTGTTCGAGAGGTGCGTCATATTCCGTCCCGTCCGGCAGGATCCGCCGCGCCGTTTTTGGTGCGAGATCGAGCAATGCACGGATGGCATCACCCGTCCGTTCGCGGGCGCGCAACTCGAGCACCTGACCGACAAAGATCAGCGCAACGATCACAACCGCAGCTTCGTAATATGTCCCGACGCTTTGGCCGTTTCGATACGCTTCGGGGAAAATGCCGGGCAGGAATGTTGCGGCAAGCGAATAGATATAGGCAGCCCCGACGCCAAGCGCGATCAGGGTCCACATGTTCGGCGATATATTCCTGATCGATTCCCACCCCCTTTTGAAGAAGGGAAGAGCCGCCCAGAGAATGATCGGGGTTGCGAGGACGAATTCGATGTAGACAGCCGTCTGATGTCCGATCCATTCCCGCACAGGTAGGCCGACCAGTTCACCCATCGTCAGGATAACCAGCGGAACGGCGGCTGCCGCGCTGATCCACATGCGTGTTGTGAAATCGGACAACTCTTCTGACGGCTCGTCCGATGGAAGCATCGGTTCAAGCGCCATGCCGCAGATCGGACAGGACCCGGGCTCATCCTTCAGGATTTGCGGATGCATCGGGCAGGTCCATTGCGTACCGGCCTCGCCATGTGCTGGTGTCTTTTGGGCGTTTCCCGACGCATAGTAAAATGGGTCTTTGCCAAACTTGGTTTCGCAGTTTTCCGAGCAGAAATGAAAGACCTCTCCATCATACTCGGCACTGCGCGTGTCTTCGTCTATCTCGACGGTCATGCCGCACACCGGGTCGGTCGCTGTATCTGGGTCTGATGCGGTCGAGGTGCGCGTCATGTCGTGATGATGTTCTTGGTCCGTGGCCATCTTCTAATTCCCGTTTTCAAGACAATTGAACACATAACCCTTCCAGTTACTGGAGGGTCAAGACTCTTCCGACAACGCTGCGTATGAATTTTATGGGCCTTCGCGATGCGCGAAGCTCCTGTCAGCCCAGGGTCAGTATCATGTCTTCCGAAACGGACATCGTGGGAATATGCAGGTTCTCCGGTGCCGGACCCTTTCGAATGCGTCCTGCTGTATCATAATGGGAGCCATGACAGGGACAGAACCAACCACCAAAATCGCCGGCTCCGTCACCAAGTGGTACACATCCCAGATGCGTGCAAACGCCTATCATGACCAAGAAATTCTCATTTCCCGCCACTGCCCTGTTTGCATCGGTGGCCAGGTCATCTCCGGATATGTTGGGATTTCTGGCGACGGTATCAGGAAGGGAAAGCACATCTTCCGAACGGGCCTGCGCGATTTCCGCGTCGGTCCTGTGCCGGATGAACACCGGCTTGCCGAGAAAACTGACAGTCAATTGCGTTCCGGGTTCCACACCGGAGATATCGACGCGGATCTGGGACAGCGCGCGGACATCGGCGGATGGGTTCATCTGATTGAGCAATGGCCAGACCGCAGCCCCTACGGCAACCGCGCCCGTTCCGGCGGTGGCGTAGTACAGGAAATCCCGGCGGAGTTGTGGTGTTTGTGTATCCATAGCGATTCACGGTCGCAGCTTCCTGTGGGGGAAGGTCAATGGTAAAGTAGGCAATCACGGTTTTCATTTTTGCTGACATACTCAGACTTAGGAAGCGTTGGTTGACCGATTTGTTCGCCAGAGCGCTGCGACCAGCAACGGTGCGGCAGTCATCAATCCAAGACCGATGATGATCCACTCAGCAGTGCCGAAATCTCCCGACATGGCCTCTGCTCCGAAATGCGCGAGCAGGAAACTGGCTGGAAGAATGCCTGCCAGAGTTGCGATCAGGAACCGCCAAAGGCGCAGGCGGCTGAGACCGGCAGCGTAGCTCATTGCGTCAAACGAGATGAAGGGCAAGAGGCGAGACGCGAACACCGTCAACATCAACAGATTTTGAGAGCCCAATAACCCGAAACCGGCCTTATCCCCAAGCCAGCGCTCAACGTGGTCGCGCCCGATATAGCGGGCGATGATGAATGCCACGAGTGCACCCAGTTCCGACCCGATGGCGACATAGACAGCTCCGGCAACATGACCATACGCCGCGCCTGCCACCAGTGCGACCGGTGCACTTGGAATGGGGCTTGCCACGATCGAAACCATCATGAGCACGATGATGAGCAACGGTCCCAAAGCGCCGGCCCGCTCTATCCAGACCTCGATAGTCTCGCGGGCTATCGCCGGGCCATATCCCATTGCCCATATGGCTATCAAAAGTACGCCAAGCGCAACCACCAACCATAGCCCAACCCGATGCAGGCGCGGTTTGCTAAGCGGCATGGAGCACCAAAAGAAAGAGAGCTGCGAAGACAATTGGCCTTTGCTCGGGCAAGATGAAATGCATAGGCGCAGAGATGACGATCAACAGCCCGCCGGCGAGGGTCAGCCGCTTGATGTGCAATTCGGTTTTCATCTCAAACCTCTATCGAGGAATAGGATTCCCCTAAAGGTTCCTGTCAGCGGAGGGTAAAGGGATTTCTGCGCTAAGCAACACTGAATTGCCCCATCATGCCGCCGTCTTCGTGTTCCAGAATGTGGCAGTGATACATGTAGGGCGCAGCCGCTGAGGCAGGTTTTTCGAATTTCATCGCAAGCTCCACTTCACCATCCACCAGTACCGTATCCTTCCAACCCCTGTTCTCTGCACGCGGTGCCGTACCGTTTTCCGACAGGACCTGAAACCGGACGCCGTGAACATGGAACGGGTGCATCATCATGGCCCCACGCACAATCCAACGCTCGATGCTGTTGAGTTTGGTGGAAAAATTGAGCGTTCCCGAATCGTATGACGCGCCGTTGATCGAAAATCGGTTACCGGACCGCGAGAACATCATCCCCATGCCCATCGACATATCCAGTGACAGACGTCGGACTGGCGCGTCCTTGACCGCAAGATCAGGCAACTGCCCGTCCAGAGAGCCGGGCAGGGCGTCGATGCGAACCGGAAGGGTTGTGTCGACAGCGAAAGGCAGCACGGTGAATGGACTGCCGGAACCGCCGCCGCCCATCATTCCGCCCATGGCCGAATTAATGATATCGTCGGACTTCAAAACACTGTCCCGCCCGCTTGTGAAATCCACAAGCACTTCTGCGCGCTCTCCTGGTGCAAGGGTCAGGCGGTTCAGCGCAATCGGTCGATCCAGAAATCCGGCATCTGTCGCGATGAGATGAAGCGACCGGCTGTCAGACATGGACAGGCGGTAAACCCGCGCATTCGAGCCGTTGACGACACGGCACCGCACGATCCCCTTCGGAACCGCTGCCGACGCGCCGATTTGACCGTTCACAACCATTGTGTCGCCCTGAAACCCGTTCATGGACTGGTGCATGCCGGGATCGTATTTCAGGCGTCCGCGCCAGTTGAACTGACGGTCCTGCAATACAAGGGTCAGATCATCGACCCCGTAGGCGGATGGCAATCCACGGGCGTCATCCGCGTCATCCGTCACCTGCAGAACACCCGCCAGCCCCAGCATGACCTGCCGTGCCGTCGCGCCGTGAATGTGGCTGTGATACCAGGCCGTTGCCGGGGGCTGGTCAAGGTCCAGCACCGGCTTCCAGGTGTCTCCCGGTGCGATGGCCTGATGTGGTCCGCCATCGAACTCACCGGCAACAACCAACCCGTGCCAATGCGCCGACATCGGCTCGCCAAGCGTGTTGTGCACCTCTGCCCGTGTCTCGACCCCGGCCTGCACCCGGATCGTCGGGCCAAGGTATCCCTGGTTGTAGCCGAACGTTTCGCTGGCGGCACCGTCGTCAAAACGGGTCTCGCCCGTGCGGGCTTCCAGCTGAAAAAGCCGGGATGTCGTCGCATCGAGAAGGGGAGGATACGCGAGCCTCTTGTCCGATGCCGCGAATGCAGCCGATGGCAGGGCAAATGCAGCCCCAAAGCCTGCGGCATGGCCCAACAGTTCTCGACGGTTCAACAGTTTCACTTCAACTCAATTCCTCTGGCAGCGCCGCCAGAGCCATATCGACACTGACGACCGGATAACCGCCCGCGATCCAGCCCGGTCCGGCGGCAGAACCGAGCATGCCTTCGGATACGTCAAGAAAGCCGCTGTAGCCAGCCTGCCGAAGACTTCGCATGACGCGGCCAGACCGCCCGCCTGTCGCACAGATGAGCGCGACAGGCCGCCCTTCGGCCCGTTCCCGGGCGGCAAAAAGCCGCTCGGCGAAACGGTCCTCATGCAGGCTGATGGGCCAGGTACCGTCGGCAACGCCGGTGTCGGTCCATTCCGGTCGCGACCGAACGTCGATCATCCGGATCAGGTCCTGTTGCAGCGCATCTGCTGCCATGTCCGCCGACCAGACCTCGGCGGTCTGGGCGACAGCCGAGAAAGGTGCAACGGAACTGGCCAACATCGCAAGGCTTGCGCCGCGGCGCGTCAGAAAGAAGGCCATAATTTGCCCCCATCAAGCTGAGTGCCGCAGGCTTGACCCTTATTCGCTGTCATGATGACCTTCCATGTCCGTTCCGGTGGAAGTACCGTTCATTTTGCTCATCCGTGTACCGGCATCTTCCATCTCGTCCTGAGAGATCTGGCCGTTACCGTCCGCATCGAGATGCTGAAAGCGATCTACCATGCGCGCGCGCATTGCGTCCATATGCAAGGCTTCGAACTCGTCAAGTGTCAACGCTCCATCGGAATTCGCATCGAACTCCCGCATTTTTTCGGACATCTGCGCGGCCATTTCATGAGGCTGTCCACCGGACATCATTGTCGACATCATGTCCCGATCCATCATTCCCATCATGTTGCCCTGGCCACCCATCATAGCGGCATGCATCTTCATCATTTTTCGCATCATCGGCATCATGTCCCCGCCCATCATGCCCATCTGATTGTCGCCATCGCCCATCGCCATGCCGGACATATTCCCGCTGTCAGGCTTGCTGTCGGCAGCCCCGTCGGATTCCGCAAATGCTGTTTGCGCCATGCCAACCGCGATCACCACGCCAAGCGCAATAATTTCTTGTTTTTTCATTTCTCATTCCTTTCAGACTTACCCTAGATACATTGGCGTTATAGCGCTTTGATTAAAGGCCAAGCGCGGGCCGTTTTGTAATCATTTGTCACAGCATCCTGTTACAAACGGTGACAAAGCAACCACTCACAGTTCGCCGGACGATTTGCTAGACAGACGTCGATCCAGTGAATTCATTGAAGAGGCTGATGATCCTTTGACACCTGAAATCGGTCATTTCGCGCTGGCACTGGCCTTGGCCATGGCGCTTGTTCAAAGTGTGCTGCCCATCCTCGGTGCGGGGCGCGGAAACATCCTGTGGATGCAGTCTGCCAGATGGTCCTCGTTCGGTCAGGTTTTCTTTGTCGGCATCGCGTTTCTGGCGCTGATGCAAGCCTTCGTCACAAGCGACTTCACGGTCAAGAACGTGGTGGAGAATTCCAATTCACTCAAACCGATGCTGTTCAAGGTGGCAGGCACCTGGGGCAGTCACGAAGGATCCCTGTTGCTGTGGACCCTTATCCTGACGGTGTTTGGTGCGGCGGTCGCCCTCTTCGGATCGAACATTCCTCTGTCGCTGAAGGCAAGAACGCTGTCGGTGCAGGCCTGGATCAGTGTCGGTTTCCTGACTTTCATGCTGCTGACGTCCAATCCCTTCGACCGCGTTTTCCCTCCGGCAGACGACGGTCAGGACCTCAACCCATTATTGCAGGATGTCGGTCTCGCCATGCACCCGCCGCTTCTCTACTTCGGGTATGTCGGGTTCTCGATTGTCTTTTCGTTCGCGGTTGCCGCCCTGATCGAAGGGCGGGTGGACGCGGCCTGGGCACGGTGGGTACGTCCGTGGACGCTGGCTGCCTGGATGAGCCTGACCGCAGGCATCGCGCTGGGATCCTGGTGGGCCTATTATGAGCTTGGCTGGGGCGGCTGGTGGTTCTGGGATCCCGTTGAGAACGTCAGTTTCATGCCATGGCTGATGGGCACGGCACTGCTGCATTCCGCAATCGTGACGGAGAAACGGGATGCGTTCAAAAGCTGGACAATCCTTCTGGCGATCCTGACTTTTTCCCTATCGCTCTTGGGCACGTTCATTGTCCGATCGGGCCTGCTGACCTCTGTGCATGCATTCGCGGTCGACCCGGAAAGGGGACTTTATATCCTTGGATTGCTGGCCGTTTCGATCGGCGGTTCCCTTGCTCTGTTTGCCTGGCGCGCGCCGACAATGGAGCCCGGCGGCCTGTTTAAGCCGATCAGCCGGGAAGCGGGGCTATTGGTGAACAACCTGCTGCTGGCCACGGCCACCGGCATTGTGCTGTTCGGCACCTTGTACCCGCTCTTCTACGAAGCCGCGACGGGCGGTGAAAAACTGTCGGTGGGGCCGCCCTTCTTCAATGCGTCCTTTATTCCCGTGATGCTGCCGCTCGTCTTTGCGATGGGGCTGGGGCCTTACCTGTCCTGGAAACGTGCCGATCTGGCGGGCGTTCTGCAGCGGTTGCGTTTCGTGGTCGTTCTGGCCGTGCTCGCGACATTGGTGACCTGGTATCTCGCCGAGGGCGGTCCGGTGTTGGGGTATCTGTCGCTGATGCTTGCATTCTGGCTGTTTTTCTCAACCCTGCGGGAATGGGCGATGCGCATAAAGCTGTTTGAGGCACCGTTCCCGGAATCGGTGCGCCGTGCACGCAACCTGCCCAGATCCTCTCATGGGATGACACTGGCTCATGCGGGGCTCGCGATGGCGATGTTCGGATTTATCGGCTCGACGGTCTGGAAATCCGAGGAAATCATCTTTGTCCGGCCCGGTACAGAGGTCAGCATTGGTGGGTTCGATGTCACCTTTGAGGGGGCCGAACGTGTGCGTGGGCCAAATTACTTCGCGGATCGTGGCACGCTTCGTGTGGCCCGGGAGGGGAACTATGTCACCGATCTCTTCCCGGAGCGGCGTACCTATCCGGTCGCGCAAACCACCACCACAGAGAGCGCCATCAGATCGACAATGGCCGGTGATCTCTATGCGTCCATCGCAAATCCGGCCGCCGAGGACGAGAGCACGCAAGGGGCTTGGACCCTGCGCATCCTGTATGAACCTCTGGTCAACTTTATCTGGATCGGATCGGCGATGCTTGTGCTTGGTGGGGGTCTTTCGCTGTCTGACCGGCGGTTGCGCGTCGGGGCACCCCGTCGCAAGGCGACAGCGCCCGCAGCACTTCCTGCGGAGTAGGCATGGGACGTATACTGGCATTCATTCCGCTGGCAATCGCGGCCATTTTCGGGGGGTTTTTTCTGTGGGGCTTGAACCCGGACCGGGACCCGAACAACATTCCTTCGGTTCTGATCTCGCAGCCGGCACCCGAATTCGATCTGGCCGCTGTCGACGGGTTGGAGACGCCAGGGCTTTCCCGCGCCGATCTGGTCGGGAACCCGCGACCGGTCATCGTGAACGTGTTTGCCTCGTGGTGCGTGCCCTGCCGGGCCGAACACGGGGTTCTGACCCAGATGGTCGAAAAGGACGGGCTGACGTTGTTCGGGATCAATTACAAGGACAAGCCGGAGGATGCGACTAAATGGCTTGCTGAGCTTGGCAATCCCTACGAAAGGATCGGGTCTGATCTGAGCGGCAGAGTGGGGATTGAATGGGGCCTTTCGGGCGTACCTGAAACATTCATTGTCGGCTCTGACGGGACGGTGTTGTTCAGATATGTCGGCCCCGTCGTGGGCGAAACGGCGATTTCCACATTCAGGGAAGCATTGATCCAGGCTGGCGCGTTAGCAAGGGGCCAGAACGGATGAGGTATATCGCATTTGCTTTCATCCTGCTGCTTCCGGTGACGGCCTTGGCGGTCGAGCCAGACGAGATGTTGCAGGATCCTGTACTGGAGCAACGCGCCCGTGAAATATCACGGGAACTGCGCTGCGTTGTCTGCCAGAATCAGGACATCGACAGCTCCAACGCCGGGGTTGCGCGGGACCTGCGCATACTGGTGCGCGAAAGGCTTGTTGCCGGTGACAGCGACAAGGAGGTCATCGCGTACATCCACGCCCGGTATGGCGATTATGTCCTGATGCGCCCGCCCCTGAATCGCGCCACTCTCGCGCTCTGGATGGCGCCCTTCGTGTTTGCGCTTGTTTCGCTGCTTGTCGGCTGGACCGTCATTTCGAGAAGCCGGCGCAGGGCTGCCGCAACGGGATTTTCCGATGACGAAAAAGCGGAAATTGCGCGTTTCATTGAAGAGAACGCTTCAAAGGACGGTTCATGATCTGGTTGGTTTTCGCCCTGTTATCTGTTGTCGGTCTACTTTTCATGGGCCTGCCGCTGCGCCATCGGTCCTCGCAGGCACCGGTCCCGGCTGACACGTCGGATGCGGTCCTCATGGACCAGTTGGATGAGGTTCGGCGAGACCTTGAGCGCGGTGTCATTTCCGACGCCGAGGCCACGGCGGCGGAGCAGGAGATCAAGAAGCGGATCCTCGTGCAGTCGCGCCGGTCTGTTCTGTCAGACGGGAAACCGACGGCAGGGGGCCGCTTGATGGTCGTTCTGAGCGCAGTGTTCGTGCCGGTTTTCGCTTTCGGATATTACTCCGCAATGGGCTCGCCAGAGATCCCCGGTGTTGCCTTTGCCGAACGAGCCGCTGAACGGCAGGACGCGGCGGAAATCGCCGATCTGACAGATCGTCTGTATGTCCGGCTCAAATCGGACCCTCAGGGGGGTGCCTCGGAAGGCTGGATGCTGCTGGGTCAAACCTATTCGAAAATGGGCCGTTTTGCTGATGCTGCCGATGCCTATCAGGTTGTCGCGCAACGACCGGAGGCCGATTCCGCCGTGTTCTCCATGTTGGCCGAGGTTCTGATCTACGCGGAGCAAGGTGTGGTGACAGCTGAAGCGGACTCCGTAATTGATCGGGCTTACGAACTGGATCCTTCCAATCCCGGTGCTGCCTTTTTCAAGGCAGTCTCGCTGGAGCAGAAGGGCGATGGCGCACAGGCTCATGAAACGCTGGTGGCCCGGCTGGACGATGCAGAGGGGTTTTTCCCCTGGATGGAAAGCTTTGTTGGCGAAGCCAACCGGATTGGCGCGAAGATCGGCAAGGCTCCAATCTCGCTGGCCGACTATGCCCCGGGGGTCAGTGCGCCCGGCCCGACACAGGAAGACATCGAAAACGCGCAGGACATGAGTGTGGAGGAACGACAGGATTTCATCCGGTCGATGGTCGAACGGCTGGCCACGCGGCTGGAAGATGAACCTGACGATCTTGATGGATGGATGCGGCTTGGCAATGCCTATTCGGTTCTGGGCGATACCGCGCCGGCAGTCACGGCCTTTGAACGCGCTGAAATCCTGTTGTCGGTGGTACCGATAGATGATCCGCGTCGCCAGGCCGTGCAAAGCGCGTTGGAACGGTTGCGCCCTTAGTGGCGCGGGCGGCTATCGCAGTGCTGGTGAATGTGCGGCAGGGTCAAGGTTCGATGCTTAATCGAAAGCCCACCCGGTCCGGCCATCGTCGCAGACTATTTCGTGGGCAGTTCCTTCAGACTGACCGACCAAGCGACATCCTACGGGAAGCATGACGTCGTGTGCCGCATCCCGTGTCACGGAAGGGGGCTCAAGTGGGCAAAGCTTGCCCGAGGCCGGCTGGGCACAACCGCCGAGGGCCAGAATACTTGCAATCGGAATTCCGATTGTCAGCCGCGTTCTAGCGGGCGCGTACCAGTTCTCGTTCGGGAGCTTGGCCATCTTCAAATTCTGCATCCACAGTCGCCTCGTTCGCCTGTTCAACTTTTGACCCGTGACACGACTTCCCCATCATCCTGTGCATGACGACATGCGCGCCAAGACAAAGTGCGAGCGGCGCAAAAAGGCCGACGTTGCCCCACAGACCCGCGATCGTGCCGCCTGCAATAAAGAACGCGGCAACCGGCAGAAACATGACGGCACAACACGACATCATCCCATATTGCATCAGTTTCGATGACCCTGCAGATTTTTCATTTTGAGTTTCAGACATGTCGCACTCCTGTAGATGCTCGGGCTTTTCTTGCGACGTTCCAGTCAGGTAAGGTCAAGCGTACATTCCGATACAATTGATCAGATAACAGTCAGCGAGCATTCTACTGGGATGGCCCCCTCAGGTTGCCAGACCTAACGCGTAGGACAGGACTGTGACGAGGAGGATCGGGGTCAGGCTGAACAGCAAGGTCATGCTCATTGTCCTGAACATGGTAGGCTTCGATGCTTCGCCAGAAGGTTCTGTCAGAACCCCCAGAAGCGCGATGAAGGTGCCGGGCGCGAGAGCGTAGAGATATACGCCCGAGATGTTCCCAAACATGAACGACCGTTCGAGCGTTGGTCCGACAACGCTCAACGCTGTTGCACGGCTGCCGTTGAACGAGCCGAACAGATCGGCCGACATCACATAGACGGCAATGTGAACCCCAATGAATGCGACACTCCGCAGCAGGCCATCTAAAACCAGGTAAACGATCGGCCGATGCCGGTACTGTTTCAGCGCGACCGATGCGGAAACGAACCCCAAGTAATTCACGAGGAAAACGACCACAAACCCATTGGTCAAGACCTGCCGGAGGAAGCGCGAGAGCGCGGTCCCATTCGTCAGCAGCAGCGTCGCAAAACCAGGCGTTACGAGGATGTAGACAAGCAGGAACGGCAATATGCTTGCCAAGCTCAGAACGGATACGTTCCAACAAAATCTGCCGAATGGTAAGGACGGAGAAAAACTTTGTCGGAACGTATCGCGGGCAAACATGTCAGCCGTGGGTTGCGAAGACTTGCGTCGACCCGTCCATCAGTACCAGCAGCACATCATAGGGATCACCCTGGGGGCCCATGCCGGGCGAACCCATGGGCATCCCCGGTGCTGTCAGCCCGCGCGCGACAGGCTTTTCGCTCAGCAACCGCTCGATGTCAGCCGCCGGCACGTGACCCTCAACGAAGTATCCGCCCACGGACGTCGTGTGACATCCTGCCAGTTCTGGCGCGATGCCGTGTTTCTGCTTCAGAACCTGAAGCGTGTCGTAATCCACGTCCTCGACCGATGCCTTGAAACCGGCAGAGATCATCTCATTTACCCAAGCGCCGCAGCAGCCGCAGGTCGGTGTCTTTGTCACCTGCAACGTCGGTGCGGCGGTTTGCGACAAAGCAGGCCCGGCCAGGACCATGCTGAGTGCCGTAAGGCCAAATTCACGTCTGTTCATTTAAAACTCCTCGATGTTCTGCCTTAACTCGATGTTCTGCCTTAAATAGTTGCTCGTTATCCCGGAGTCGACTACCCGCCCTGTTACATTTGGCTACAAACACGGGATGGGCGTCCCTTGGTGAAAATGACTATGTTGGCGGCATGAGCGATCTGCCACGCATCTTGGTCGTCGATGACCATTCCGAGATCCGGAAATCCGTCACCAGTTATCTGGAACGCAACGGCATGCGTGCTTCAGCGGCGGAAAATGCAGTAGAGATGGACGCAAGGCTCGCGGAAGCGCGGTTCGATCTGATTGTTCTCGATGTCATGATGCCGGGGGAAGACGGACTTTCTGCGTGCAGGCGATTGCGCAAGGAAGGGCACACCCCTATCCTGATGCTGACCGCATTGGGTGACGACGAAGACCGCATCGCTGGTCTCGATGGCGGGGCGGACGATTATCTCGCCAAGCCGTTCAATCCCCGGGAACTGGTGGCGCGGATCAACGCGATATTGCGTCGGACGCAGATGATCCCAAAACCGGATGATTTTGCAGGAAAAACGTTGAAGTTTGCACACCTAAAGCTGGATTTCGATGGCCGTACACTGATTGACGAAGGCGGTTCGCGCACGCAACTTACATCCGGTGAACTCAAACTCCTGACCCTGTTCCTGCAAAGGCCAAGGACGGTCATTGGCCGCGACGAACTTCTCAAACTCAGCACTCGCAGGGTCGCCGGTCCATTGGACCGAACCATCGACAATCAGGTGAGCCGGTTGCGCCGGAAGATGGAAGAGGACGTTTTGCGCCCGAAGATCATCGCGACTGTCCGGCATGGGGGATATAGTCTTTCCTGCGATGTCGAGATTTGCGAATGAAGCTGCTTCCGCGGACGTTGCGTACACAGATTGCCCTTCTGGTCCTCGGAGTCTTGATCCTCGCACAAGCTCTGAGTCTCTGGTTTTTCGTTGATGAACGCTCTTTGGCCGTTCAGGCCGCAATCGGTGCCGAAGCCGCCGGACGCGCCGCAAATGTCGCACAGTTGATTGAAGGCGCACCCCCGGAATTGCATGCCCAGATCGTCCGCGCTGCAACGTCTCCGCTCGTACGGTTCGACCTGACAGACGAGCCATCGGTCGCACACGGACAACACGATGACGGTGGGGCGGTCGAAGCGCGGATACGGGCACTGCTTCAGGAAAGCTACAGCCGGGATATTCGGGTTGAGGTTCATGAAATTGAAGGAGGTCTCCTGCCCCTTCCAAACCTGTCCCCGGAAATGGCGCAAATGCATACCGAAATGATGCAGGGCAGCCTTGCGGCCATTGAGATGGAGCTGTCCATTGCGTTGTCCGGTGGGAATTGGCTCAACATCGAGACGCGGTTCGAACGGCCGCCTCTGCAATGGTCGCTGGCGACCAACATATCCTTTGCACTGACTGCGGGCCTTCTGCTGGTTGCAAGTTTCTGGTTTCTTCTGTCCCGACTGACCGGACCACTCAACGATCTCGCGACTGCGTCCGAACGTCTGGGCCGCGGCGCCGCTTCGGGCGATTTGCCGGTCGTTGGGCCAACAGAAGTTCAGGACCTGACCCGTGCGTTCAACATCATGCAGGATCGCCTGACGCGATTTGTCAGTGACCGGACCCAGATGCTTGCGGCGCTTGCGCATGATCTGCGCTCGCCTTTGACGGCGCTCAGGGTGCGGGCCGAAATGGTGGATGAGGAAGACACGCGCACGTCCCTGGTTGCGTCAAGCGAAGAGATGCAGCGGATGGTTGATGCAACACTCGATTTCGCCAAGGGTGTCGGACAGCATGAAGAGGTCCAATCGGTTGATCTGCACGAACTGATCACCGGTATGGGCTTGGACAAGGTTCAGGTGACCAACCAGGGTCCGCTGATCGTATCCGTGAAACCAAGCGCGATGGGGCGCGCCCTGCGAAACCTGATTGAGAACGCGATCCGCTACGGGAATGAGGCCAGGGTTTCGTGGCAACGCATGGGCAGTGACGTAGTGGTCACCATCGACGATCAGGGGCCCGGTATTCCCGACAATCAGCTGGAGGCTGTTTTCGGACCCTATGTCAGGCTCGAGACGTCGCGATCACAGGATACCGGCGGTCATGGCCTAGGGCTGTCGATTGCGCGCAGCATCATCCTTGAGCACGGTGGTTCGATCAATCTGAAAAACCGCACTGATGGGGGTTTGCGGGCAGAAATCACGCTGCCCGTCAAACAAAGCGCCGAGCCAGCCCCGAAAGAGGAAGGCTCGCCACATATGGCGCGGGTTGTTCGTCACCTCAAACCCGACTAGTTTAGTGAGACAAGTATATGAAACGAAGATATTTTCTGACTTCTGTTGCAGCTCTTTTGGTGAGCGGAAAAACAGCATTCGCGCATAGTGACGCAGAGCACGACCGGCGCGTCGGGTCATCTATGGTGCCCCCAGAGCAGTTGCCCCGCGAGGTTCCGTTCACCGAGGCAGACAAGCCGGGAGAAATACATGTCGATCCGAACCAGTTCGCTTTATTTTGGACTTTGCCGAACAATCGGGCAATCAGGTATACCGTCGGAATTGGTCGGGAGGGGCTCTATGAATCCGGCGAGTTCTATGTCGCGCGCAAGCAAAAGTGGCCGCGGTGGACGCCCACACCCGCCATGATTGCCAGAGATCCTGACCGATATCTTCGTTTTGCGGGCGGTGTGCCCGGTGGGCTGAACAATCCACTCGGCGCCCGCGCCTTGTATCTTTACCAGCCAGGGCGTGGGGACACCTACCTGAGAATTCACGGCACAACGGATCCGACGACGATTGGTCAACGTGTCTCGAACGGCTGTGCAAGGCTTACCAATAATCAGATCATCGAGCTTTATGAGAAGGTCCCGCTCGACACGCGTGTTGTCCTGAAGCCCATCGAGGTTTGAGGCAGCAGCGCGAGGACGTGCCCGTTGGCCGCGATACATATCGTTACATAAAACCGGCCCCCGGACTGTTCATAAAATGCGACGGCGCGGCTAGTCTGACGGGCAAGCAGACAACAATATGAGGCCATATGATGACCCGCAAGCGAACAGGTCTATCGCGTCGTGCATTCACGGCAGGTGCTGCATCGGCAGCTTTCGCAGCCCCTTCCATTTTGCGTGCACAGGTGGATCAAACCGGTCTCCGAAGAAACATTTCGTCGTTTCGCACTCATGCATGGCAGGATAGCTTTGACGCGTTGGGCAAGGGCATCATCATCGCGGATACCACCACCCGCGTGATGCAACATTGGACATCTGATGGCGAAATGCGCATTTATCCGACATCGGTTCCCTTGTCTGACGAGCTGACAAAGCGCGGCTACACGACAGTCACGTTCAAGGACCCCGAACCTGACTGGACCCCTACACCCTCCATGCGCGAACGTGACCCGTCTTTGCCAGCCTATATGCCGCCCGGGCCGGATAACCCGTTGGGCGTCCGTGCCCTGCACCTGAGTTGGACGTACTACAGGATTCACGGCACCCATGATACGCGCAAGATCGGAAGACGCTCTTCAAGCGGGTGTATCGGTCTCTACAACGAGCAAATCATCGAGGTGTTCGAAAGGACACCGGTCGGCACGCAGGTACGATTAATCTGATGTCGAAGTCCGGCATCCTGATTGCGGCGTTTTTTGTCGTCGGTGGCGCGGTTGTGATCTGGCAGCAATTGCAGCCATCGTCTTCGATGCCCGGCCACACAATGACAACGCCTGATCTTTCGCAGACGGAAGAGGGCGCGCCGATTGCAGACGTGGTTGTGCCTGCTGAATTCTCAGCAAATGCCCAATTGGGAAAGCGTGTTTTCGATGGCGCTTGCGCCGCTTGTCACGGTGCGAATGCTGCCGGACAGAATGGCGTGGCACCGCCGCTTGTCCACAAGATCTATGAACCGAGCCATCACGGTGACGCCGCTTTTTTGCTTGCCGCGAAACAAGGTGTCAGAGCGCACCATTGGAAGTTTGGCAATATGCCGCCAGTTGAAGGCGTCACGCCCGGCGATGTGAAGATGGTTGTTGCATATGTGCGGGAACTTCAGCGCGCCAACGGGATCAATTGACAGGAATGACCAACTTGAACATGAAGATATGGATTACTGCCATTGCGATCGGGACGACCGGCGTTGCTGCCTTGGCGCATTCCGGAGCAACCGGCGTGGTGCTGGAGCGGATGCAGGGCATGTCCGCGATGGCCAAAACACTCAAGACGCTATCACCCATGATGCGGGGTCAGGTACCTTATGACGCCGATGTCGTCCGCAGGGAAGCTGGCGCGATGATCGGCCATGCCGGTGAGCAAATGACGCGACTGTTTCCTGAAGGCTCGGGTGGCGGAGTGTCCAAGGCGTTGCCGTCGGTCTGGGAAAACAGCGAAGAGTTCGCGGCCCTTGCGCAAGAGTTGAGAACAGCCGCCGAAGGATTGAAGTTGAGCGCAGGCAATGGGTTGGCCGCAGCACAGGGCAACGGTAGCGAATCAATGATGGGCGGCGCCACTGACGGGATGATGGGTGGCGGGTCCGCGCCTGCAATGGGAGGGGGCATGATGGGATCGGACCTTCCCATGACGACCGAGATGTTTGCGGACATGCCGACCGACCGTGCGTTCGCGATGGTCGCCCAGACCTGTTCGGCCTGCCACCAGAAGTTCCGCAAAGAGGACAAGTGATCAGATGCGGTGGTGGCGTTGGATCATCGGTGCGGGGGTCGTCGGCGGCATCGGCGTTGTCGCGGCAACGATAGCCTGGCCGATCGGTGCGCCAGTCTCGGACCTGACCCTGCAAGGCGATGCCCAGCGGGGGTCGTATCTGGCGCGCGCCAGTGGATGCATTGCGTGCCACACCAACTTTGAAGCTGGCGGGGCGCCATTGGCAGGAGGAGCGCCGCTCCGGACCGATTTCGGGACATTCTATCCGCCAAATCTGACCACCGATGTCGAATTCGGGATTGGCGGCTGGACAGTAGAAGAGTTTGCAAAAGCGGTAAGGCAGGGAATTTCCCCGGACGGAGACCCCTATTATCCCACCTTCACCTACCCGTTTTATGCAAATTACACGGATCAGGACATTGCCGATCTGTGGGCCGCGTTCCAGACCGTGCCAGCCGTGAATGTGCCGACCCCGTCCCATGAGGTGCCTTTTCCGTTCGATCAGCGATGGGGGATGAAACTTTGGCGGGCGGCTTTTCTGACAAAGCCTGACACCGCACCAGAGGCGGACCGAAGCGATGCTTGGAACAGGGGCAAGCTGCTGGTCAACGGGGCGGCACATTGTGCTGCCTGCCACACAACGCGGAACTTTGCAGGCGCACGCATAGTATCGAAGAGGTTTTCCGGCAACGACGCCTTGCCGGGAGGTGGCAAAGCACCTTCGATCCGGACGCGCGATCTTGTGTCCGAAGGCTGGACAACAGACGATATGGCTTATGCATTGCGATCTGGCATAACGCCGTCTGGCGACGTATTTGGTGGATCAATGGCCGAAGTCGTGCGCTATGGCACGGGCTTTCTGAGCGACGCAGACCTGAATGCGATGGCCACCTACCTGCTGGACAACAAATCATAATCTTGGGAACCCACGAATGATCACGCTCAATCGCCGCCAATTTCTGGCAACATCTGCTGCGTTCAGTGGTCTGTCGGCCAGCACTGGATTTGCGGGCACGCCATTCGCGACCCTGACAGCCCAGCAAAGCGACGTGCAGCTGCTGCCCGGCAACTATGGCAAGACATCGCTTTGGTGCTTTGACGGCGGCTCACCCGGTCCGGAGATTCGCGTGGCGCAGGGGGGGCGTGTCCAGCGCAGATTGGTCAACCGGTTTTCTCAGGGAACGTCGACGCATTGGCACGGCATCCGCATCGACAATGCGATGGATGGCGTTTCCGGCCTGACACAGGATGTGGTCCAGCCGGAGGAAACATTCGACTATGACTTTACTGTCCCGGATGCCGGGACCTATTGGTACCATGCCCATAATAGGTCGTTTGAGCAGGTGGGCAGAGGGCTTTACGGTGCACTGATCGTGGAAGAGGCCGAGCCTCTCGACATTGATCGCGAGGAAGTCCTGATCCTGGATGATTGGCTTATTGCCCCCCAAACCGCGCAGATCAAAGACGACTTCGGAGCGCCTCATGATCTCAGCCACGCAGGGCGCATCGGCAACCTGCTGACGACCAATGGAACCTTCAATCTGGGCCTGAGTGCACGCAAGAACGAAAGACTGCGCTTGCGGCTGATCAATGCTGCCAATGCGCGCAATTTCCAACTGGGGCTGGAAGGCCTTGACGGTTGGGCGGTTGCTTTGGACGGCATGCCCCTGGCTGCACCCATTAAGGTGACGGAGCCGATGATCCTCGCTCCGGCTCAACGGATCGACCTGATCGTCGATGTGGTCGCGGATGTTGGTGAAACGGCTCATATTCTTCAGTTCGGCCGGGAAGAGGCCTTCAGCCAGGTTACATTCGAGGTCGTTGAGTGGGGCTCGAAAAATCGTCGAGACGCGCCTTTGGCCTTGCCGCCGAACGACCACAGGATGGTCGACTTGAGTGAAGCCACGATGCTCAGCCTGAGTATGGAAGGCGGTGCCATGGGGCGGATGAGGTCCGCTTCCCTTGGGGGCGAACTCAAGCCGATCGGCGAGATCGTCGAGGCCGGGTATTTCTGGTCGTTCAACGGCAAAGTGGACGGGATCAACGGTGATCCCCTTGCGCGGCTGGACCGCGGCCAGAATGTACGATTGAAGATCGTGAACGACACGGCGTTTCCGCATGCGATGCACCTGCATGGCATTCACTTCCACGAGGTCGCCGAAAACGGCACCCTCGGACCGCTGCGTGACACGACCCTTCTTGAACGGGGTCAGACGCGCGAGATTGCCTTTGTGGCGGACAACCCGGGCCAATGGCTGCTACATTGCCACATGCTGTCGCATGCGGCTTCGGGCATGATGACCAAGATCGTCGTTGGATGACCCCGCGATCCGTCTATCTTGCGTTGGGCGTAGTTACCGTTGCGGTGGCTACCATATTCCTGTGGACCCGGTCCGGCGGAACCGACCATACGGCGGAAAACCTCATCAACTCCTCAGCCGATGTGGCCGCGGGCGAAGTCCTCTATGCCGAAAATTGCGCCGCGTGCCATGGCGCAAATCTGGAAGGTGAAGAAAACTGGCGCAGTCCGCGTGATGACGGAAGCCTGCCCGCACCGCCGCATGATGCAAGCGGCCACACTTGGCACCACGCGGACAGCATGCTGTTCGCCTACACCAAGCTGGGGGGCGCCGAGGTTCTCGCGGCGCAAGGCGTTGACTTCAACAGCGGCATGCCCGGTTTCGGCGACCAACTGAGCGACGGGGAAATCTGGGACATCCTCGCATACATCAAGTCAACATGGCCGGAGCGTGAACGCGCCACGCAAGCCGAGCGCACGGCCCAGGATATTGCCTCACAAGGAGACGGATAATGAAAAGATTCTTGGCTACCACCGCACTGTTAATGCTTCCGATCGCTGCGATTGCAGACGGCATGGACGAAGACCGGATCAAGGAACTGGTGCTGGAAGCCATCCGCGAGAATCCGGGCATCGTGTTCGAGGCCGCGCAGTTGTTCGAACAGCAACAGCAGGCGTTGCAGGCGCAAGCCGCAGCGCAGGTTTTCGATACGGAAAAAGCCACGCTTGAAAATGATCCCAATGCGCCCGTTCTGGGCAATCCGGATGGCGATGTCACGGTTGTCGAATTCTTCGACTACAACTGCCCCTATTGCCGCCGGGTTAAACCTGAAATGGAGGCCCTGCTCGCTGCTGATCCCAACGTCAGGGTCGTTTACCGGGAATGGCCCATTCTGGGGGACGGGTCGGTTTTTGCCGCCCGCGCGGCGCTGGCGTCCCGAAACCAGGGCAAATATGAAGAGTTTCATTGGGCCATGATGCAACTGAAGGAACGCGCAGAGGAAGCATCGATTCTCCGCACTGCGGAAGACATCGGCCTCGATGTTGCACAGTTGCGTCGCGACATGAACGGACCGGAAATCGAAGAACACATACAGACTTCCATGCGGCTTGCGCAATCTCTGGGGTTCAGTGGCACACCTTCATTTGTGATCGGCGACAGTCTTGCGCCGGGCCTGATCCAGGCGGACCAGATGATCGAGCTTGTCGATCAGGCACGGGCCGCCGAATAAGGACAATCCTACGCGGCTGAAGCGTCGTAGCCAGCGTCAGCGATGGCTTGCCGCACGGTCGCCTGTTCCAATGTGCTTTGGACAGTGACAAGGCGAAGGTCCAGATCGGCCGTGACAACGGCTGATGGATCCTTTGCCTTGATGCCGCTTTCTATAGCGGATGTGCAGTGTCCACAGCTCATTTTCGGGACGGAAAAAATCATGAAGGCCTCCATTTTTGGTACAACCTCAGACTTGGTCGTTCCATCGGGAGGAAGGTCAAGCAAATATCAAAAAAAATTAGATACTCTCTTGAGCTTCCAGCAACTGGAAGCCCTATATCAGGGTAAGTTCAACCGAGGAGGCCCTCATGACCGACCCCAATACGATACGTCTATCCGTTTCCGGCATGAACTGTGCGTCTTGTGTGGGCAGGGTTGAGAAGGCTTTGAACGAGGTTCCGGGCCTTTCGAACGTCAGTGTCAACCTTGTGAACGAAACGGCTCAATTTCAGATGGATAATCCGGCCACCACGGGCGTGGCGGTCACGGCCCTCTCGAACGCCGGATACCCGGCACGGACGGGGCGCGTAACATTGAACGTAGACGCCATGTCCTGCGCGTCCTGTGTCGGTCGGGTTGAAAAGGCGCTTGTACGGACACCCGGCGTATTGAATGCGGCGGTCAATCTGGCAACCGAAACGGCTGTGGTAGAGTATCTGCCAGATGCCATCACCCCGGAAAAGATTGCCCGGATCAGTACGGAGGCGGGGTACCCGGCCGAGATTGCGCAGAGCGATGCGCACGAGGACCGATCGGACCGCAAGGCAGAAGAAGCCGACGCGCTGGCGCGCCGTGTCATCCTTGCCGCGATCCTGACCGTGCCGGTGTTCGTTCTGGAAATGGGAAAACATACCATACCCGGCTTTGAGGGCCTGATTGAGAGCACAATCGGCATTCAAACGTCATGGCTGATCCAATTCGCGCTTGCCACGGTGGTTCTTTTCGGACCGGGTTGGGGGTTCTTTGCGAAGGGCATTCCGGCGTTGATCAAGCGTGCCCCGGATATGAACAGCCTTGTCGCACTGGGAACCGGGGCGGCGTGGACTTATTCCGTAGTCGCGACCTTCCTGCCTCAGGTGCTGCCTGACGGTGTGCGCGCCGTCTATTTCGAAGCAGCGGCGGTTATTGTCGTTCTGATCTTGTTGGGTCGCTGGCTTGAAGCGCGGGCCAAGGGCAAGACCGGTGCAGCCATTCAGGCCCTTCTTGGTCTGCAGGCAAAGACAGCCAGGGTCCTGCGTGACGGGCAGGCGACCGAGGTTGACATCAAGGAACTGCGGATCGGCGATCAGATCCTCGTGCGTCCCGGTGAAAGGCTGCCTGTCGATGGCGAGGTCACAGAAGGATCAAGCAACGTCGATGAAAGCATGATCACCGGTGAACCCCTCGCCGTGCCAAAGGCTGCTGGCGAACCGGTGACCGGCGGCACGGTGAACGGCACCGGGAGCCTGACCATAACGGCGACGCGAGTCGGGGCGGATACCACGCTGGCGCAGATTATCCGCATGGTCGAAGATGCTCAGGGGGCCAAGCTGCCGATCCAAGGCCTAGTGGATCGCGTGACCATGTGGTTCGTGCCTGCCGTTCTGGTTCTGGCGCTTGCGACTGTGGTTGTCTGGCTGCTGGTCGGTCCCGATCCGGCTCTGACCTTTGCGCTTGTGGCGGGTGTCTCCGTTCTGATCATTGCGTGCCCCTGCGCCATGGGGTTGGCCACGCCCACCTCGATCATGGTGGGGACAGGACGCGCGGCTGAGATGGGGGTGTTCTTCCGCAAGGGAGATGCGCTGCAACATCTGGATGAAGTTGGCGTTGTCGCATTGGACAAGACCGGGACGGTCACGCAAGGGCAACCCAGTTTGACAGACCTCATCACGGCCGACGGCTTTGACCGGGCAGAGACACTCGCCCTCATCGCATCTGTCGAGGCGCAGTCTGAGCACCCGGTGGCAGAGGCCATTGTGCAGTCCGCAAAGAGCGAAGGCCTGTCCTGGCCCGATGCGACGGAATTCCGGTCCGTGACCGGCTACGGTGTCGAGGCGCTTGTCCAGGGCCGCAAGGTTCATGTCGGTGCGGATCGCTTCATGGTGCAGCAGGGCATTGACACCAGCCCGCTGGAAGACCGCGAAAGGGCCTTGGCCGAAAAGGGACGCACCGCGCTTTATGCTGCGGTGGACGGATCCCTGGCGGCCGTGATTGCCGTGGCAGACCCGGTCAAATCCTCCAGCGCCGAAGTGATCGCAGCTCTGCATGATCGAGGGATCAAGGTCGCGATGATCACCGGAGACAAGAAGGCCACGGCAGATGCCATCGCCCGCGAGGTCGGGATCGACCATGTCATTGCAGGGGTGTTGCCGGATGGAAAAGTCGCCGCCCTGGACGAATTGCGGCAAGGGAACAGCAAGATCGCCTTTGTCGGAGACGGCATCAACGACGCGCCAGCGCTGGCCCATGCCGATGTCGGCATCGCCATCGGAACCGGCACGGATGTCGCAATCGAAAGCGCCGACGTGGTGTTGATGTCGGGCGACCTGCGCGGCGTGGTGAATGCCATCGACGTGTCGCGCAAGACCATGCGCAACATACGGCAGAACCTTATCTGGGCCTTTGGCTATAACGTCGCGCTGATCCCTGTGGCGGCGGGCGCGCTTTACCCGGCCTTTGGATTGCTCCTGTCGCCGGTGTTTGCCGCCGGGGCCATGGCGCTGTCCTCCGTGTCGGTTCTGACCAACGCGCTGCGGCTGCGACGGATCAAGGCGACGATGTCGGAACAGGATCCGCCCCACGACGCGGAGACGAAATTCGCAACGCAGCCCGCAGAATAGGAGACAGGTGTGAACATCGGAGAAGTATCAGAACGCGCGGGTTTGCCAGCGAAGACAATCCGCTACTACGAAGACATCGGCCTTGTCCGGCCTTTGCGCAGCGACAACGGCTATCGCGCCTTTCGCGACAGCGACATCCACAAGCTCGCATTTCTCGGTCGCGCCAGGACGTTCGGGTTCTCGATCGAAGACTGCCGCACGCTGCTTGATCTCTATGAAGATGAGACGCGGGAAAGTGCACAGGTCAAGGCTGTCGCTCAAGAGCATCTGGCCGCCGTTGACGAAAAAATCGCCCAGCTCAAGTCGATGCGAGAGACCCTGGCTCACCTCGTTGACGCCTGCCAGGGCGATCACCGCCCCGATTGTCCAATCCTGAAAGATCTGGCCAAAGACCCGTAACGCACGATGCCTGGGCCAGACATTTATGGGGTTTCATGCCGTTTCGATATATCGTCTTGAAACCCTCCAGCGCTGGAATGTTGTTCCTCCACAAATAGAATCCATGATGGAGAGATCAGATGTCTGAAGATGCGATCGGGAAATCTCGTGGCGGGTCCGACACCCGTTCAAGTGAAGGTGCAGCACATTCGGGAGGCCATTCAGGTTCATCCTATGGCCGGTTTCTGGCGATGGTCGGCACATCGACTGCGATCATGTTCGGCCTGATGTACATCAACTCGTACTCCTTCGAACATGTCTACTGGAGCGAAACCCGATTTTACATGACGTTCATCATGGGCGCGACGATGGCGACCGTGATGCTCCTTTTCATGTTGAACATGTACAAGAACAAGGGCGTCAACGCCGCGATCATTCTCGGGTCTGTCGTGATGTTCGCCGGCGCGCTCTGGCTCGTGAGAAGCCAGGAGACCATTCAGGACGAAAGCTGGATGAGCGCGATGATTCCGCACCACTCCATTGCGATCATGACAAGCGAACGGGCCGAGCTGACAGATCCAAGGGTCGAGGCGCTGGCTTCGGAAATTGTGACGGCGCAAAACCGCGAAATTTCCGAAATGCGTTTCCTCATAGATGACATTGAGGCAAATGGCGAAGCCGGTCCTGAATGGCCACTTGGTGAAGCGGACGGTCCGGCTGAAATGGAGGGGCTTCAAGAAGCGATTGCAACCCCGGTGATTGCCGGAATCCGTCCTGCACCGCTCAAAGCCGAAGAAATAACACGCGCACTGGGGTCCGACGGACAATGCCGTTTCATTCGCGCCGTGAACGCCGATCCCATTCTGGTCACGGACGGGGCGGGGAACGGCGTCGCCAAGATATCCGGATCGCTGGTCAACTTCACGTCGCAAGACACAGTGACGTCCGGTGGCGTCCTGTCTGCCGATGGTGGCCAATTCACGCTGGCGCCGGGTGACGCGGACGGTGAAGACGCCACCCTGCTGTTTGAATTGACGGGAGAGACGCCTCTGACTGTCGGATTTACCGGGTATTGGACCTGCAACGGTTAAAGGATTTAAAGGAACGCGTCATGACGAGAGAGGCAAAATCCACCCCGAAGACGGCGGTTTTGTACCGAATGGTGATGGAGGAGCATGTTTGTCCCTATGGGCTGAAAATCGAAGGACCTGCTTGAGCGGGAGGGGTATTCGATTGAGGACCGGCCTCTGAACACCCGCGAGGAAACGGATGCTTTCATGGAAGAACACGGTGTCGAAACGACTCCGCAGACCTTTATCGGCAATGAAAGAATTGGTGGCTATGACGCGCTGAGGGAATTTTTCGGCCAGGACGTAAAGGATGACGACGAGACGACTTATCAACCCGTCATTGCGATATTCGCGGTCGCATTCCTTATGGCGCTTGGTCTCAGTTGGGCGTTTTACGGTTCGATCCTGACGCTGCGGGCATTCGAGTGGTTCATCGCGATCTCGATGAGCTTTCTTGCTGTTCAAAAACTGCAGGACGTCGAGACGTTTTCCACGATGTTTCTGAACTACGATCTGCTTGCCCAGAAATGGGTGCGCTATGGGTATGTCTATCCCTTCGGCGAAGCACTTGCCGGTATTCTCATGGTCGCCGGTGCCTTGGTCTGGATCAGCGCGCCTGTTGCACTGTTCATCGGTACGGTCGGAGCGGCTTCAGTTTTCAAGGCCGTCTACATCGATAAGCGCGAGATCAAGTGCGCCTGCGTGGGCGGCGGTTCAAACGTGCCGCTGGGTTTCGTGTCCCTGACCGAAAACCTGATGATGATATTCATGGGCGTCTGGATGTCGGCGCGTGCGATGGGCCTCTTTTAGGCCTAACCATCCGTTTTCAAAGCGGTCACAGGGTCGCCAAGTGCAGCCCTGCTCAGCGCGTCGAGAACGGCTTCGGACGTCAGAACCTCGGACAGGATGATCCCGTCTGGCGCGTTTGGCCCGTAGACGATGTTGAACGGGATGCCAAACCTGTTGTGGCTTTCCAGATACCGGGAAATGTCAGTGCTGGGCCTAGTCCAGTCTGCCCGCATCGCAACGACATTATCACCCCGCAGTTGGTCGACCACGGGCGCACGGTCCAGCACCAGCGTCTTGTTGGCCTTGCACGTCAGGCACCAGTCTGCGGTCACGTCGACAAAGACGGTTTTTCCCTGCGACACCAGTTTCGGTATCTCGGAGCGATCGAACGCGACCCAGTCCTGGCCCACCGCTCTCGTCTGCGGCGGGATTGTCAGCGCCGTCGGCACCAGAAGGCTGAGAACAGCAACCACCACCAGCGCTGTCGGGCGCGTCAATCTGCCCGGCAAACGTATTGTTGCGAGAAGAATGAAAAGGCTCGTCATAAGCAGCACGGTCATGGCCACCCGGCCACCCGCCACCCCTATCAGTACCCAGAGCAGCCAGATCGCGGTCCCGGCCAGAAGACCGGCAAGCACCCATTTGACGACAACCATCCAACGTCCCGGGCTGGGCAACAACCGGACCAGACCAGGCTTCCCCGTCAGAACCAGATAGGGCAGGGAGAGCCCAAGCCCCAGAGCCGTGAAAACGAGAATGACATCAATCGGGCGCCCGGACAGGGCAAAGGCAACCGCTGTCCCCAAAAACGGGGCCGAGCAGGGCGTGGCCAGCACCGCCGCGAAGGCGCCTGTTGCAAAATCTCCGCCATACCCGTCGCGACCGCTTGATCTGGCCAGCCGTGACTGCAACCCGGAGGGCAATGAAACTTCGAACACCCCGAACAGATTGGCAGAGAACACGGCAAGCACCAGAAACATGACGGTCAGGAAAACAGGGCTTTGGAATTGCAGGCCCCACCCAACGGTGACGCCGACGGATTGCAGAACCAGAATGATTGCGGCGAGGGCCCACATGAACACCAGAACGCCAAGCGCCGACATCAGGAACCCATTCCGGACCTCGTGCGCTGGCTTGTTTCCATGATTGAGAACCGATGTCAGCTTGATGGACAGGACAGGCAGAACACAGGGCATGACATTCAGGATCAGACCGCCAAGAAAGGCAAAGGCCGCAATCGCCAGGATTTGCGTCAGATCCGGCAGGTTCGCCATAACCTCGAATGGTGCACCCGGGATGCGGTCTGACCAAGCGGGCTGCGCTGTCACCGCGCGTGATCCATCGGTCAAAGTCAGTTGCAGGGGCGGCGGATCCTCCCCTTGCGCGAGAAGAGGCAGCTTGGCCCAAAGGGCTGTTCCCGCATCATCGGTTCGGATGTCCGGTTTGCCAAAGGTGAATTCCGGCCCCAGTTCCGGAAAGATATCCGGCTTCACAAAGGCATTCGCACTGCGCGCCGTCACATAAAGCGCATCATCCGCGATCACCGCCGTTTCGACAATGATGTCGCTCTCTTCGGGACCAAGCGGCACCCGCTGGGCATACTCCGAAATCAGGCCCGCCGCCTTCGCGTCAATCCCGGTGCCCGCCGGAATTGTCAGTGCGAGATCGAAATCATGCGGCACACAGACAGTCGAGCACGCCAGCAATGAAACACGCGCCTGCAATGTTGCGGACTGGCCCGCAGTTTCGAGAACTGCCTGAATGGGCAGGACGACACGGGTCTTGTAGCCAAAATTCTCGATGCCGAATGCCGTGAAGCGCTCAGGCGCGGGCCAGAGCATCTGTGCGCTCACCAGATTTTCCGATCCATCCCATGAAATTTCAGGCGGCAGACCCACCTCGCCGGGCGAACGCCAATAGGCTTTCCAGCCCTCGGCCAGCTCGACATCCAGGCCAAGGGAAAGGGTTCTGGAGGTTTCCGCGACCCCATTTTCAACGGAGATGAGCCGGGCCGTGATTGTTGAATTCTCGTAGGTATCGCTCGATGCAGCAAAGCCCATGGAGGCCCAAAGGCAAGCCATGAGAAGGAAGAATAGGCGCAACGTGGTTCGCATCATCTTTTGGCTCGCTTCCACCCTTGTCCCGAGATCGAAATCCGAAGCACCTCTATGGCTGCATCTCCCGGTTGGTCAACTTTACAAACGGATACAATGTCGTTTGTGAAGCCATCCCGCTGCGAGAATAACGCGACGAAGTCCGCGTTCGTAGCAGGAAGGCCAATAGAAGCTTTTTTCTTCATTGAACATTTCAATCGCAACCGCGGCCTCCAACCTTCCAGCGCTGGAAATTGAAACCAAATGCGGATGACTTAGTTGAACGCTTAGCAATTGAGAGAAGGAAGAAGAGGTGTTGTCACATTAACGGTCCTGAGGTTGCTGGTTCATTGATCTGGGCGTAGGCGGTGTCGATGCAGACACAAAAGATCAGCTACAAACGCCACCGGTTTCCGCCTCAGATCATCGCTCATATTG
>NZ_JAGHRG010000016.1:0-59384 GCF_017743915.1 Sulfitobacter sp. R18_1
TGGAAACCTTGGCACCGGTCTGCGATGATCCCATCATCAGCCTGCCTGCAACTCAGACGGACTGATCAGCTCGGCCGTCGAAAGCGCCCGGCCAGCCGCGAGTTACACCACGCTATGGGGCATGATCACACTTGCAGGAAAGGGATCAAGCCGCTCTTGCGCACACCAAGTGACATAGGCTTGCACATCACAATGATATGCGCGCATCGTTGCATCGGAATATGCCCCATCGAGAGTTTCTAATGCTTTGCTCCAATCCAACATGCCAGATCTCCGGTAAGAATAGTGCAGTTATGATAAAAAATATATCATAAGTAGCGCTATGTCAATCACGGGTCAGCAAATACGGACAGCGCGCGCCGCGCTGAATTGGTCAGTTCAGGACCTCTCCGATGCCACAGGTATCGGTACTGCGACGATTGTGCGCTATGAAATGGCCGAAGCTACCGTGCCCAAATCGCGCAAAAATAACCTCGAGATACTCCGTACCTGTTTTGAGGCTGCCGGGATCGAGTTTATCGGCGCCCCTGACGACGCGCCCGGCCTGCGGTTTTACACAACTGTTTCCTGAAGCCGCCTTGAATACGGCATCATGGCACGCGTTTCAGAGCTTGCGCGCTGCAGTCTCCATATGTAGTGTGTGAGACATATACCGTGCGCATGATGTGCTAGGTTCGATTTCCGCTCAGTAGGGGTGATGTGCATGATGCCAATCCCTCTGCTGTTTGCAGGGACGCACCAATGCGCAATTCCGGTTTTCCCACATCAATTTTTGGCGGCATAGCACCTGCGCGTGCGCCTCCTTGCGGCTCGATTTGGCTCTTTGCCGCTACCGGCAAAGGCAACGTCTGAGAAAATTTATCCCGCCGCAAGGAACCCAGAAATGACAAAAAAGCCCAAAGATCCCGTTGCTGTGCAACACAAACGCCTCCCTGTCGCTCTCGGAGGAAGTCGAGAAAACCATCAAAAGATTGTTGGTGAGGTTCATGACACCCTCCAAGCCCGCAGCGCGCTGGAGCGCCGCCGTGCCAGTGAAATCGCTATTCTGGAGATGGAGTTGGAGCAGCATCGAAGGCTGCGCGATACGCGTCTTATGGTAGCTGTTCGCGATTTCGCGGCAGGCTATTTCTCATCTGGCCGTTTTGTGATTCGGCCAGATGTTGAACAAAGACATTTGAAACTCGCGCGAGATCTGGTGGGGGAGGACCCGACGCGTCAGGTGAAAGCGGAGGAAAAGTTGCAGGCCGCGGGCACAACGCTCGATGAGCTTTACGCGCGTGCCTATCAAACACTCGCGGAGGGATTGAGCCATCATGAAAAGCGCATCGAAAGCTTGGAAAAGCGTCGCCGCGACCTTCTGGATGATTTCGACGCTCTTCGTGTCATTGCCCCAAGGATGCGGCAAAATGGATAAGCGCGATGAAACCGGCGGTGCGCGCTCTGACCCATCGCAAAATGCCAGACGGCACGGGCTAACTGCTCCCGTGCCGAGCGAGCAAACGCTCAAAATTTACCGGGAAATCCTAAACAACCCCGAACAATGTGCGGCAAGCTACGTGACTCATGAAGTGACGCGCTTAGCATGGGCGTTGGCGGAAGCTGAGGCGCGAGTTGAGCGCGCCAGCGCAGCCGAGCGCGAGCACCTTTTTGGCGGTGCGAGAGCGGATGCTGTTACGATTGACGACTTTCGGCAAGTGGTGCTTGACGTCCCAGCAATGCGGGAAATCGTCTTATCGCAAACTGTGGATGTCGCTACGGCAGTCGCAGCTGCGCAGGAGGCAGCATTCTGGAAAGCCTACTGGAAAAAGGCTGATCTCCTGAAGCGCTATCGCCGCGAGGCTGAGACCAGCAGAAAGAAAGCGCAAGCTGCCTATATCAAGGCGCTTGTCAAAGACGATCCTTCTCTACCCGGCAAGTAGCGCGGATCGCGCTTTGAGGCGGGCATAAGGAAGTAACGGATTTGCCGTCACAAAGCGGTCAACGCTTTTCGCGGCACGCTATTTGACATTTTGGATCATTCATTTTCGGGGCGAAGCCGGTCTTCGCCCCGAAATGCTCTTTGCCACACACCGTTTGTCGGCATCAACTGGAACCGCATCCTTTGCTGTAAGCTGACGTTCCGTCCCATCTGGGCGAGGGGGCGGGGTCATATCTCGATCGTTTCCCATCCCGAGTGTTTGCCTGGGCCAGGCGGCGACCGTGTTCCAGCCGTTAGCGCGCGGGCCGCTCGAAATCTACGGTTTTCGAGGGATCGCCTTGTCTTGAGGGATATATAGCTTTCAGCTGGCGCACTTGTGGTTCAATAATTCGCGTAGTCCTCGTTAAATGCTGTTTCCCGAAACGAACTATTCTACTCCTTTAGGTGGTGTTGGAGAGAACCCGCCATGCTCGAAAAGGGCCTGTAGGGCAGGGCGCTGGTGGACTGTCGGTGTGCAATGCGGACAACTTACATACAGGTCTGGTACCTGCAGCAGTTTGCCGGGCTGCGGCGCCGGAACCTATTAATTGATCGGACGATGAGGAAGCTCTCCGTGAGTGCGCTGAACTGTGAGCCTCGATTGCAGGCCGCGACGCAGGTGCGCGAACTCAATAGGATGACTTGGAAGCTCGTTGCCGCTGGTTCCGCGAGAGCGACATTACAATCGCAGGAACGGCAGAACTCATCAAGATTGCCAGGCCTGCGTCGTAAGAAGCTTTTGTCCCATATGTGGCTCATGCCCACCTAGGGAACCTATTTCCCGAAACGGCATTGGGCTCGCCATTGGGTTGTGTCGCGACAGTTTAGTCGGCATCCCTGATCTTTGATGTGACAAAACCTACTTGGCTTCAGTGTGCCCGGTCGCAGCTCGATCAGTTGGCAAAGCAGTTGCCCCACCAAAGCTCCGATAACGCGCAACACCAGCGGCGCGCGGGTCGATCCGCCTAACGAGGCTCGGAGATGGGGTGAAAAACGCGCCTCCTGCAACCCGCCAGGGCATTCGCGCGACTAGGGAAGCAATCTGTGATCCATTGCATTACACACCATTCATGTGTATTTACTATGTGATATAGGAGGATGGCATGCAGACCACAGCCGAAAAACAGCGCACCAATATCACCCTGACGGCAGAGAACCTCACGGCCGCCCGGGAGTTGGGCCTGAACGTCTCCGCGATCAGCGATGCTGCTGTCGGAGAAGCGGTGCGTGCAGCACGGGCCGCAGCTTGGGCGTCAGATAACGCGGCGGCAATCTCAGAGCGCCGCGCTTGGATTGACGCCCATCGGATGCCATTGGCAGACTTGCAGGTGCTGCGGCTCGGCTGATGGCGCAGTTCCACGTCTACCAAGTATCTGGCGGGCGGTTTGTCCTCGACCTCCAAACGGATCTCATCGACACCGGCTCCCGCGTCGTCGCACCTTTGATCCCAATTGCAGGCGGGCCGGGGGTCATAGGACGCCTCGAGCCAGTGTTCGAGATTAACGGCGATGCATATGTCCTGCATACTGCAGAGATGGCGGCGATCCCCTCTGCGTTGCTGAAAGGTCCTCCCATCGCCGACCTTTCCGCATCAGACTATGAAATCCGCGGAGCCCTCGACATGGTCTTTTCGGGGTTCTGAGCGGGCCAATTTGACCAGCCTTCTCCTCCGCGCGCTATCGGATCCGGTTATGCCAAGAACCCAGCAATCCGCCGCGCAATCTCGCCTCGATCATAATCCAGCGTTGCCACATGGTAAGACCGCTCTAGCCAAGCCAGCCGTATCTCACTTGACCCCACTGAGGTCGCGATACGTAGCGCGTTTTGTGGGTCGACGACATTGTCGCTTCGCGACTGCATAATCTGGATCGGCTGCCGTATCAGCGGCAGCAAGGCGCCGGTCGCATTCGTCAGCAGGAAGCGTTCCTTTAGCGTATCGCGTGGAATCCGATCATAGCAGATTTCGGTCATCCCCGGTTCGGCGATGTCGGAGCCGATGCCGTCGATGAACGCTGGCCCGTCTGCGTCGTAAAGCGGCACCACAACCTCGGGGCGGTAGAGGCCTGTTGAACCGTTGATGCTGACCACGCCCTGTATCTTATCGGGCATTCTGGCGGCGAGGTTAAGCGATAGTGTCGCGCCCAAGGATAGCCCGCCGACGATAACCCGGCCACAGCGTGCCGAAAGTTTGGCAAGAGCGTCTTCAGCAGAGGCGACCCAATCCGCTTGACCGGTTTTTGCCAAGGCGGCAGGGGTTTCGCCATGTCCCGCAAGACGCGGGCAGTATACCGTCGCGCCGCTGATCTTATGTACTTTTTCCGCGACCTCTCGCACGCTCTGCGGCGTGCTGGTGAAGCCGTGGAAAAAGAGAAATCCGGTGTCGCTGCCTTCGAGAAGAAAAGGCTGCGCCTCGGGCAGGTCGAAGGGGGCGATCGGGGTCTGTTTCATAGGCGCATAAGATCGCGCTATCGCCGCGCTACGCAAATAGACTTGCGGTATCGTGCGATAACCGAACGCGATCAATCAAGCGGCGGGAAGTGGTTGCGGAACTGACGCAACAGCCCTGTATCTGCCTTGATGCTCCATGCCATCGAGATCGTCGCCTCTGCATCCAGCCCTGCTATCGGCACCAGTTCCAGGGCTGCGGGCAGGCTGTCGGCCATGCTCATGGGGAAAAGCGTGACGCCGCGGCGTTCGGCCACGCGCTGTAAGATCACCTGCACGTCCCAAGCCTCATCCACCACCACGGGGGTAAGACCCGCGCGATCGCATGCGCTGTCGAGCAGCGCGCGCCATGAGCGCCAATTTTCCCGCAGTCCCATGACGAAGGGTATCTCAGCCAGCTCATCCACCTGCGCGGGGGCTTCGCCTGCGGGGACGACCACACCGATGCGCGAACTCCAGACGGGCATCTGGTCGATCCCCGGGGCACCAACGGTGGGATGAGAGAGCAGAAAGCCAAGGTCGATGGCACCGGATTTTAGGTTTTTCAGCATGTTATCCGTGGACATGACATGCATCTCGACCTGCACGCCGGGGACGCTGCGGTGGAAGGCATCCAGCGCTTCCGAGATTTGCCGTGAGGTGGCGAGGGCGGAATAGCCCACGATGATATGCCCACGGGCCCCGGCCGCATTCTGGCGTGAAGCGCGGATTGTCCGCTCGAACTGCGCGACCGTCTGGCGTGCATCGTCGAGGAAAACGACGCCCTCTGGCGTGGGGATCACGCGCGGCCCGCTGCGATCGAATATCCGAAACCCCAAATCCACCTCCGTGTCTTTCACGGCTTTCGAAATGGCCGGCTGCGCGATATTGAGCATCTCGGCTGCGGCGCGGAAGCCCTGGGCATCGGCCACGGCCAAAGCGTATCGCAGATGTCGGAGGTCGAGCCTTGTGGGTTTCCTGCCGTCGTTCATTAATGCTTCCGTGTTGATCGCGTTTCGTTATCACTCGATCAACCATCGCTATTTGTCAACTGACCCTTCAGCGGTGAGGTTGAATCGGAATTACGGGCCCGGTTCCCGTCTTGGTATGGGGAGGAGGCCCGATGCTGACGCTGTTCAACAGATTATGCTCTTGGCTGATGTTTATCGGCGGCTTTGGCGTCATCGCGATGATGCTGAACATCGTGGCGGATGTCGTCGCTAAACTGGTGTGGAACGCGCCGATCCAAGGCACGGTCGAGATGTCGTCCTACTACTATATGGTCGCGCTGGTCATGCTGCCGATGGCCTTTGTCGAGATGCAGGACCAGCAAATCTCGGTCGATCTGTTGTTCAATCACTTCCCCGCATGGCTTCAGAAACTTGCGTTGCTCTTTAGCTGCCTCGCCGCTGCCGCCATCTTGGCTGTGATGACATGGCGCACCGGGCTGGACGCCATGCGCGCCCTGCGTGTGGGCGAAGTTGTGATGGGCGGGCGTGAGGTCATAGTCTGGCCTTCGCGTATGGTTCTGCCGCTTGGCTTCGGCCTTGCCAGTCTCGCCGCGTTGCTGCGGGGTCTGCTGGTGCTGCGCGGGCAGCCTGTCACCCAGTCCGACCTCGATGGGGGCATGTCATGAGTAATCTCGTTATCGGCTGGATCGGTGTGGGCACGCTGTTCGGGCTGCTGGCCTTTCGGATGTCCATCGGGACGGCTCTTATGGCGGTGTCCTTCGTCGGCATCACCGTGATGTTCAATCTACAAGCCGCGTTTGGCATCGTCAGCGCCATGCCCTTCAACTTGATTGGAGACTGGTCGCTGACGGCAATCCCGATGTTCCTCTTCATGGGGTTCATCGCCGCCAATACCGGACTCACCGCGGGTGCGTTTGACCTTTTACGTGTGTTGCTGGCGCGGGTGCCTGGCGGTCTGGCTTCGGCCAGTGTCGGCGCTTGCGGGCTTTTCGCGGCCGCTTCCGGCTCTTCCATCGCGACCACCGCCGCCATGTCGAAGATCGCCGTGCCGGAGATGCTGAAGGCGAGATATCACCCTTCGCTGGCCACCGGTGTCGTCGCGGCTTCGGGCACGCTTGGCTCCCTCATCCCGCCGTCAATCCTTATGGTGCTCTACGGCATTTTCACTGAGCAATCGATCGGCCAGCTCTTCATCGCGGGCGTCATTCCCGGTGTGCTCTCTGCCTTCGTATATATGGCGATGATCACCGTTCGCGCTACAGTCACACCGCAGCTTGCCCCGCCCGTGGTTGAGCGGATTGACCGGGCGCAAGTGCTGGGCCTGCTATGGTCCGTTTGGCCATTTCCTGTGCTGGTGCTCGGAGTCTTGGGCGGCATCTTCGGCGGTTTCTTCACCCCGACTGAAGCAGGTGCCGTGGGTGCGTTCCTCGCCGCGACAGTTGCATTGCTGCGCCGCTCGCTGACCCGCAAAGCCCTGGCCGAGGCGATCCGCCAGACGACGCTCGCGACCTCTTCGATCTTTTTCCTCTCCATCGGCGCAGTGATGTTCACCCGCTTCATGGGGCTGTCGGGCGTGCCGCGCGCTCTGACGGATATGATGCTGTCGGTGTCGGACAATCAGATCGTGATCATCCTGATGATTGCTGCGCTCTTCGTCATCTTGGGCATGGTCATCGACTCTATCGGTCTGATTCTGCTGACGCTACCGATCCTGCTACCGGTGCTCGAGGCCGCAGACATCAACCTCATTTGGTTCGGCATCATCTGCATCAAGCTTTTGGAGATCGGGCTTGTGACACCGCCGGTCGGCCTGAACCTCTATGTCCTGCACAGCGCGCTCTCGGGCGAGGTAAAGCTGCGCGATATCATCTCGGGCACGACATGGTTCATCGCCATGGACATCGTGACGCTTTTTATCCTGATCGCCTTTCCCGCGATCAGCCTGTTCCTGCCCTCGCTCATGGCGCAGTAACGCTTTTTTAACCGGAGGAGACAACAACATGAAACTCAACACATCCATACTGGCCCTCGCGGTCTGTGGCCTCGGCACTGCGGCCGCAGCCCAGAACGCGAACCACTTCTTTGCGGAACGCCATTCGATGGTGCGCGGTCCGTACGTGGAATTTGCCGAACGTGTGGCCGAAGAAACCAATGGGGAGGTGAATTTCACCGTCTTCGCAGGCGGCTCCCTGCTGCCACCTGCGGCTTCACTGCAAGGCGTGCGCGATGGCGTGGCACAGGTGACATATCACGCGGGCACTTATACACCGTCCGAACTGCCGGTCGCGAACCTGATCGGCAACTTCGCCTTTTACAATACTGATCCGATGGTCATGGCCTTCGCCTCGACCGAGTTTGGCCTCACCAACGAAGCCGCCTTGGCCGAGTGGAAAGAGAATGGCGTGGTCTTCGGTGGCGGCTACTCGACCTCTGAATACTATATGATGTGCAACACGCCTGTCGCCACCTATGAGGACATTCAAGGTAAACGCCTACGCATGGCCGGGGGCGCCTGGTCGCGTTTTGCCGAACATGTGGGCGCCGTGCCCGTGTCGATCCCCTCAAGCGAGATGTACACCGGCCTCGACACAGGCTCGCTCGACTGTGCCGTGGCGGCAGCCGATGCGCTCGATTCCTTTTCGCTTTCCGATGTGGTGACCCATCTGAACATGCTGGCCGTCGGCAACTACTACGCCGGTTTCGAGTGGGGCTATAACCCGACGTTCTGGCAGGGGCTGTCGCAAGAGTCGCGCGACGTTCTGTTTGACCAGATGGCCTATTACCTCGCGCAGCACCGGGTTGAATTCGACCAGGACGTCGACAAAGCGGTCTCTGCTGCAAAAAAAGGCGGCATGGAAGTCTTCGAGCCCGATCAGGCCCTTAAAGACGCGCTGGCGGAATTCGTCAAAGCGGACGAAGCCGTGCTGATCGAAAACGCCAAAAGCCGCGGGATCGAGAACCCCGAGGCTTTGCTGGAAGACTATAAGCGCATTGTGGACCGCTGGGCCGAACTGCTGGCCGATGTGGATCACACCGATACCGACGCGCTCGCGGCTCTGGCAAAAAGCGAGATCTATGACAAGCTGGACCGTGCAAACTACGGCATGAACTAAGCTTTAGAGCGCAGAAGGGTAGGGGCGCCGCAATTGCGCCCCTTAGCCCGCCCGCATTGGCAACCAGCGACCGCGCGGCGCTTCGGTGACCAGCGCCCGGTCCCTGACCAATAGCTCACCCCGAGAGAGCACATGGCGCGGCATACCTTTGACGGTTGTGCCTTCGAAGGGATTGTACCCGGTGTTGTCATGCAGATCATCGGCGCCGTAGGTGTAAATAGCTTCAGGATCCCAAATCGCCAGATCAGCATCGAAACCTTCGGCAATCGCGCCTTTGCTATCCAGACCAAAGGCCCGCGCGGGCGAGGTGGCCGTCACCTTCGCGAATGCTTCGACATCCATGCGTCCCTCGCTCACCATCGCGCTGAACATCAGCGGCAAGCGCGTCTCCAGCCCCGGCATCCCATTGGCGATTTGATTGAATGGCGCGTTTTCCCCATGGGCGAACTTGCCGCTTGCGTCCATCCGGTAGGGCGCGTGGTCTGAGGTGATCAGCTCAATCGTGCCATCGGCCATTGCCTCCCAAAGAGCGGCCTGATCCTCAGTGCTGCGCTGCGGAGGGGAGCACATAAAGCGGGCCGGATTCTCGCTGTCCAGAATATCCTCGGTCATGAAAAGGTAATGCGGACAGGTCTCCGCCTGCACCATCACCCCACGCGCGCGGGCCTGCCTGATGATCTCAGCTCCTTCGCGGGTCGAGACGTGAAAGATCATCACCCGCGCCCCGGTGAATTCGGCGAAACGGCACATCCGGTCGATCGCCTCGATCTCTGCCTCGCGTGGGTGGGAGGCGGCGTGGTATTTCGGGGCGGTCTTGCCCTCGGCCAGCAGCTTTTCGGTCATATGACCGATCAGCCCGTCATTCTCGGCGTGAAAGCAGACGAGCGCGCCCGCATCCCGCGCCAGCGCAAGGATATCGAGAATGGATTTGTCGTCCTGACGAACCTTGGCGTAGGTGGTGAATATCTTGATCGAACGGTGTCCTTCGGCGATCAGCGCCGGGATGTCTTCGGCCAGATTGCCATTGCCCGTGTCGGCGACGATCATGTGAAATGCGTGATCGATCACCGCGCCCTTCTTGGCAAGCGCGGCATAGTTCCCCACGACCTTCCGCATCTTCTGGCCCGCGTGCTGCGCGGCGAATGAAACGGTGGTCGTGGTCCCGCCCATCGCGGCAGAGCGTGTGGCGGTGCGGAACGTATCGGCATTCATCAACCCTGCGCCGGACATCTGTTCGATATGGCAATGGGTATCTACACCACCGGGCAATACCAACAGGCCGCGCGCGTCGATTTCTGTCGGGGCAGAGGATGTGATGGTATTGCTCAACTCACTAATTTTACCCTCCGCGATGGCGATGTCCTGAACCGCAGCGCCTATGGGCGTTACAACGGTCCCGCCACGAATGACGGTGTCAATCTGTTTGCTTTGCATGGCAACCTCGACGATATGCAGTATCTGGGATGGTAAAAATAATCATACCATGCGTATACCATATGGTATACCGATAAAAGATATATCGCGGCGGAGGCGGGCTCTTGGCCCCGAGAGGAGGTAACATGACCGATAAAATCGAAACGCTCGGGGATGCCACCTTCAAGCGGCTGAAGGCGATGATCATGGACGGCACGCTTGAGCCGGGCACGCGACTAAGCGAAAAGAAGTTCGCCGACCATTTGGGCGTATCGCGCACACCGGTGCGAGAGGCAATCGGTCAGCTGGTCAGCGAAGGCCTTGCCAAGCGCAGTGCGGGTAGCGCGCCGGTAGTCTCAAGCGTGTCCTTGAACGAGATCATGGAGATCCTCCATGTCCGTAGCTTGCTGGAATGTGAGGCGGCACGCAAAGCTGCATCTTCGGGCAAGAAAACCGCGGAGCTAAGCGATATTCGCAATAAAATGCAAGGGTTTATAGATGGCCCGCGCCCTACAGCGGCAGAGCATTCGGCTCTGGATATGCGGCTGCATTTCATCCTTGCCGAGATGGCAGGCTCAAATCTTCTGCTCGAGCTGATCGAAAGCCTTAAGGTCAAAACCGGCATGTACGATCAAGGTTCGATCCCTGATCGTCTAGTGCCGGGGTGCGAGGAGCATATCGCTTTGATCGACGCGGTCATCGCCAAGGAGCCCGACGCCGCCAGCGCTGCGATGAAGCTGCATCTCAGCAATGTTCGAGAATCGATCATTTCGCACATTTATCATCCATTCTAATCCCCGTGGGGCAGCGCCGACGCAAAGGTGGTTGACTCAGCATTCCGGTTGTATACCGTAGGAATACCAATTGGGAACGCAGTGGGGATTCCATGCAAGCGCAACGACCCGAGGGCGGTATCGTTCTCGCGATCACCTTTCAGTATTACCGCGATTTGCCGACAGCGATGCGCTTCTACGAGGACGTGCTGGGCCTGACGCTCGCCATTGATCAGGGGTGGTCCAAGATCTACCGGATCGACGGCCAAGCCCATGTCGGCCTCGTGGATGAAACCCGCGGCATGCAGAAATGGCAGGAGAAGAAGACCGTTCAGCTTTGCCTGCGCGTGCCAGATGTCGACGCTTGGTATGCTTGGGCTGAGGCCAACAAGGTCGCCGGGCTGACCAAGATGTTCGACAGTGATGAGCTGGGCATCCGCGCCTTCGCCATGAACGATCCCGAGGGCTATCAGATCGAGGTGCAGACTGCCCGCCCGGGCAACTGACGCCGATCCGTCACCATAATGAATGAGGGCCCGCCAAGTGGCCCCGTCACCCATCCAACAGTGGAGAAGCTACCCATGAAATATCTCAGTGAAACCGCGCTGCGTGCCAGTGCCCTCGGTCTGGCCTTGATGGCCACGACGGCGGGCGCGGCATTGGCCGAGAAATCTGTCACCATCGGCCTCACCGCGGACCCCAGCCACCTCTACCCGCTGGCGGGCGAGGAGTTGTCGTCCAACATCATGTATTACCACCTCTACGATCCGCTGGTGAAGCGCAGCGCCGATCTGTCCTTCGGGCCGGGCCTCGCCGAAAGCTGGGAGAATGTCGATGACACCACATGGCGCTTCAAGCTGCGCGAGGGCGTGACCTTCCACAACGGCAACGACTTCACCGCCGAGGACGTGGTCTTCACCGTCGAGAAGGCGCGCGAGTCGATCCGCCCGGACCTCGTGGCCAACATCGCCTCGATCACCGCGGTCGACGATTACACCGTCGAGATCAAGACGCCCAAGCCCTACGCGGTGCTGCCCAATGATCTGGCTGAACTGCTGATCCTCGACAGCGAATACACCCAAGCCACTGGCGACGAGAAGATGGACCTCGAGCCTATGGGCACCGGCCCCTACAAGCTGGAAAGCTGGATCAAGGAAGAGAAGCTAACCCTTTCGGCCAATGACGACTACTGGGCCGGCGAGCCCAAGATCGACACTGTCACCTTCCGCCCGATCACCAATCCCGCGACACGCACCGCGGCGCTGCTGACCGGGGAGGTGGATGTGATCCAGGACCTCGCGGTGCGTGACGTGGACCGGGTAAAACGCGAAGAGGGTTTTGAGGTCGTCACCCGCCCGAGCCTTCTGAACGTCGTGCTGGCCATGGATACCCGGGAGAAATCCCCGACCATCGAAGGCGACAACCCGATGACCGACCAGCGAGTGCGCGAAGCCATCGCGCGGGCCATCGACACCGATGCGATCAATAAGATCGTCATGAACGGTTTGGCCACCCCGAGTGACCAATTCGTGCCGGAAAGCCACATCGGCTATGCCGACGGCATGAGCTTCCGAGAGATGTACCCGGTGGACATCGAGAAGGCGAAAGAGCTGATGGCCGAGGCAGGCTATGCCGACGGCTTCACCATGACGCTGGATGCCACCAACAACCGCTACGTCAACGACGCGCAGATCGCGCAGGCGCTGGCGTCGATGCTGGCCAAGATCAACATCGACCTGCAGCTGAACATCATGCCGAAGTCGAACTTCTGGGGCTACATCCGCGTGCCCACAGAGAACTCCAGCTTCATCATGTCGGGCTGGGACGTGCCGGCGGGGGATGCGGGCTCCATGTATGGCGCGCTGTTCTACACCCGCGACAAGAAGGAAGGCTACGGGCAGGTCAACCGCGGCTCCTACTCCAACCCGGAGCTCGACGCGCTGGTCGACAAGGCCGACGCCACTCCCAGCATCGAGGAGCGCGACCAGTACCTGCAGGAAGCTTCCAAGCTCTTGTTGAACGACATCCCGATGATCCCCGTGCATTACGAGCAGGACATCTACGCCAAGCGTGACGGCGTGATGCTTGAGCCGCGCGTGGACAAGTTCATCTGGGCCTATGACATGGACGTGGCCGAGTAAGCCGCAGCCTCCGACCCCGGCGGCCTGCGCTGCCGGGGTCTTTCTCCTCCTTGCCGAAAGACTGTAGCCGCTGATGTTCGGATATCTGCTCAAACGTCTGATCCAGATGACGCTTGTCCTCTGGATCGTCTCCGTGATCGTCTTCTTGATGATGAGTTTCACCGGCGATCCGGTGTTCATGGTCGTGCCGATCGACGCCACCGATGCCGAGATCGCGCAGGCGCGCCGCATCCTCGGGCTCGACCAGTCGCTGCTGGTGCAATACGGGCGCTTCATCACGAGCCTCGTGCAGGGCGATTTCGGCAATTCCTACGTCTTCCGCCAGCCCGCGATGACGCTGATTTTGGAGCGTCTCCCCGCCACCGTCGAGATGGTGCTGGTCGCCATGGCGCTGGCGCTCGCGGTAGCCATTCCGCTTGGCGTCTACGCCGGGGCCAACCCGAACTCTCGCATCAGCCGCACGATCATGGCGGGCTCCCTTCTGGGCATCTCGCTGCCGGGCTTCTGGGTCGGCATGGTGCTGATCTTCCTCTTCGCCGTGCATTGGGGGATTTTTCCCTCCTCGGGCCGGGGCGACACGGCCGAGATCTTCGGGCTACGCATCAGCTTGCTGACCGCCGACGGCTGGCATCACATCATTCTCCCGGCGGTGACCCTTTCGCTCGCCACCATGGCGATCCTGCTGCGCATGACCCGCGCGGGCATGATGGAGGTCGGGCGGCAAGATTTCATGAAATTCGCCCGCGCCAAGGGCGCCACGCGCCGCGACGTGCTCTATAAACACGGGCTGAAAAACGCGCTTATTCCGGTCATCACCATCTTCGGTCTGCAACTGGGCGATCTCATCGCCTTTGCCACGATTACCGAGACGATCTTTTCCTGGCCCGGCATGGGCAAGCTCTTGATTGACAGCATCTACCGCGCCGACCGCCCGGTGATCGTCGTCTACCTGATGCTGGTGGCGCTGATCTTCGTGGTGATCAATTTCCTCGTCGACATCGTCTACACGCTGATCGACCCGCGCATCACGTTGAAATGAGGGCGGTGACATGACGGCATTCTTCCAATCCGAATTCTTCTACAACTACCGTCGCAGTTCCTCGGCGATGATCGGCAGCGCGCTGATGGCATTCTTTGCCCTCGCGGTGCTGCTTGGCCCCTTCCTCGTGGCGCAAGACCCTTATGACATCGCGGCGCTGAACCTGATGGACAGCTACAAGCCGCCGTTCTGGCTGGAAGGGGGTGACCCGCAGTTCTGGCTCGGCACCGACGGGCAGGGGCGTGACGTCTGGGCCTCGATCGTCTATGGCGCGCGGATCTCGCTCTTCATCGGGCTGGTGGCGATGGCGGCCTCCTGTTTCATCGGCACGCTTCTGGGCCTGATCGCCGGGTTCTACGGCGGCATTGTCGACAGCGTCATCATGCGCATCGCCGACATCCAGCTTTCCTTCCCCTCGATCCTGATCGCGCTGTTTCTGATGTCCGCCGTGGGCACAGGCATCGACAAGGTGCTGATCGCGCTGACGGCGGTGGGCTGGGTGGTCTATGCCCGGACCGTGCGCGGCTCGACCCTGTCGGAGATCGAGAAGGAATACGTGCAGGCGGCCAAGGTCGCCGGCCTGCCGAACCACAAGATCATCCGCAAACATGTGCTGCCCAACGTGCTGACGCCACTCATCGTCATCGCGACGATCCAAGTGGGCACCTTCGTGCTGATCGAGGCGTCGTTGTCGTTCCTCGGGGTCGGCGTGCCGATCACCCAGCCGTCGCTGGGGCTCTTGATCAAGAACGGTTTCGACGTGCTGTTCTCCGGGCTCTGGTGGACCAGCGTCTTTCCCGGCGTGGCAATCATGATGCTGGTCTTCGGCATCAACCTCTTTGGCGATTTCCTGCGCGACGAACTGAACCCGAGGCTGAAATGATGCGCGATACGGTACAGCAGAAACTGCTCGAGGTCCGCGACCTCAGAACCCATTTCCACACTTTCGCGGGTACGGTGAAAGCCGTGAACGGCGTCAGCTTCGACATCGCGGCGGGCGAGGTCATGGGCCTCGTGGGCGAAAGCGGCGGCGGCAAGTCGGTCGTCGGCTTCTCGATCCTCGGGCTGATCGACAGCCCCGGCAAGATCGAGGGCGGGGAGATCCTGCTCGACGGCGAAGACCTCGTGAAGGCCGGGGAGGCGCGGCTGCGCGAGATCCGGGGGCGCGACATCTCGATGGTGTTCCAAGACCCGATGACCTCGCTCAACCCGTTGCATACGGTGGGCCGGCAGATGGACGAGGTCCTGAGCCTGCACAGCGATTTGGACGCCGAGGCGCGTCATACGGCCTGTGTCGAGATGTTGGAAAGCGTCGGCATCAGCCGCGCGGCCGAGCGCCTCAAGGCCTATCCCCACCAGTTCTCGGGCGGGATGCGCCAGCGCGTGGTGATCGCCATCGCGCTTCTGGCGCGGCCGCGGTTAATCATCGCGGATGAGCCGACGACGGCGCTCGACGTGACAATCCAGAGCCAGATCCTGAAACTGATGCGCCGCCAGATCGCCGAAAAGGGCGCCTCGATGATCCTCGTCACCCACGACCTCGCCGTGGTTTCCGAGATGGCCGACCACATCACCGTGCTCTATTGCGGCAACGTGGTGGAGCGTGGCCGCACCCGCGAGTTGATTGAGGCGCCGGCGCATCCCTATACCCGCGGGCTGATCGACAGCATCCCCGACCTCGGCAACCGGCACGAACGGCTCAAACAGATCCCCGGCACCGTACCGGATATTCGCAACCTGCCCCAGGGCTGCAACTTCCGCGACCGCTGCCCGCGCGCGCAGGCCCTTTGTGCGGAGATCGAACCCGATCTGATGCCACAGCGCGGCTCGTTATCGGCGGCCTGTCACTTTCCTCTCAGCCCCGGAGACACCGCATGACCGATGCCCCTGCACCAATGCTCAATGTGCGCGACCTTGAGATGCATTTTTCCTTGGGCGGTTCCGTCCTCGACCGACTGCGTTTTGGCAAGAAGGGCCCTCGGATCGACAAGCCTGTGGTCCGCGCGGTCAACGGGGTGAACTTCAGCATCGAACGCGGTGAAATCATGGCGCTGGTGGGCGAAAGCGGCTGTGGCAAGTCCACCGTCGCCAAGACCATCGCGCGCATCTACAAACCCACGGGCGGCGAATTGCGCATCGACGGCGAGGATGTGGCCGAGCATGACTTTGCGCAGATGTTGCCCGTCCGCGCCAAGATGCAGATGATTTTTCAGGACCCCTACGCCTCGCTCAATCCGCGTCAGAAGGTGCGCGACATCGTGGCGGAGCCGCTGCTGCAGCAGACCAAGACCGCCGCCGAACGGCGCGAGGTGCCCGAAAAGATCGAGGCGCTGCTGGCGAAGGTCGGGCTCAATGCCGAACACGCCGGGCGCTATCCGCACCAGTTCTCCGGCGGCCAGCGTCAGCGCATCGGCATCGCACGGGCGCTGTCGGTCACGCCGGGGCTGATCGTCGCGGACGAGCCGGTCTCGGCGCTCGACGTCTCAATCCAGGCGCAGATTCTGAACCTGATGAAGGACCTGCGCGACGAGTTCGGTCTCGCCTATCTTTTCATCAGCCACGATCTCTCGGTCGTGCATCACATCGCCGACAAGATCGGCGTGATGTACCTCGGTTTCATGGTCGAGAATGCCCCGCGCGACGTGCTATTTTCGCGCCCGCGTCATCCCTACACACGCGCCCTTCTCTCGGCCGCACCCAGCATCAAGGAAAAGCGGGATAAAGAGGAGATCGAGCTTTCGGGCGAGGTGCCTTCGGCGCTTTCATTACCCTCGGGCTGCTGTTTCCGCACCCGCTGCCCCTTCGCCTGGGACCGCTGCGCCGCGGAACGCCCCGCCTTGCGCGACGTGGGCGACGGGCAGAGCGTCGCCTGCCACCTGATCGATGAGCCGGAAAGGGATGTCGCATGACCCTGATCGCACAGACTCGGCTGGGCCTTCACGACCCGCATGACTGCACCGACGCCAGTGACGAGTTGACGGTGTTTCACGCCATCTACGACAGGCTGGTGAAACGCGACGGCCAGGGGTTCGTCCCTGCACTGGCCCAGAATTGGGAGGTGTCGGAGGACGCGCGCGTCTGGACCTTCACGCTTCAGCCAGACGTGACTTTCCACGACGGCACCCCCTGCGACGCGAAGGCGGTGGCCGCCTCGCTCAATCGCATGGCGCGGGAGGACAAGGGCTATACCCTGGGCGCGCCTGCAGTCTGGCGGCAGTTTCTGGGCGGAGCCAAGCTAGAGGTTCTGGCACCGACGCGGATGCGCGTTACCCTGACCGCGCCGATGGCGGATTTGCTCGACGTGTTGGAGCAGGGCTTCATCGTCGCACCTTCGGCTTTCGCGGCGCTCGATGCGGGGGATTACAGTGTTCAGATTGGGAGCGGGCCTTACCGGATTACAGAGATCACGCCAGAGCGGATCAGTGCCGCGCGGGTGGCGGGGCATTTCTCCGGCAACCCGGCGAATGAGACCGTGACATGGCTGCTGGAACCCGACACCGCCAAGCGTCAGGCGATGCTGGCGGAGGGTAAGGTCCAGGTCGCCAATGGCCTCAATTTCGCGGCCTCGCGCAGCCTCGGTGCGATGCGGCACGAGTTCCTTTCACCCGTCGCGATCATCTATCTGCTGAATGCCGCGCGCGGCCCGCTGGCGGATGCCCGTGTCCGCCGAGCGCTGAGCCTTGCGGTCGACCGCGAGGCCATCGTCAAGACCGTGATGCAGGGTGCGGCCCGCCCGCTGCGCGGCTTTGTCAGTCCGAACCATTTCGGGGCCGGCACGGGGCAGGGCGCGCAGATGGACCGCGACACCGCCCGCGCCCTGCTGGCGGGGGCGGGGCACGGCGACGGTCTGACGCTCGACGTCGATTGCCCGACGCGCCTGCCGGACGAGGCCGAGCGGCTGACCGCCGCGCTTGGCGAGCAGCTCAAGGAGGTGGGGATCACGCTAAACGTGCATATCCACCCCGAACGCGAAGACTACGCCCACATGGTACGCCGCAAGGAAATCTGCGACCTTTGCGTCTTCGATTCAAGCCCGATGAGCACCTACCGCGTGCTTTACGAGAAGATCGACAGCCGCGTGGCAGGCTCGTGGTGGCAGGGCTATGCCAACCCCAAGATCGAGGCGCTGATCGACCGCGGCCGCGTGATGCCCGACCGCGATGCGCGAGCGCGGGTCTGGCAGGAAGCCTACGCGCTGCTGCAGGAGGACCCTGCGTGGCTCACGCTCTACAACCCGCTGCGGGTGATCGGCATCGCGGGGGAGCATCCCGACTTCAATATGCCCGCCGACGGGGTGATCGACGTGTCCGCCTTGCCGCATCTGCCGGAGGTGGCCCATGCAGGCTGACACGCTTCTGACCGGCGGCACCGTCATCACCATGGACCCCGCCCGCCGGGTGATCGAGGCGGGCGCCGTGGCGGTCCAAGACGGCAAAATCGTGGCCATCGGCAGTGCTTCGGAGCTGACCGAACAGCTCGAAGCCGCCGAGGTCATCGACTGCACCGGCCATGTCGTCTTTCCGGGGCTCGTGGATGTGCATGCCCACGCCGGCCATGGTCTGATCAAGACCATGGGCATGCACGGGGGAGATCGTTGGGAGGCGATCTGCGGCGAGGTCTATACACAGATCTCCCCCCCCGATTTCTGGCGCGCGGAAGCGCGGATTGCCGCCCTCGAGCGGCTGCGCTTCGGCGTGACCACCGGCGTGTCGCTCTTGGGCGGCGGAGACACGATCATGCGTAGCGACGATCCGGCCTATGCCGCGGCGCATTGCGAGGGCGTGCTGGAGGTCGGCACCCGCAGCGTCGTGGCCGTCGGTCCCACCCGCGCGCCACATCCGCTGACCTATGCTGATTGGGAGACCGGCGAACGGCGGCCCTATCCGGTGAGCTTCGAGCAGCAGTTCGACACCGCGAAAGCCGTTGCAGAAGACTGGCACGACACACACGCGGGTCGGATCAACATCGCCATGCTCTACCCCGTCCTGCGCGACGAGCACGAACGCGACATGGCTGCGCAAGATTACGCCGCCGCCTGCGCGCAGACCCAAGCCGTGCAGGCCCATGCCCGCGACAAGGGGCTGGTCTTCACCCAAGACGGCCACTGGCGAGGCTCGATCCGACGGGCCAAGGAACTCGGGACTCTGGGGCCGAACGCGCTGCTGTCGCATTGTATCGACCTGCACGACGACGAGATGATCGCCGTGGCCGAAACAAGTACCAAGATCGCGCATAACCCCTCGGCCAATGCCTCGATCTCGGGCCGTTGCCCGGCGGTCGAGATGATGGACATGGGCGTTTGCGTCGGCCTCGGGTCGGACGCCACCGCGCCGGACCGCTCGGGCGACATGTTCCGGCATATGCAACAGGCGATGCACTACCACCGCCGCCATTTCCGTGACGCCGACGTGCTGCCGATCGGCAAGGCGCTGGCGATGTGCACTATCGACGGGGCGCGCGCGCTCGGGATGGAAGACCGCATCGGATCTTTGGAGGTCGGCAAACAGGCCGACATCGTAACCATGGACCTCGCCCGCCCGCATCTGCAGCCGGGCAACATGGCGGTGCACCGGCTGGTCTGCTTTGCCAACGGCAACGACGTGAGCAACGTGATGGTGGGCGGCGAGATGGTGCTGCGCGACGCCCGTGCGACACGGCTCGACGAGGGCGCGGCCCTGCGAGAAGCGGCTATGCAGGCCGAGTTGATGATCGACCGCTTGGGCGGCGCGCCGGACCTCGATTTGCCCGCTAATTTTTGGGGCAGCGCCCCCCACGGCACGGAAGGCCAGCCATGACCATCTACATCGTCAATCCCAACAGCAGCCAGCATGTGACCGACGGCATCGACCGCGCGGCCGACCCGATGCGCGCGGCCTCCCCGGTGCCGATCGTGGCGCGGACGCTGGCCGAAGGCCCCCCGGGGATCGAGACGCAGGCCCATGTCGACGGTGTCGTCGGTGCGATGCTGTCGCATTGCGCGGCGCTTGAAGATCAGGCCAGCGCCTTCGTCGTCGCCTGTTTCTCGGACCCCGGGCTGGCCGCCCTGCGCGAACAATCGGCGCGGCCCGTCTTGGGCATAGCGGAGGCGGCGGTGCTGACGGCGATGACGCTGGGCCAGCGTTTCGGCATCATCTCAATCCTGCGCCGCTCGATCCCGCGGCACATGCGCTACCTCGGCGCCATGGGGGTGATGGACCGGCTCGCCGGGGACGAACCGCTGGAGCTTGGCGTGCTGGAACTGGCCGACGAAACTCGCACCTTCGAGCGGCTGAAGACCGTCGGCACCTCGCTGCGCGATGGCACGGGGGCGGATGTGTTGATCCTCGGCTGCGCCGGGATGACCGCCTTTCGCGGTGAGCTTGAAACAACCCTCGGCGTGCCCGTCATCGAGCCCTGTCAGGCGGCCACCGCCATGGCGATCGGCCGGGTCGCCCTGCAACAGACAAGATAGGAGAGAACATGTCCGCACTCACAGCAGAGGCGAAAGGCGTCTTCGTCATCGCCGTGACCCCCTTTCACCCCGATGGCCGCATCGACATGGAAAGCTGCGACAGGATGGTCGACTTCTATCTCGAGGTGGGGGCCACGGGCCTGACGGTTTTGGGCATGATGGGCGAGGCCCCGAAGCTCACGGTCGAGGAATCGCAAGAGGTCGTCGCCCGTATCCTGAAACGAGTCGATGGTCGGGTGCCGGTGGTCGTGGGCGTCTCCGCCCCCGGTTTTGCACAGATCGACACATTAACGCGCGCGGTGATGGATCTCGGCGCCGCCGGTGTCATGGTGGCCCCGTCCGGAAGCCTGCGTACCGACGACCAGATCGTGAGTTACTACCGACAGGTGGCCGAGGTGCTGGGCGACGTGCCCTTCGTGCTGCAGGACTTCCCGCTGGTCACCGGCGTGCAGATCGCGCCCAAGGTAATCGCCCGGATCGTCAATGAACTGCCCACCTGCGTTTGCCTGAAACACGAGGATTGGCCGGGGCTTGAGAAGATCTCCGCCCTGCGCGCCGAGGGCATGTTGGAGCGCCCTCTTTCGATCCTCTGCGGCAACGGCGGGCTGTTCCTGCCCGAGGAGATGGGCCGCGGCGCCGATGGCGCCATGACCGGCTTCGCCTACCCGGAAATGATGGTGCAGGTGGTCGATCTGTGCAGCCGCGGCGAGCTGAGCCGCGCGCAGGACATCTTCGACGCCTACCTGCCGCTGGCGCGCTTCGAGCAGCAGCCGGGGCTGGGTCTGGCGATCCGCAAATACACGCTCGCGAAACGCGGCATCATCGCCCATGACGCACAGCGCCGCCCCGGGGCCGCGCTGAGCGAAGCCGCCCGCGCCGAGGTCGACCGGCTGATCGCGCGACAGGAAAAACGACTGAAGGAACTGAACTGATGGATCTCGAACTGAACGGCAAACGCGCGCTTGTACTGGGGGCCAGCCGGGGCCTTGGCATGGCGATCGCTAAATCCCTGGCCGCCGAGGGCGCCACCGTCTTTGCCGCCGCGCGCAGCCGCGACAAGATCGCCGATTGGGCGAAAGGCATGGAGAACGTGCACCCCGTGCGATGCGACCTGTCGGACCTCGCCCAAGTCGACGCGCTGGCCGATCAGTTGCTCTCGGACGGCGGCGCGGACATCATCGTCAACAATGGCGGCGGCCCGCCCCCGGGCACGGCTCAGGCGGCCGAGCGCGGCCAGTGGCTGGCGCATTTCGAGGCGATGGCGGCGAACCTGTTCCACCTCAACACGCGTCTCCTGCCAGAAATGAAGGCACGCGGCTGGGGCCGCATCATCTCGATCACCTCCTCGGGCGTGGAGCAGCCCATTCCGAACCTCGCGCTCAGCAACGGCATCCGCTCGGCGGTGGTCGGCTGGTCGAAGACGCTGGCAAACGAGGTCGCGGGTGACGGCATCACCGTCAACGTGGTGATGCCTGGGCGCATCCACACGCAGCGGGTGGACGAGCTCGACGCCGCCGCGGCAAAGCGCACCGACAGCGACGTGGCCGAGGTAGCCGCCAAGTCTCGCGCCACGATCCCGGCGGGCCGCTACGGGAAGCCTGAGGAATTCGCCGACGTGGTGACCTTCCTCGCCTCTGCGCGGGCAGGCTTCGTCACCGGGTCGCGCATCCGCATTGACGGCGGCGCGATCAAAGGGGTTTGATCGGGACCTGTCTAGCGCGTGCAGCGGTACGCCATCGCGCTAGACAGGCCGCCGTTAGCATCTCACTACTTGCGCGCGTAAACGTCCTCGTAGCGAATGATGTCATCCTCACCCAAGTAGGACCCGGTCTGCACTTCGATCAGAACCATCGGGACCCGACCGGGGTTCTCCATCCGGTGGACCGCGCCGAGCGGGATATAGACCGATTGGTTCTCGGTTATCAGTTGGACATCGTCATCAACGGTTACCTTTGCCGTGCCTTCGACGACGATCCAATGCTCCGAGCGGTGATGGTGGCTCTGCAAAGACAGGGCGGCGCCAGGCTGGACCACGATGCGCTTTACCTGAAACCGGCCTCCGATAATCAGGCTCTCGTACCAGCCCCAAGGCCGGAAATCGCGTGGCAACTGCACCGCTTGGCTGGCACCCTCGGCCTTCAGCGCCGCGACCGCTTCCTTGACCCGTTGCGCTTGGGCTTTCGGCGCCACCAGAACGGCATCGGACATGGCAATGACCATCATATCGTCTAGGCCGATGCCCACGACTTCCTGCCCCGGTGTTTCCGAACGCAAGAGCGAGTTGGAACAGTCAATCGCCGTGGCGTGATCCGAGGTGGCATTCCCCGCCATGTCCTGCGGGCTTTCCATCCAAACGGCGTCCCAACCCCCGAGATCGGACTATTCATGGCGGTAGGACATGACTGCTAGGTTATCGGCCTTACCCATGATCGCATAGTCGATCGAAATGTCTTCTGCGTCGCTCTAAGTCTCAGGGGTCAATCCGGGTAAATCCGAGGTCGGTATCTGCATCTTTCAATGCGGCCTCTACGGCGGCGAGCAGATCGGGGGCATGCACCCGATCTGCCGCGATCAGCGTTTCTGCGGTAAAGAGGAAAATGCCAGCGTTCCACAGGAAATTTCCCGCCGCCACCATGTCAGCGGCGCGTGCCGCCTCGGGCTTTTCGATGAAACGCGCCAGTGCTTGGGGAGTGTCGGCTTGGGCATCACTGCCTGCGGCAAGCTCCAGATAGCCAGAGCCGGTTTCGGGCCGGGTAGAGGTGATGCCGAAGGTAATCAAATCGCCCTCTTGCGCCCGGGGGACAGCCGCCTGGACAGTTTCGCGAAAGGCGTCGGCCTGCGGGATCAGGTGGTAAGACGGCGTCACTAGCATCAATGCCTTTCGGTCTTTCTGCGCCATCCAAAACGCCGCGGCGAGGATCGCCGGGGCGGTATTGCGCCCGTCGGGTTCGATCAGAATGCCCTGCGGGGCCAGTTCCACAGCGGCCAACTGCTCTGTTACGTTAAAACGAAAGGGATCACCTGTCAGAACGACCGGAGCAGCGAAACCTTCTCCGGAAAGCCGCTTGGCAGAGGCCTGAAACAAGCTTTGCTCACCCATGATGTGGGCGAACTGCTTGGGGTAGGATTTGCGGGACAAGGGCCAAAGGCGTGTGTCGGAGCCGCCACAAAGCAGGATGGGATGAATGGTCATAATAAATCATTTTGTTACAAAAGCTTCGGCATCCATGAAGTCTAACACTCAGGAGATGACTACACCGAAAAGTCTACCTTGGGTACCGTAGAATGCATTCTGTGGCCGACGGCCATCCGTCATGTTGAACGAAGCGGACCATCGAAGAAACACACCTGTATATCAATCACAGCGAGCAATTGGGGAGATCAGGCTTACTTCAACGTTGCAAGATAGCTGCCATAGTCATTCTTGGTGAACATCTCCGCGCGTTCCGCAAGGGCCTCTTCGCTGATCCAACCATTTTTAAAGGCGATCTCTTCCAGACAACCGGTTTGCAAACCCTGCCGTTCGGTCAACGTGCGGACAAAATTTCCCGCGTCCAACAGGCTGCCATGGGTGCCGGTGTCCAGCCAAGCATAGCCGCGCCCCATGCGTTCGACCTGCAATTTGCCCGCTTGTAGATACATCTCAAGCAGTGAGGTGATCTCCAATTCACCCCGCACGGATGGCTGAACTTCTGCGGCATGTTTCGGCGCATCTCCGTCGAGGAAATAGAGGCCCGTTACCGCGTAGTTCGAGGGCGGCACATCGGGTTTTTCGATGATCTCTTCGGCTTTGCCATCCGCATCAAAGCCGACGACCCCGTAACGTTTTGGGTCAGAGACGTGATAGCCAAACACCGTGCCCCCTTCGATGCGCGCATCTGCGGCGGCCAGCATATCAGGCAGCCCGTGGCCGAAAAAGATGTTGTCGCCGAGCACCATGGCCGAAGGCGCACCGGCAAGAAAGTCTTTGGCCAGCAGATAGGCTTGCGCCAAACCGTCGGGGCTCTCCTGCACAATGTAGGTCAGGTTGATCCCCCATTGGCTGCCATCGCCGAGAGTTCGGATGAATTGTTCTTGATCTTGGAAGGTGGTGATCATGGCGATGTCGCGGATGCCCCCCAGCATCAAAATTGAGATGGGGTAGTAAACCATGGGCTTGTCGTAGATAGGCAGCAGTTGCTTCGAAATCCCCATGGTGATGGGGTAGAGCCGCGTGCCAGAGCCACCGGCCAGAATGATGCCTTTGCGTTTGCTCATGATCGGGCTCCAAGGTCTTTGAGTATATCTGTGAGCGTCTCACGCCAGTCGGGGCGCGGGATGTCGAAAACGGTCTCAGTGGCGCGACAATCCAGACGGGAATTCAGCGGTCTTTGGGCCGGGGTCGGATACTCGGAAGAGGGGATGTCCGTTACCGTGCAATCAAGCTGTGACCGCGCGAAAATTTCACGGGCGAAATCGGCCCAGTTGACATCCGGCGCGCCGGAGAAATGATATGTGCCGCTTTTAGCCGGATCGTCTATCAACTGCCGCGCAATGGCATGACAAGCCGCCGCGATCTCGGCAGCGCCGGTGGGGCCGCCGATTTGGTCGGCGACAATGTTGAGCGCGTCACGCTCTGCCCCGAGCCGCAGCATGGTTTTGACGAAGTTCGACCCATGGGCCGAAACCACCCAAGAGGTGCGCAGGATGGCATGGGTGCCACCCGCCGTTCTTACCGCCTGCTCTCCGGCCAGTTTGCTGCGGCCATAAGCGCCAAGAGGAGCGGTTCGATCCTCTGGCTGCCATGGCAAGTCGCCGCCGCCGTCGAAGACGTAATCGGTCGAAATCTGGACGAAGGGGATGGCCAGTGCCGCACAGGCACGGGCCATGGCACCGGGTGCCGCACCGTTGATCGTGGTGGCGCGCCGCTCTTCCTCTTCCGCCTTGTCGACAGCCGTATAGGCCGCGGCATTGATCACCGCCTCGGGACGCTTGCTGTGGATCAGGGCGGCGCAGGCCTCTGGGTTTTCGAGATCGGCGGCGTCACGGCCGTAACATTCCGTTCCCTCCAAGGCGGCGAGTTCGCGCGCGACCTGACCCGTTTTGCCGAAGACGAGGATGGTCATGTGCTCACCCCTTGGTGCCAAGCCGTTGGCCTACGCCATCGCGGTTCTGCAGCGCGCGCCACCAGTCCTCATTATCGAGATACCATTGCACGGTCCGCTCCAACCCTTCTTCGACCGTCACCGACGGGCGCCAGCCCAGTTCATCACGGATACGGCTGGGATCAATGGCGTAGCGCAGGTCATGGCCAGCGCGGTCCTGCACAAAGGTGATCTGATCGGCATAGGACGTTTCCTTGGGGCGCTTTTGATCAAGAATGCTGCATATGGTCTTCACAAGGTCGATGTTACGCGCCTCGTTCTCGCCGCCGATGTTATAGCTGCGGCCCAAGGCGCCTTTTTCCAGCACCAGCAACAGCGCGTCGGCGTGGTCTTCTACATAGAGCCAGTCGCGCACGTTCAGCCCTTGACCGTAAACCGGGATCGGTTTGCCCGCCAAAGCGTTCAGGATCACCACCGGCACCAGTTTTTCGGGAAAGTGGAAGGGCCCGTAATTGTTGGAGCAATTCGTCAACACGACCGGCAGGCCATAGGTCTCATGCCATGCGCGGACCAAATGGTCGCTGGATGCTTTGGAGGCGGAGTAGGGCGAGCGCGGGTCATAAGGCGTGTCTTCGGTGAACATCCCCTCTGCACCAAGCGAGCCATATGCCTCATCCGTCGAGATGTGGTGAAAGCGGAACGCTTCTGGCTTGCCGCGCGCCACCCAATAGCGGCGCGCGGCTTCCAGCATGTTGTAGGTGCCGGTGATATTGGTTTCAATGAAATCCCCGGGTCCGTCGATTGAGCGGTCCACATGGCTTTCCGCGGCCAGATGCATCACCGCGTCTGGTTGGTGTGCTGCAAAAATACGATCCAGCGCCGCACGGTCGCGAATGTCGGCATGCTCAAAGGAGTAGAGCGGATCATCCGCCACGCTGGCGATGTTCTCGAGACAACCCGCATAGGTCAACGCATCGAGGTTGACGACCTCATGCCCCCGCGCCACCGCCAGCCGCACCACTGCTGAGCCGATAAAGCCGGCGCCGCCCGTCACCAGAATCTTCATGTCGCTTCCCCATAGGTAAATGGGCTGTCGAAAGCCGCCCAATGCGCGGCCTTGGCGTCTTTGTCAGAGAGGATTGCCTCCCCGTCTATGCCCCAATCGACGCCAATATCAGGGTCGTCAAAACGCACAGCCCCATCGCATTCGGGCGCATAGTAATCGGTGCATTTATAAATGATCTCTGTGTCAGGCGCGCGCGTCGCAAAGCCATGCAAAAAACCCTTGGGGATCAGCAGTTGCAATCCGTTCTCAGCGGTCAAGTCATAGCCGACCCATTGACCATAGGTCGGACTGCCCTTGCGGATATCCACCGCCACATCGAACAGCGCGCCTCGCCCACAGCGCACCAGCTTGTCCTGCGCGTGGGGCGGGGCCTGAAAATGCAATCCGCGCACGGTCCCCACGGCGGCAGAGAGCGAGTGGTTGTCCTGCACGAAATCAAGGGTGATCCCATGTTCCGCCAGCGTCTTGCGGTTCCAGCTTTCGGAAAAGAACCCTCGTGCATCGCCGAACCTTGTGGGCTTTAACAAAAGGACCCCCGGTAGGGCGGTTTGGGTTACTTGCATGTCGGTTGGTTCCTTGAGGGGGTTCACACTTTCCATAGCAAGCAATAGAGTCGGTGTCATGGGATGGAATAAGAGGGCGCGTTTACAAACCAGCAGAACAAGCCCTTTCTGCCAGTGACGCTTACATTAACCCCCCTTTCTTCAGAAATTTGCTTTGAAGACTCCAGTTTTTGCTGGCCATGTCTGTCATAGAAAATGCCTTTTTAGAGAATGCCCTTTATGACCACGACAGCCTTGACCCACCTGCAGCGCCTTGAGGCGGAGAGCATTCACATTCTGCGGGAGGTTGCCGCGGAAGCGGAGAACCCCGTGATGCTTTACAGTGTCGGCAAGGACAGCGCCGTCATGCTGCATCTGGCAAAGAAAGCCTTCTACCCGGCCCCGCCGCCCTTTCCTCTGCTGCATGTCGATACGACGTGGAAATTTCAGGACATGTACGCGCTTCGGGATCGTGCGGCGAAAGAGGCTGGGATGGAGTTGCTCGTGCACCAGAACCCCGAAGCGGCAGAGCAGGGGATCAACCCATTCGACCACGGCGCGCTGCATACTGACATGTGGAAAACCGAAGGGCTGAAACAAGCGCTCGACAAGCACGGTTTTGATGTGGCTTTCGGCGGTGCGCGTCGCGATGAGGAGAAATCCCGCGCTAAGGAACGCGTCTTCTCTTTCCGCTCGGCAAACCACCGGTGGGATCCTAAGAACCAGCGCCCGGAACTCTGGCGGCTTTACAATGCCCGCAAAGCCAAGGGTGAAAGCGTCCGAGTATTCCCAATCTCGAACTGGACCGAATTGGATATCTGGCAGTACATCCACCTTGAGGGGATTGAGATCGTTCCCCTGTATTTCTCGGCACCGCGACCCACTGTCACGCGCGATGGGATGATCCTTATGGTGGATGACGACCGTTTCCCGTTAGAGCCGGGTGAGGCGCCTGAAATGCGCTCGATCCGCTTTCGCACCCTGGGCTGCTACCCCCTGACCGGCGCGGTGGAGAGCGGGGCAAAAACGCTGCCCGAGGTCATTCAGGAAATGCTGCTGACCACCACGTCCGAACGGCAGGGGCGTGCGATCGACCATGATCAGGCGGCCTCGATGGAGAAAAAGAAGCAAGAAGGTTATTTCTGACGCTTCCTTTCTTTTCCGGCCCTTCCATTTAAGCAGAGATATTGCCCCCATGACCGCCCAAAATCCGACTTACAAGACCGACGCCCTTATTGCCGAAGACATCGACGCCTATCTGGAATTGCATCAGCATAAGACTATGCTGCGCTTTATCACCTGTGGCTCTGTCGATGATGGCAAATCCACCCTGATCGGGCGGCTGCTCTATGACAGCAAGATGATCTTTGAGGACCAACTGGCGACCCTTGAGGCTGACAGCAAGCGTGTGGGCACCCAAGGGCAGGATATCGATTTCGCCCTGCTGGTCGATGGTCTGGCGGCGGAGCGTGAGCAGGGCATCACCATCGACGTCGCCTACCGTTTCTTCTCGACCGAGAAACGCAAGTTCATCGTGGCCGACACGCCGGGCCACGAACAATATACCCGCAATATGGTCACCGGTGCCTCGACTGCCGACCTTGCAGTGATCTTGATTGATGCGCGCAAAGGCGTGCTGACCCAAACCCGTCGCCACAGCTATCTAGTGCATCTGTTGGGCATCCGACATGTCGTGCTAGCCGTCAACAAGATGGACCTCGTGGATTACGATCAAGCCACCTATGACCAGATTGTCGAGGATTACCGGACATTCGCTGAAAGCATCGGGCTCACCGATTTCACGGCCATTCCGATTTCGGGCTATAAGGGCGACAATATCACGGGCCCGAGTGAGAATACCCCTTGGTACAAAGGCCCGGCGCTCCTGCCGCATTTGGAGGCGGTGACGCTTGAAAGCACGGTCGAGCAATCCGAGCCTTTCCGGATGCCAGTACAATGGGTGAACCGGCCCAATCTCGATTTCCGAGGTTTCGCGGGCCTCATCGCCAGCGGACAGCTGCGTCCGGGTGATCCGGTCCGCGTCTTGCCCTCGGGCAAGACCTCGACCATCGGGCGGATCGTCAATCTGGATGGTGACCGGGAACTCGCCGTTGCGGGGGAGTCGGTGACCGTAACCTTGGCGGATGAAATCGACTGTTCACGGGGGCAGGTGATCGTGGCAGCACAGTCCCCGCTCGAGGTGGCAGACCAGTTCGAAACCACGCTCGTTTGGATGGACGATGCCGAACTGGTTCCGGGGCGCGCCTATGCCCTTAAAATCGGGGCGCAAACGGTGTCGGCGACCGTTCAGCAGCCTAAATATGAGGTTAACGTCAACACTCAGGAACATATCGCGGCCAAGACCTTGGAGCTGAACGCCATCGGCGTCGCAAACCTCACGACTGACCGCGAAATCCCCTTTGCCCCCTATAGCGAGAACCGAGATCTGGGCGGCTTCATCCTGATCGACCGGATCACAAATCGCACTGTGGCGGCCGGCATGATTAATTTCGCCCTGCGCCGGGCACAGAACATTCACTGGCAGGCTACGGATATCGGGCGTGACCATCACGCTTCGATGAAACACCAAAAGCCTGCGGTGCTTTGGCTTACCGGCCTGTCCGGGTCCGGCAAGTCCACGATCGCCAATGTCATCGAGAAAAAGCTCGCACGAATGAACCGCCACACCTTCCTTCTGGACGGCGACAACGTGCGCCATGGGCTGAACAAGGATCTGGGCTTTACCGAAACTGACCGGGTCGAGAACATCCGCCGTGTCGGCGAGGTGGCAAAATTGATGACGGATGCAGGGTTGATCGTCGTTACCGCCTTCATTTCGCCCTACCGTTCGGAACGGGACATGGTGCGCAACATGATGCAGCCTGGTGAATTTATCGAAGTTTTCGTCGATACACCGCTCAACGTGGCTGAGAGCCGGGACGTGAAAGGGCTATATGCTAAGGCACGCGCTGGTGAGTTGAAGAACTTCACCGGAATCGACGCGCCCTATGAGGCGCCCCAAGCCCCGGAGTTGCGCATCGATACGACGGCTCTGAGCGCAGAAGAAGCGGCGGATTTGATTATCGAGCGGCTAATCCCAGGGTAAGAAACGCACTAATAGGTGCTGCCTACAATGCGGTCGAGGTCTTCTGTATGCTTGGTGGCTGACTAAAAGAGCTCAAACAAGAATGTGCCTCATCGACCTGTTCTGCCACATTCGAGAAGACTAGGGGGCGTCCTGGATGCCCATCGCCTGGATGCCCATCGTGTAGCGCGGTCCAGGTTGCGCGATTATCGATCTGTTCAGAGATGGACCTGCCGCAACTTGGTGCCGCTGCGCAATGACAGCTCTCCGCGGCAGGGCGTCCTTGCAGCGTCATGGCGCGCGCACGACCAGTCCTCTTGTAGCGGTCGCGATGATGCTATCAACTGCGGCTTGTGAAACCGTAATGTCTTCGCTGGCGGTTTCGTTTACGTAGCACTCGTCGCGACTAGCGTGAACCAATCGCCAGCCGTCGGCCACGCGGCGTATGTTGATGCGGGTAGTGATACTCGGGCTTGATTTTCTTGCATAGGCATTGCTCCGCGACTTGCCTGCAGGGCGGTAGGACGCTGTTGCTCCGATAAGGCTTTTTAGGGTTGCGCCTCGTTCTCTCAGGTCTTCTTCTGTTTCTAAGGCATAGGAGATGACATCCTCAGCGTCCATCGTGTATGTATTAGCCTTGCCGTTGATTTTCTTGAGATATGCCTCCAGCGGCGCGCGGAAACTTTCCTCGAGTTGTTTCAGCAGTTCTATTTTGTCGTTTAGTGCGACCTTGAGGTCATCGATCTCTTTGCTTGGGGCGCTCCAATGAGTAGGTATGATGCGCTTTGGGGATCGAATACGTAGTTCCGCCGGTTGTAGTTCTAACAAAGAGATCTTTAGTTTGATTTTTTCAATGTCAGCTTTGATGGGTGCAGCTTCTTTATCTTGTTTTGCGCTCGAGATTTTAATGGTCATAATATGAAACTCCTTTGGTAATTACTTATTGAGGCTGCTGTGGTGCCCGTAAGGACTGTTGAGCAGCTTGGTGGCGATATACCATGAACCCGTTAAAAGATGATTAAAGTTCTCTGTGTTTTCTATCTAGTCGCTTATCGAACTGGTTTTGGTGATGTTTTGATTATCTAGAAATAAGATGGGTTACCTGAGCTCGCTGTTATTGATTTTTATCATAATTAACCTTATCGGGGTTTCTAATGTAGCCGGGTGGATTCACAAACGAAGTGCAAAATATGTACGAATACAGAGAGTTGCATGGAGTATGAAGAATGGGAACCCACTACTGTCACCTGAAGCTGGACGAACGTCGCAAGCTTGCAAAGTGGCTTGAGGCCAAAATGCCGATTTCAGAGATCGCGGATCGACTGGGTCGCGACCCGTCCACGATCTACCGAGACATTAAGCGTAATCGGTACACGGACAACGAACTGCTTGAGCTAAATGGGTATCACGCGCTCGTCGCTCAGGCCAAATATGAGCAGCGCCGTGCGATCCATCGCAAGATGATCATCCACCCTGATTTGAAAGCCGCTATCGAAAACCGCCTGAAGGCTGGCTGGTCGCCCGAACAGATAGCCGGCAGGATGCGGCTCGAACGGCACCCGATCCGCGTGAGTCACGAGACGATCTATCGCTTTGCCTATTCCAAAGACGGTCGCGAGGAACAGTTCTACCGCCATCTCCCTGAGCATCGTCGCCGCCGTCGGCCGCGTGGTTACCGCAGGCACAACAGAAACCACATATTTGACAGTCAAAGCCTGTCACACAGGCCTGAGCGTGTCTCAAAACGCTTAGAATTCGGCCATTGGGAGTGCGACTTGATGATGTTCCGCAAGGAGCATGGGAAGGTAAACGTGACGTCACTGGTGGAGCGCGTCAGCCGCTATGCCGTCGTGATGCGTAATGAAGATCGCCAATCCAAACCGATCATGGAGTCTCTGATCAACGGGTTGGCTCCCCTGCCCGCCGATGCGCGCCAGTCGATTACCTTCGACCGCGGCACCGAGTTCTCGGCCTGGAAATATCTCAAGGCCGGGATCGGAGCGGATGCCTGGTTCTGTGACCCGCAAGCGCCCTATCAGAAAGGCACTGTTGAGAATACGAACAACAGGTTGCGTCGATACCTTCCAAGATCAACCGCACCGACGGCGCTGACAAATCGATATTTGAGGTCGATTTGCCACCGCCTCAACGCAACGCCGCGCAAGTGCCTTGGCTACCGGACGCCCGCTGAGGTCTTTGAAAGCAACCTGATGGAAATACAGAACCGGTTGGAGTAAAACGACATATCAAGAACTGCACTTCACCGTGAGTTCACACCGCAAAGCAGTAATGTCACCCATCGGCAAAGCAGAAGTGTCACTCTCCTTGCATACGGTAGCGAGGATTAGGCTCAGGACCCATTGATTATCGCGGAGCCGCATGATTCACCGTCCGAAAACGGAGCGGTGATATGTCTGATCTTTTCTGGCTGAACGATGCGCAGATGGCGCGGCTGGAGCCCTACTTTCCGAAATCCCATGGTAAACCACGTGTCGATGATCGGCGGGTTTTAAGCGGGATTATTTTCATCAATCGCAATGGTTTGCGATGGCGAGATGCGCCTAAGGAGTATGGCCCCCACAAGACGCTCTATAACCGTTGGAAGCGTTGGAGCGACAAAGGCATTTTCGCACAGATGATGGTGGGACTGGCTGCCGAGCACAGCGAGAAGAATACCGTGATTATCGATGCTACCTACCTGAAGGCTCATCGCACAGCGTCCAGTTTGGGCGTCAAAAAGGGGGGCGTGGACGTCTTATTGGACGAACCAAAGGCGGCATGAACACCAAACTTCATGCAATCTGCGATAGCCGGGGGCGCCCACTCAACCTGTTCGTAACGGCAGGACAGGTGAGCGACTACATAGGTGCGCGAGCGCTTTGCGATAGTCTTCCGGATGTCGATTGGCTGCTCGGCGATCGCGGCTACGACGCCGACTGGTTCAGAGAAGCATTAAAAGACAAGGGGATACACGCCTGCATCCCCGGACGAAAACAGCGGAAGGCGACGGTGAAGTATGACAAGCGCAGATACAAACGCCGCAATCGGATCGAGATCATGTTCGGCAGACTCAAGGACTGGCGGCGCGTTGCCACTCGCTACGACCGATGCCCAAAGGTCTTCCTCTCAGCCATCGCTCTCGCCGCCACTGTCATCTACTGGCTATGAGTCCTGAGCCTAGAAACGCCGGTAACGGCTCTCCTTTTTGACGCGATAAGCTATACAGCTATCTTGCGGCGGGTCGCCGATCGGAGCAGCTCAAGATTATGTTAACGCCCAAGGGCAGCGCGCTTTGTTGCGCTAGAGCGAAAAGCGAGAAGGCGCGAACAACATTTTTTTTGACGAGATCTTGTTGGCGCCTTCTCTGTACAATCCAAACCTATAGGCGGTGAGCCGGTTCAGACTGCCTTGGTAAGAAGTGATTTGTTCCGGCTTAGGAGTCAAGTTAGACCTTGGATCAGATCCGCTTGGGGCGACGTTGCTGGGCGCTGGCGCCCCTTGCTCCTAGGGCACTATCTGCCTAACGTCACTGTGTATCTCCAACAATGACGTGTCGCCTGATGTTTGAGAAGATCAAAGATTTTTACTCTCAAGATATTCGGGTCGATCTTGCCCCAGCCAGCATGCTGGCTGATCTGTGCCCGCAGAATGAAGCGTATTGCTCTGCAGCTGCGCGGGGTAGTTTTATAGTCTCTATCTCGCAAGGAGATGTTCACGAAGGCGTTTATGTTCCGCTCTTAGAACGCCCCTTTAGCAGTATCTCTGCGGCACGCGAGTTCCTCGAAGGCTTGCGTTCTGAATACCCTACGGCCACGTATTTTGACTTCGTTGCCCACCCTGCCGGAACACTCCCTCTCAAAGACGGGACAGCCTGACTTTCAGTTGCGCTTTCAAAGCGGTAAAGATGTGCCCCACCTTGGTCCCTACCATACTCTTTGCTTTTCGGCCAAGAACGGGTTCTCAGGTATATAGCGCCACGCCAACAACCACTACGGCGATCAAACTGTACCCAATCATGTGAAAAAGATCGATTTTTGAATGATGTGTCATTTGTCGCTCCAATCCCTGTTCTATGCCTTCGATTGTTGACCAGGAATGGGGCGACAAGTGGCCGTTTCCGGGGCCTTAATGTGCCGCCGAGGAGTGTCCCTGCCCTAGCTGCACTAAGCAGTAAGTACGCGCCCTGCTGCTGCTGCTGCAATGATCTAGGCAGGCAGCATGGCGTTGTGCAGCTATCCAGTCGTAGAAGCTTTACGCATGCCGGGCTATCTTCTATACTTGAAGCTCATCCTTTTAAAGTTTGAGGCCTGCGATGATCCGCACCATCCTTGTCAGCAAGTATATTCAGATCCAAGGGCAGTTTGTACGCGCTTTGGCTTGTGGGAAAATTGTTGTCTCGGTAGGCAAAGATGAGTTCGAAGGGCGCCCCCTTTCGCACGCACCTAAGCCAGCCTCACATGAAGTGTTTGCAGTCTCCTAGCATGCCAATATGAGCACAAGGCCGCATCTCACCAGTGGTGGGGTCATAGTGCATTGGAAGCTCTTTGCGCGGTGCTGGGCTGCAAGCCGAGAGAAGCAAAAAAGGCATGCAAATCAGTAGCTTCATAGGGTCGCCTTGGGCTGTTTTTGATTATAACGTGGTCACTTAGCGGGTGCGCCGCTAGCCCTTAGCTCCCTGGCCGCGGGCATAAACGTCTTCGTAGCGGATGATATCGTCTTCACCCACATAGCTTCCTGTCTGCACTTCAATGAGAACCATGGGAATTTTACCGGGGTTCTCCATTCGGTGGACCGTGCCGAGGGGAATGTAGACTGACTGGTTTTCACTCACGAGCTGCACATCTTCTCCGATCGTTACTCTCGCGGTACCTTCCACAACGATCCAATGCTCAGAGCGATGATGATGGCTTTGCAGTGAGAGAGCCGCGCCTGGATGCACGACAATACGTTTAACTTGAAAACGCGAACCTGAGACCAAGCTTTCGAACCACCCCCATGGTCGATAGTCGCGAGGCAGAGTTTCGGCTTGGGCGGCACCTTTCTTCTTGAGGGCCGCTACGGCTTCTTTAACGTCCTGCGCGCGATCTTTGTGGGCGACCAGCACAGCATCGGGCATGGCAACTGCGATGATGTCCTGCAAGCCAATGCCTACAAGATGCTGGCGAGGATCCTCGGCCCGCAGCAATGTATCATGGCAATCAATTGCCGTTGCAGAATTGGACGTCACTACGCCCTCTTCATCTGGCCCGGACTCGCGCCAGACAGCATCCCATCCCCCCAAATCTGACCAAACGCCGGAATAGGGCATAACGCTGAGATTGCCGGCCTTCTCCATTACTGCGTAGTCAATGGAAATGTTATCAACTTGCGCCCAAGCATCTGGGGCCAGTCGTGTAAAACCGAGGTCTTTCTCGGCCTCTTCCACGGCTGTACGCACTTGCATCAGCATCTCGGGTGCATGTGTTTCGAAAGCCGTAATGATGGTTTGCACAGAAAAGAGGAAAATCCCCGCATTCCACAAATGCTGACCATCGGCCAGCATAGCTTCTGCGGAAGGTTTGTCCGGCTTTTCGACGAAACGCTTTAGAGGTTGTGGTGCGGCATTCAGATCTTTTGCCAATGCCCCCTCGATCTCGAGCCAACCATAGCCTGTCTCTGCGCGATCAGGGTGTATCCCGAAGGTCACCAGCTGACCTTCTAGTGCTGCAGGTGTAGCGGCTTGTACCGCACTACGGAATGCGTCCGCATCCGGTATGACATGGTCGGAAGGCGCGACCAGCATGAGTGCCTCTGGAGCGCGCTCAGCCAGGTTCAGAGCCGCCGCCAAAATTGCTGGAGCAGTGTTTTTACCTTCAGGTTCAATTAGGATCTCTGCGGGGGAAATCTCCACCGCTGCAAGCTGTTCAGTTACGACAAAACGAAAATCTGATCCTGTCAGGAGAATGGGCGGGGCGAACCCCTCTCCGATCATGCGTTGTGCAGAGCTTTGGAATAAGCTGTATGCCCCCATTAGCTTCGCAAACTGTTTGGGGTAGCTCTTGCGCGACAGCGGCCACAGCCGTGTGCCAGAACCGCCGCACAGCAAAATGGGGTGCACAATGTGGGTCATCTAGTTACCTCGTCAAATACTGCTAAAAGCAGTAGCAGCCTGACTCTTTAGAAGCCATAAGCCAAGCTAAGAGTGCCATCGATTCCACGTAAGCGGTACGCTGGTCACACGGGTTTGGCGTAACTGCCAAGGCAGCAGTTCGTATTGCTTCGTCACAGCCTTGACCGTCTCGCCGTCGATCAACACCTTCGACGGCCGTTTCGGCTTTCGTCCGCACGACGAGATCCATTCATCGCATAGAAATTTTGTTTTTTCTTAGGCGAAATCGGCTTATGCTCGCCAATATTAAGCGTTGAGATTTTACGAGTGAGTTTTCAAACCCAGTCTGTGCCTTTGACGCCGGTTCAAGAGGCTATGGTGGCTGCATCTTCAAAGCGGCCATGGTTATATCTTGAGCAGATTGTCTGCCATCTGGATCATGAGTGCTTAAGCCCCGGCATCCTTGCAGCTGCTTTCCAGAAGCTTGTCGAACAGTCTCCTATTCTCCGTTTGGAGATACAATCAAATGGAGCAGCACGTTCAACGCAGCGTATCGCGATGTCTCATGATGTGGCCGTGGAAACGCTTGATTGGGCTCATGTTTCCCCCAATGAGATACACCAACAGTTTCGAGCATTTCTAAAAGCTGACCGCGCTAAAGGTTGCCCGCTCGACGCAGCCCCTTGCTTTCGGCTCACTCTAATACGGACTGGGCCGACTTCCAGTATCTTGGTTTGGTCTTTTCCACACGCTTTGCTCGACGGACGCAGCTTCGCTCCTTTACTGGCTCAAGCCTTTATCAACTATGAGGCCATAGAGGCTGGGCGCCCTTCTCCTGTTACGCCCGAGGTTGCAGACAGCATCTTCCTGCAGCACTGCACTGCAGTAGAGGCTCTGAACCACGTATCGGGAGAAACCTATTTTGCCCAAACCCTTGAGGGGTGGGAGGGTGACACCGGACTCATTGTTCCTCGTCAAGAGCCAAGTCGTAAAGAGACACTGACGCAGCAGCTGAGCATGCGCGAAACGAAAGCCTTGGTTTCTTTGGCAAATGCTACGGATGTGAATCTTAGCACAGTGGTTTCAGCAGCTTGGGGCGTTGTGCTGGCGCGGTTCACAGGTCGTGCCGATGCTGTTTTTGGCATGACCCTCAGTGGCAGGCACCTACTTGAGAAGACCGAGTCTGCCTTGGGGTGCTTCATTGTTACGGTCCCTTTTCGCGTTCAACTGGGCCAAGAGCTATCCATTGGCGCGCTTTTGCGGAGCGTCCGTAAAGGGCAGCTTGATTTGCGTCCTTTTGAACATACACCGCTCGCAGGTTTGCGGCGTTTTACGAATGTCCCTCTGGACAAACCATTGCTCGAATCCTCGCTGATGTTCGAGAGAGCCTCTCTTGATGTGCGCATGCAAGGATATGGCGCCAAATGGCAACACCGCCGTGTGGAGTTGTATGAAGAGGACGACTTCCCCCTTACTGTTGCAGCCTATCAAGATGAGGCGCTGCGGATCGAGGTGGAATATGACGATAAGCAGGTACCCCAAGCATCTCGCCTGGCACACTACTTAAAGAACCTGCTTTGCGAGTTGGCTGCCTCTGCTCCAACAACGCAACTGGCACAGCTCTCCATGCTCGATGATGATGAAAGGCAGCGTCTCGAATTACTGTCCAGCGTAACAGATACAGCACCATCTGAGCCTTGTTGTATCACCGCCTTTGAACGGCAAGCAGCCCGCTGGCCCCGCCGCACGGCTCTAAAGCGGATTGGGGGCGGCAAACTAACCTATGGCGAACTTGACGCAGCAGCTAATGCCCTCGCCCAACGTCTTATAGATCGGGGGGTCACGCAGGGCGATGTTGTTGGCATCTGCGCCTCCCGCAGCCCGGCCTTCGTGGTGGCCATTCTCGCGATTTGGAAGGCAGGTGCGGCCTTTGTGCCGATGGACCCAACCTATCCGAAAACAACTCTGAACATTATGGCGCAAGACAGCGGCGCCAAAATCATTCTAACAGATGCCGATGCCCCACTTTTCAATCTAGCTACGTTGGCATTGAGCTACGACCAGCTGCAAGAGCGCCAAGCGCGCGCTCCGGATCGCAACCATATGAGCGAAAACCGGAACGCCTATATTATATTTACCTCTGGGAGCACCGGGCGCCCTAAAGGTGTCGTGGTATCACAGACATCTCTCGCCGCTCATGCCGCAGCCGTTACCAAACTGTTCGACCTGTCATCCGAAGATCAGGTCTTGCAGTTTGCAAGTCTCAGTTTTGACGTGGCGATCGAAGAGATTATCCCGACCCTTCTGTCTGGGGCTACTTTGCTGCTCCGCAGCCCCAAAATGTCACAATCTGTCTCGGCATTCCTGCAAGCCTGCGAGGCACATCGCATAACTTTGCTCAACCTACCAACGGGCTTCTGGGTGGAGCTTACCCTTTTTTTAGAAACTCATAATAGCCTTGTGCCACCTGATCTGCGCATGGTCATCGTAGGAGGTGAGCGTGTCCCCTTATCGATTTTGCGCAGATGGCGCGATATCGCGCCTAAGGTCCGATGGATCAACGGATATGGCCCCACGGAAACCACTATCACGTGTACGGCTTATGAACTAACAGATGATCGCCCTTTGCGGCATTCTGTTCCAATCGGCCGCCCGCTTGCCCACGCCCGCGCTTGGGTTCTGGCCGCCGATGGGTCTTTTGCTCCTATAGGGGCTCCAGGAGAGCTTTGCATTGCCGGCCCGGCTGTCGCCGAGGGCTATGTGATTGATGAGGGTGCAAAGCGCATAGGCTTCCACAAAGACACTTCGGCTGGCCGCAGTTATCGCACCGGGGATCGGGTGTACTGGCAAGACGGGCTTTTGAACTTTATTGGGCGGATGGACCGGCAACTCAAGGTTCGGGGCTTCCGGATCGATCCCAATCAAATCGAAAGCTTGCTAGAAGAGCGGCACGACGTGGCACGTGCTTATGTTGCTGTAGCAGATAACAAGAATGGAAGATTGGTGGCTTGGTACTCTGCAGCCCGCGCGACGGCCCCACCCTTGTTGCAAGACATCCAGGCCGATCTCTCTCAAAAACTTCCCCCCTATATGATGCCAGAGCTTTCTTATGTAGAGGCTTGGCCGCGCACCCCCGGAGGCAAGATTGATGTTGCGGCTCTTCCATTCCCACAAGATGTGGTCCAGAGCCTCGAGCCACAGTTTAAAACCGACAGTTCGCATACCCGTCGCATAGCGGAACTTTTTGAAGCCGTTCTGGAAACCAGCCCGGTTGCCGCAGACAGTTCATTTTTTAATCTTGGCGGCAACTCTCTTTCTATTCTGCGCCTTAACACCCTTTTGGAGAAGACCTTTGACACGCGCATTGACCCAAGCCTGTTCTATCAAGATCCAAGCCCTGCCGGCATCGCAAAGCTGATCACCACCAAAACCGAGGATCGGTCCTGCGTCATCCCCTTACAGCCTAAAGGAGGACGCACGCCGCTTTATGCGATACATGCCTTAGGAGAGAACAACTCCTTTTTCCTGCCGCTGGCCGGCGCACTGAACCCCAATCAACCTTTGTTCGGCATCACAATCGGCATACGCAAAGAAGGGATGCCATCAACGGTTGAAGCCTTAGCTGCATTCTACGTAGAGCAGATCAAACACCATCGGCCTGCAGGGCCAGTCTCACTCGTTGCGGTGTCGGTCAGCAGCTTCATTACATTTGAAGTAGCTCAGCAACTTCTTGCGGCAGGCCGCGATGTTCAGGCTCTAATATTCCTCGATGCTAGCGGACCTGATGGGCGCATCCGTAAAGGCCGCCTCGGACATAGATGGGTACATTTCAAAAACCTTCTCAAACAGGGCAAACCCTATCTCGACAAGCTTAAGCAAGAACGGCGCGGCGAAAGGCTCCATGCAGAAGAGATGGCCCGGCTAAAAGAATCTGGCCCAGAAGTAGCCCCTGCATGCGATGAAGCGCGTTCTGTTGCCCAGTTTGTCGCATTGAGCGAACTCGCTATTTCAAACTACTTACCGTCTCCCTACCCGCGCAGGATCACCATCTTCAAAGCCGATGATCCTTTTGATGCTAAGGCCGTCTTCGCAAATGGACTTGGGTGGAAAAGCGTCGCAAAAGCCGGCTTTGATATGATCCAAGTGAAGGGCGGCCATATTACGATGCTGTACCCCCCTCACGTCGAAGAGTTGGCGCAACATATCACAAAAGCTCTTTGCGCTCCGCGGTAGTGCGGCAAACGACTGTAAGCGGTGGCCCGGTGTCACGTTGTAGGGTGTGATCCGCGCTGCGAGAACGAACTCATCTTATGATGGGGAGTGCGTTTCGCAATGTGCGCTACAAATTCGTTTCTCAGATCGCTTGGCGTTGAGATTTATGCGTCCGGCCACCGCCGTTGGTCGGATGCGCAAAGGCACAGGCGGTGGCGGACACGCTGGAGGTCGGTGCAACGGTGAACGCTGTCGCTGAGCGATATGGCATGCGCTTTTTGCCGGCCACGCCTGGGGCCGCATCGCATCTCTCATCGCCACCGCGAAAGTCAATGATGTCGAACCGTTCGCATACCTTAAGGCCACCCTTGAAGCGATTGCGTCAGGTCATTCTGCCAATCGCATCGACGATCTTCTTCCGTGGAATTTCCAGCCGTCAAGCTGACCCGACAGTGCCCTCCTAGGAGCGCCTACATGCGTCCCGCCATGTCTCTAAAATCAAAAAACCCGGCCCCGTCAGGGGCCAGGCTTCTTCCGCCTGTTCGGCGGTCGACATAGTGAGTTAAGCCGCCTATTCGGCGGGAAACTTGGCTGCCTATTCGGCTGCCTTACCTCGATAACCATACACACAACTAGTTAAGGCATGATTAAAGAATGGCCTTCTAGGTGTTGGTACCTGATATTTAGACGTCTAAGCACCAGATAACTCCACCCCGTGGTCCCTGAGAAACTCTACCGTAGTCGCCATCGTGAAACTCTCGCCCAATATCCATCAGAAACGGAGTCGCAGCTCAGGCGAAAACTGGGAAGGTGCGGTCTAGGCAACGCTTACGAAGCGGTGCGCTGATCCCACGGGTCCAAAGTAGCAGTTCGTTGTTGGCGGTCTATTTATGCCCTTGTGCAATAGCTGGCAGATAGCCGTTGGGCCCAATCTTCTTGAGTTTGCAGGCCTCAATCAGAGATGGTGCTAGCCCAGTTTGCGCCAGCATCGTGACCGGCGAAGAGCGCATTTTTGAGACGCGGGCGTGGCTTTGTGCGAGCCAAAGCGCGATGGCATCAATGATGGATCCTAGGCGTTGCTGTCATGCAGCCCCTAGGTGTTCTTAATCGTCCATGTCAAAGAAAGTGGCAGGTGGTGCGTTGTGCAATGCAGTTAACATTCCTGAAAGGCGGGCACCCGTGCGGGTGTAGGATCGTGCGGCACACCATTCAGCGCTTCGTCTTAGTACGTCCTCGATCACGCTGTTCGACGCGCCATGAGAGCCTGAACGTAAGCCCTTGAGCCAACCTTCTATTCCTTTTGCCATGTCGGTGACGGAACAACCGGGCAAGGTCAGAGTGATGTCTGCGACATCTGAGAAGATCTCTAAAGGTGTGACCGCTACTGGACGACCGCTTGCCAATCCATAGCGCACTGCACCTGAGGCTGACTCTGCGCTTGATTGATAGGGGAATACGATAAGGTCACAGTCTTGCAAGGCTGCCATGGCCACTGCATCGCTTGTGAATTCTGTATTGATTTGAACGACGTCCTCTATCTGGTGATAGGCTACGCGATCTTGTGCGAGTTCAATTTCCGCGCGTGAGACTGGCTGAGGGTATTCAGCATTGATCATACGCAATACGACATCATGACCCTGTCTGCGCAGCAGAGCGACGGCATCGATCAGATCAACCAAACCCTTTCCAGGCAAAAAGAACCCATAGCTCCCCAGAACAATTGGACCCTTACGGGGTGGCAAAGCTTTGCTTTCTGTGGGGGCTAGGATCCCATGGGGAACCAAGGTTACGTTATCTGTAATTCCCATGTCTCGAAGTCGAGACATATCCGCCAATGTATGTACCACGAGGCGATCACAGCTTTGAAGCGCTGGAGCGATTTGACGTAATTGGCGATCTGCAGGTGCGCGCGCATCATTGGTGCCATGTAGCATCATCACCACTCGGCGACCGGCCGCGTGCTGCTCAGTCAGAAAGGTGCCTAACTGAGACATATCAAAAAACGCGTAGTTAAATTGTACGACCAGAACATCGAGGTTTGTTGCGTCAATTTGTGCCGTAAGGCGGCTCAAATCCCCCTGCCCTTCACGCCAACATCGCACTATTGGACGCGGTAAGCTCTCATCTTGCTGGGGGGTGTCGTCACTATCAGAAGCTAAGACGACAATATCGTCATTGGGCATGTGATCAATCAGATGCTCGGAATACGTCGCAATTCCACAGCGGGTGTTGAACGTGCTGATCCAGCCAATGCGGGGAGGTGTTGTGGGGGTGGCGGCAGCATGTCTAACAGCTGCAATGCTACGTTGTGCAACAGCATCCCAAGTAAACTGGCTTAGCAACCAATCGCGCGCTGCCTTTTGTTCCGCGGCGGTCGGCAAGGCCATCTCGGTTGCTTCGTTGAGTGCATTAACGAGATCATTGAGATCTGGCTCTGCCCACAGGCTGTTCCCGGCCCCTAAGTGACTATCTGCTTGCACTAGATCATAATCGACAAAGCGCAGGAGTGGGCATCCTTCAAAGACTGTTTGGCCGCTCCAGCCGGTGGTGATTACTCTGCATCCGGACATCAAGGCCTCTGCAACGGGCAGACCAAAGCCCTCTGCGCGGCTCGGCAACACAGCAACATGGGCCAAGGCCATAAGCGCAAAGAGCTCGGAGGCTGACATGTCGTCTGAGATCAGATGAACTTGTGATAGGCCCGGCTCCTTTGCAATCTGTGATGCAATATCGTTATGTGGGTTCTCAAAGGTCTTGATGATCAGGGCCACATCATCCCGATGCCCGAAGGCTTTTGACCAAGCTTTAAGGAGAGCATCAGCGCCTTTGCGTGGGAAGCAAGAGGAGACATGAAGGAACACCCGTTCGGCGCGTTTAATCCGCTGAGGTAAAATAGGCGTAGGCTTAGGATCTATATCAAGCGCCAAGTGATCTACACCATTCCCAACGATATATGCTGGTACCCGTACACCGTTATCAATCATCACCCTCTGCACATGTGGCGAGGTTACAGTCATGAACCGCAAATGTTTGTTGAAGTGCTCGACGTATTCTACGGGGAGCCCTGTTTCTTCCCACGCGTAACAATGCAGGCCGCCGATAATCGGGGTTTTCTCGGAGCCTTTAGGCAGATCTTTAACGCGAGGAGGGTACATATTGCGAGTGACGATCCTCGCATCCTCGGAGCGTCCAAACATCTTTGCGAGATCGGGTTCGGCTTCAAGGAACTTTGGATCTGGCTCAAAGTTGCCCGGCCCTTCGGCCGAGATCAAAGTCACCTTTTGCCCGGCTCTATCCAATGCCCGGGCAAGCTCCCGATTGACCAAAGCTAAGGAGTAAGAGCTATCGAAAGGGCCTTCTAATTGCCAACTGAGTGGGCCTTGAGGAAGGACAACAGGTGCCATTAGGGGCGCAGAAGCCGGTCGGGGCTTCAATCGCACTGGACGCAGGCGTTTGGGCTTTTTGATCCAATCAGCAAGGCTGCGCAGCTTGCGGGACCTTTGCATGAACTTGGTCTTTTTGAGGCGGTGCAGAAGGGCAATGTCGGCTTGCATTGCGTTTGTTTGGTTCCGCAGTTGGAGCAACTGATCATTCAATATCCTGATCTGCTGTTGCTGTGCGGCATCGAACGCTCCTGCAAGGTCTTCACTGGAAGTTCCAATATCCAAAGAAAACGCTCGCCCAAGAGCTTGTTCTGCGGCCTCGTTCCCCGGCTTTTGACCGATCACAGCGTAATCAGGAGAAGCGCTATAAAGCACATCCTTCAACCCTGGGGTGCCATGGTCTTTCGGCCCATTGAGTCTGAAACGTCCGACTGGATTAAACCCATGGTAGCCGAAGAGGAACTTCAGAACCTCAGGCGGGATGGGGCTTTGATGCGTTGCGTCATTGTAAAACGTCAGAGTTGCTACGCCAATGGCTTCTGGGTTGGGGGTTTCAATGATCAAAACACCGCCCGGAGCGAGCGCTCGCACGGCTCCCTCCAAAAGAGTAAGTAGCATATCTTGAGGAATGTGTTCCGCGAGATGAAATGCCGATATAACGGATTGGCTATTATCGGGTAGTGCGGATAGGCTTTCGAGCGCGTCGGCACAGGTGACGTCGAGACCAAGGTCACGCGCCTCCAGTAACATTCCTTCATCAAGATCAACGCCTCGTGCTGCAAATCCCCAGCGTCCCAAAGTTTCCAGCCATTCGCCGCGCCCACAACCCATATCGAAGGTTGCCAGTGGCATCTCGGAAATGCCCCGTAACGGCTGCACAAAGGGGGCATAAAAGCCTAAGCGCGTGATGATCTCTTCCCGTGATCCTCGAAAGGCCGCTTCAAAATCACGGTAGAAAAGGTCCCTGTTCATGCTTGCCCTCAACTCTGGCTTTACTGTGCCCCCATCCGGACAAGGGGCTTAGGCGCTGCTTGCTAAGAAGCAGGCAGTCTGCCAATAGAACCACCATTCTATCCTAGATATGGCATTTTCACATATGACAAAGATAATTGTCGATGTAACTGAACTGCGTAACTATATTTCTAAACACGCGCAACTGAGCGGCATCCAACGGGTTATGGTGATGCTCATAGAGGCGCTCGCAGCTCACTATCCTAAGGATAAGCTTTGGCTGGGGTATTGCGGGGATGATGCGAGCGACTATCGCATGTTACCCTATTCCTTCTTGGCCCCGCAGGGTGCCGCAGACCTACAAAAACTCGCTCACGTGCTTGATGCCGCTCCGACGAGTGCGCCTCGGCCGTCATTGGAAGGCTACGCGAAAAAGCCTGCCAAACGCATTATTCATACGGTTTTGCGCGATCTTAATGCCAAAATAGGGAATGAAGATCACTTCCGTAAACGGAACCTGACAATAGAAGAATGGCGGGCTTCAAACCCGTGTCATGCGCGTCACAAGCCAATTTTTGAAACCCAAGCGGCTTCAAAGGTATGTGAGCCGGGTGACTGGGTGATCCTTTTGGATGCCGGCTGGCTTGATCCAAGCTGGAATGTTGCGAAAAATTGGCGCGACGACCTGCGTGAGAAGGGCGTCAAAATCGCCTTAATGGTACATGATCTGATCCAGATGCAAAATCCTGAGTACATCTCAGGCACCGATCCGATGCGGTTTTATAAGTGGCTTTTGAGTACTTTACAAAGTACAGATCTGTACCTGGCCAACTCTCAGGCGACTGCAAAAGATCTGCATGTATTTTTGGCCAGCCACGAAGCCGAGCGGGACGTCGCTGTTCTGCCGTTGGCGCAAGAGGCCCTGCCCCGAGTATCTGCTCCCCGAGTGCATACGAAGACGGATATACCTGCGCCCTATGCCGCCTTGGCTGCCAGTTGGGATCTGAATGAAAACATTCGTGCTTTGCTCAAATGGCCCTACGTTCTTTGCGTGGGCACGATGGAGGCACGTAAAAATCTTTGGGCGCTAGCACAGGTATGGGACCAACTGCGCGCTGAGCCAGGTGTTCAGCTTCCCAAATTGGTTTTCGCGGGCCGTAAAGGCTGGCTCAACGCTGATTTTGAGGCATTCATGCAAGCTACGGGTCGTTTGGGGGGGTGGATCGAGGTTTGCGAGAGCCCTACCGATCAAGAGCTGGATTTCCTTTATCGTCACTGCTTGTTCACGGCCACACCTAGCTTCTACGAGGGGTGGGGGCTGCCGATCGGTGAAGGGCTCAGCTACGGCAAAACCGGGGTCGTCTCGCAAACGTCATCAATGCCAGAAGTGGGCGGTAATCTGGTGGAATATTTTGATCCACATGACCTCTCATCCATCAAAGCGGCTTGCCTCAAACTCATTTCGGATTCAGAGCACCGTGGTCTTTTGGAGGCAAAGATTGCCAAGGCGACCATGAGAAGCTGGGACGATGTGGGCCGCGACCTTCTGAAGCTGGTTGCTTAACGCAACACGAGGACAGTTACCGGCTGCAGAGGGGGTTTAAGGTGTCTTTGTTGCTGTCCTAAAAGCCCTAATGATTGTGTGACATTGGCCAGCGCTCCGGCGGAGGAGTAGCAGTTGAGGGATACACTTTACCCCTACTCTCTTATAGAGAGCGCGCGTACTTGTCAGAGAACGCGACTTTTATGCCCATGATCAGGTTATCCAAAATGTTCCGGAAGAATGGCCAACGCCCTTTGTTCACAGATCAGGATAAGAAAAATATCGCATGGTTCTGGCATGGATACTTCAAGCAGAAGGCACCTTGGCTTGGCCTCGTAATGGGGATGATCCTGATACAAGGGGTGGCTTATCAGCAGTTTATCCGACTAACCGAGGATGGCTTGCGGGTCATCTTCGACAATGGTTCGGTTGGAGGTCTGGTTGGTGTTTGCGCCATGGTTATGGGGATTTTCTCCATACGAGCGCTCATGTCATATGCTGTACCCCGTTTGTCGACTTGGCTGGCGAGCGACGCAGTCTACAAGGTGCGTCGTGATCTGATTGATCACATGATGACCCTTGATTTGGCATACTTTGAGCGCACCAAATCTGGTGAGATCATTCTGCGCTTGGTCAATCAGGCCCAGGATCTCAGTGGCTTTATCGGGCAAACCACAGTGAATGCTGCACGCGATGCCGTTACGGTGGTTATCGTCTCAGGCTATCTGACTTGGAAGAACCCTTTGCTGTTTCTTTTGGTCATTCTTGTCATGCCAACGGTGACCATTCTTGTCCGACACATCTCTCATGGCGTTAAAGAGGTGCAGGCCAGCGCAGAGAATGCCATGGGCGATTACATGTCTGGCATCGAAGAGATGAGCAATGGCATGCGCACGGTCAAGATCTCCAATCAAGAGCCCGTGGAGCAGATGCGTCTCAACAGGGCCACAACAGAAATCAGGCGCCTGACAATTCGTCTACAGGCAGTGCAAGCATTGATGAGCCCTTCGGTCGATATCTTGGCTGCCATCATTTATGTTCTGATCATCGGGGTTGGGGGCTACATGGCGCTCAATCCTGGCTTTGATATGGATGGGGCCTCAATTATTGCCTTCATGGTCGGTATGGCGCTGATATTCGACCCTGCGCGCCGCATGACCACCTTCTTTGTTAGCCTGCAGGCAAGCTTAATCATCTTAGATAGCCTGCAATCGCTTTATCGTGAGCGTCCGACCATCACGAATGCGCCTAACGCCAAAGAAGATTTTGACCCTCATGCGGATATCGTTCTGGAAGATGTGTTCTTCTCCTACAAAGAAGATCAGCCTCTTTTCGAAGGGGTGAACATGACGTTTGAGGGGGGGAAGATTACAGCGATCGTCGGCGCCACAGGGTCGGGCAAAACCACCGTACTAAGCTTGATTGCACGGCTCTATGACGTTAGCAAAGGGGCGGTTAAAATTGGCGAAGATCGCGTCGACCAATTACGTATCGACAAGTTGCGGCAATCGTTTTCTGTCGTTGCTCAGGATATCGTAATCTTCAACAACTCGATCTATGAAAATATTCGTTATGTGCGTCCCGAAGCAAGCGAGGCTGAAATCTGGCGGGCTGCTGAGCTGGTAGGGATCGATACATTGATGCGAAGCCGCGGAGACGCTCCTCTAGGACCGAAAGGTTCACAGCTTTCTGGTGGCCAGAAGCAACGTATTGCACTCGCGCGCGCTTTTCTGCGCTCCGCACCCATCTTGCTGCTAGATGAAGCCACTTCAGCTCTCGATCAGCGGACCGAAGAAAAGGTGCGCGGCGCTATCGATACTTTGGCTGTAGATAAGACAACCATCATTGTTGCGCACCGGCTCTCTACCGTCACGCATGCGGACATGATCTATGTGCTAGATGAGGGGGCGGTTGTAGAAAAAGGGTCTCATAGTGAGCTGATGGCGCTTGATGGACTTTACGCAGCCATGTTCACCGCTCAACGCAACAGTTATGGCTGAGGTCGCCCCTAGAGGCTTCACATACCTCAGTAGAGCCCGACTTCAACTATACATGAAAAATAGTATTTAGATCACAAAGGCGAACAGTGGTGGCCCCGACTTACTTCTTCGACATTTCTGACATCTTAAGTTATGTGCGCACGGAGTCTTCTATTTCGGGGATCCAGCGGGTGTCTCTCGAATTGATTAAGCGGTTCTCGGCGCAGTCAGGGCCCGCGAATGTCATGATCTCGTTCTGGACGCTTGATGACCGGTACATCGCTCTGCCAGCTTCCTACATTACAGATATGCCTGAGTTCGATACTGACCGGCTTAGCCATATGTTCTTTGGCTCTAAGGCGCGCCGCATGGAGCAGACAGCCCCGACCCTTGGACGGTATCGTTTGCGGCCCCTAAAGTATTGGATTTACTCAATTGTTCGACACTTTAGGGCGGCGATCGGCGATGAGGGTCATTTCGTTAGCAAAGGGAGCTCAATTGCCGAATGGAAAAGCTATCATGCGAGCAAGCGCAAGCGTGAGGTTGCTCCCTTCCCACCAAAGCCAAAGGGGCAGTTGGTGCGTGATCTGGCAAAGCCTGGTGACCGGGTGGTTATTTTGGGGGCCGTCTTCGGTCTAAGTAAGCTGGCGAAAGAACTAGAACGCCTAAAAAACGACAAGCAGATTGATATTACCATCTTTGTGCACGATCTCATTCCTATTCTCGCTAAAGAGCATCTGAACGGGGGCTTCTCCCATAAGTTCGACAATTGGCTGAGAACTTCCACGAACTACTGCAGCAGCTACCTAGCCAATTCATGCCATACCTCCAAAGACCTCCTGAGCTATTTGGAAAAGGAAGGCACCCTGCGGCCGGTGAAAGTGGTACCTCTAGCCCAGCAGTTCCATCGGCCCGTTGCCGTCGAAAGGGGTGCCTGCAGCGAGCAGGTTAACCAAATACTTGATCATCCCTATGTATTAGTTGTCGGTACCTTGGAAGATCGCAAGAACCTGCTGAGATTGGCCCTATCTTGGGAGCATCTGTGCGCGGATGAAGACATTGCGACACCAAAGTTGGTCTTTGCAGGAAAGCAAAACTGGCAAAGCCCGGATTTCACTGATTTCATGAGGCAAACGAAAAGCCTCAATGGCATGATCGAGATTGTTAACCGGCCATCTGATGTAGAGCTTGCAGCGCTCTATAGTAACTGCCTCTTCACCGTCATGGTTAGCCTTTACGAGGGGTGGGGGCTCCCTATTGGGGAGAGCCTTTCTATGGGAAAAACTGCAGTTGTGGCGAGGTCTACTTCGATGCCTGAAGTGGGCGGAAACCTAGTAGAGTATTGTGACCCTCTGGACGTGGAGAGTATTACTGGGGCCTGCAAGATGTTAATTGGTGATGCAGCCCACCGGAAGGCTCTCGAGGAGCGGATCGCGCAAGCAAGCCTTCGGACATGGGATGATGTCGCTGAAGAATTTATGCAGGCACTCCGATAACATCGGGCTCTATCGCGACCGTTGGCAACATTTAAGCTTGCTGTGGAGGGCGAGCTTCCGTCTCCGAATTCCTTTGGTTTAACAACGCCCGAGAACGCTATTCGCCCAAGAAGGTACCCCACGCTCGCCTATGGCGTTTATGCCATGCGGTTTGGGATCGAGGTCTGTCGCCGAAGATACAAGCCTCAACGGGTTGCGGCAGTAGCGATCTATGCAGATCCAAAGGTTTTTGTTCGCATGCTGGTGAACATGCTCCCACGCAAGGTCGCCAAGAAAAATCTCACCGCCATACTTTTGGTAAGCTTCTATATAGGCGGTTAAGCGAGGAGAAGGTGTGTCATCGAAAACGACCAATCGGGGGATATACCCTGAGGCGTGGTATTGTTTTACTTTCTCTAGGTCATCAGCCGCATCCCAGCAATCAAGAGAGATATCGGTGGCGCGCCCCTTAACTTGATAAGCATATGGTTGCTGGGCGTACTTTGGCGTAACTTTGCTCTCGGTCGACAATATGCCAATTGTACCAGCCAAAGGTTGATGGCTTTGCTGAAGTGCAAGCGTCACTATAGATGACTGCAACTTATGTACTTCCTGCTGCACCGGGTCTGAAAAGGCTCTAGCGTCTTCATTTCGTGTGTTTTCTGCTCCTTGAAGCGCCGCCATATTGATCTTGAATTGTCGCACTGCGTGTAAGCAGAACAAGAGGTCGTAATAGTCGTCGAATGTGGCCTGTGCTTCTGCGTTGAGCGTAACCCAGTTCCACCCATCTACTGGCTTAGAGAACCATGCGGCGGGAAGTTCTGGGAGGGTGAGATGACTGCGTGCGCTGTCAGGTAGATGCTTTAATTTACGAGGCGCTAAGAATTCCGCTTCCATCAGAGCAATCAAGCGAACAAATGTAACTCGGGCCTTGTCCCGCATTGCTTTCGCATCTGCAGTCTCGTGAGGAGAGGTCAACTTGTTTTTGTAATGCGCCGTCATAAAGCTCTTTAATCCAATACGGGCCATTACATAGCCACAAAAAACCGTTCAGTTCAGGATAATGCCAAAGACGACATCTATAGTCGAACGATCAAAAGTATAGGAAAGCAATCGCGTCGAAGGTGGGTGACCAATTGTCCGCTAGAACTACTCTTTTGAATAGCTATCTCCCTTGCTGCCGCCCGAGAATGGGCTGGAACGACTGACCCGGAACCTTTTGTCTAACGCGACCAAGGAAGACCATGGCCAACCGAAGGTTTATAAGCCTCATATGTGCAATTCTGGTTCTGATACTCTTGGCGATCATCGGGCTCTTCGCAGAGAGACGAATGACTGTTTTTTTGACCGGCTACAGTTACTGGGACAATACTCCCCCGGCTTCTGCTATCATCGGGCGTCCTGTTATTCATGAGATGGCAGCGGGGATAGGGACCTATGACGATCCCGTAACCTTGGCGGTAGGGTGGCGGGCAGACGGAAGTGGAGTATCAGAAGATTTTCAGCCTGGTACACGATTTTACATCCCGCGATTGCGTAAGTATGCGATCGTTGAAGACCTGTGTGGAGATGGTGCGACCCCTCAAGACGGACCATGCCATATTGGCTGGAAGGGATATCCTTGGATCGATATCTACGTCGATGGCAGATCTCAAGGTCCCGAGGACAGCAATAGGTGCATGAAAAAAATCACTGGTGTTCAATCAGTTATCTTGCACCCAAGAAGAGGGCGCTTAATCTCACCCGGACCTATCGTAGAATCTGGATGCAAAACTTTCGAAAATTGATCGGATGTAATCGCTCCCCTCATCGCTAGTTTGCAATTTTGCCCCGCATACCCCGAAGTAAGGAGTAAAAGGCTTAGGAGGTAGCGGCGCTACGTCGCTCAATCTCAGGGCACGACATAAACAGATCAAAATTTGTTGAAGGTTTCTGCGCGGCGCAGAAAGCTCTTGTGATCAGTATGCCCCTCCCCTATGAGCCCGCGCTCCAGCTAAGACCGACTTCAGAGAACGCGCGCCAAAGTGACAGCCTTTTGTCTTTTGGCTACCAGCCCATCAATCCAATCCGGGACGCCGCAATGCAGAACCTTCGCTTTTATTTTGCTTTTGTCGCAGTTCTTATATCCGTAGTCTTATTGGTCTCTCAGGCTGCATAGTGTCGGAGCATGGTCTCATATTTGAGGCCAACGCTCACTGCTGATTAGCTAGAGGTTCTGCGAAGCCAGTCGAGCGGCTGCTACAGGTTCTTTGGCTTGTAGTACGGCTTGACTCGTCTCAAGCATTTTCACACCCCGCCTTGTCATTGGCAGGATGTGGAAATCTAAGTCTTAGCGTGGCTCCTAGAGCCGACACTGTCGAAATGCCATTGCACCTATGAATGCGTTAGCGGCTGTCGTTACCTTGCCCATGCCCGCCATAGACATATCCCTCGCCGGGGCTACGCAGGCTGCTGCGCGTCGACATGACAGTGTCATCATTCTTAGCGCGATCGCTGGTGTTCAAGAAGATATCATTGACTTTCGTAGACGCACCCGGCTTCCAATTGCGTTCACTATCGCCGTACACCGTTTGCGCATTGATCGAAGTGTCAAGGAAGATGTCGTTGTAACGGGTTGAGTTTTCGGCAACAGCAGCAGTGGAAATCAGTGCAGCGGCGGCAGTTGTGAGGATAAGTTTCATTTTGCGTTCCTTTGGCTTTCTCTCAATCACCATCATCGCAATGGCGTTGTTTATGGTGAAGGAACGAGGCTTAGCCTGACAAAGTTTCGACAGCGTACTCCAAGAAGGTCGTAGCCGCCACCTCAAGCACTCTTTCTACGATAACACATATGATAAAACTCATACTTTTTAGGTAATTAACTGGAAGCAACCAGAACTTCACATGGGCTCACACTGTCGTGTGAGATGCTACAGAAACGTAATTCTACGTCCAGAAAGATGAAGAAGCAGTAGAAAGTAAATTTTGACCCAGCTGGGATATGCCGTATTACCAACAGACCAACTGTCTTAGAAACATCCTCTGTAAAATTGCCCACCAATAGCTGAACCACATGTATATACCGCAACATGGAAAAACTAAGGATGAACGACCTGCGCGCTTCAAAACGACCAAAGTTCGTAACCTTAAAATTTCGATCTCTATTGTTGTCGTCCTCTGGATCGTTGCAGGTCTCAAACTTGCTAGCAGCCTCATCATGCCCTAGCGCCGCAAACCGCAACTGGGATGCGGTCAAGAGCTGCCTGGCTGGCTCTTCCCACTAAATTATCTGAATAAAGAGAAACTATGCTCTCTTGTCCCAGCCATCTTCCCGATGGTTGGGGTAGGCTACGGTGGCCCGTCTTCCACATATCCCGACACATAGGTCGCCGTATCCTTTCCTTGCAGGGCAGATTGATCGCGAAGGCCCCCGGCGGGGCCTGCGTACGGACAAAAGGAGTATGTGGCATATCGCTAAGCGAAGCGCCTCATGCTGCGCGCTTTGTGGTGTGCGCTACCTACCAGCCCTTAAGGCCTAGGTTGTAAATTCCCGCGTGAAAAGGCATTCTATCGGCCACAAAAGACTATGCATGTAACCTGATGTCTTTCCCCTAAGTTCCGGGTTTGTTCAGAATTGTCGAAGAGGCACTTTATGAAGCTTTCATTAGGCGCGATTGGGATTGGCTTAAGTATCCTGGTGATGCTTCAGTTCATGGTTTTCAATAAGCAAACCGGAGGAGAGCTTACCCAAGCAAGCTCTTTCGGCATTACTTTTGCCGTCCTAGTGTTTGGCGCCGGAGCCCTTACCTTCAAGCTCCCCCGCCTCGGGGGGGGTGTTTTTGTGGTTGCTGCCTTCTTGGCCTTTTCTATCTCAAATGACTTTCCCGATATGGCTTTCTGGGGGTCAGCTTCTCTTGTCTTGGGCACGCTCTCCGGCTTCTTTGGTTGGAAGGATTATGATTTGGCAGATAACGCCGAAAGTGGCTGAGGGTCTGCCTCTGGTTTGTTTGCAGGCAGACGTGAATATACTGCTTTGGGCTGCCCCCCCTCAAGATATGTGAAACTAGCGCACGACCAGCACTGATATATCGGCATGCGAAGCAAAGTAGCCTGCGTTCGACGAGAATATATGTTCGGCAAATCCAGGCGTGTGGCTTGCCATAACGACAAGGTCGGCTCCAATAGATTTCGCGGCGCGCGTTAAGACATTATTGAGATCAACCGAAGGATCGTGGCTGATCTCACTATGTGCCTCGAAAGCTATGCCATAAATCTCGGAGCTTTTAGATGCGAAAGCCGTCAGTTTATCGGTAAAACTTTCGGGCGTACGTGCAACTTGGCTGGGCGCCGTTTGCCCTACCCCTAGAATATGGGCTTCCGCGCCATAAAGTCTTCCGACATCAGCGGTGACCTGAAGAGCCTTCCCCATTTGGTCAACATGACGCAAATCAATGGGGATCATGATTTTTGTGTACATAGGGTTCTCCAATTCTGGGAGGAAAGCAGTGGCTGCTTTCAGCCTCTAGGTTCTTGGCGGGCACCTCGTCTTGGTGGGTGCTTAGCGAGAAAACAACACTGGGAAGTCAGCGCTCCGCAGCAACTCGCGGGTGGCCGCTCCGATGACGAGATCGTATGTTCGTGAATGCCCAAAGGCGCCGACAGCAATCATATCTGCGCCTCTTTCAAACGCTTCTTTGTTCAATGCAGCCGCCACACCGGGGCGCCCCCAAAAGCGCTCGACCAAGGTGGTCTTAATTCCATGTCGAGCAAAGGCAGCAGCCAGGTCGCTTGAGGTTACATCACGGCTGACGTCATGATGATGTTCATTGATCCGCACAATATGGGCATTATCGCCTTCGCTGAGTAAGGCGCGGGCATCATGCGCAGCTCGCACCGCCTCGCGTGTACCGTTCCACCCAATCAAAATGTCTTGCCCAAGCGTGTCAGCCTTGAAGTCTTTAGGCACCACAAGGACTGGCCTCCCCGCATCCCGGATAACCGCTTCTAAAAGACGGGCATGCGCATTGTTCTGTGCGTCGGAACCTACAGCCGGCATCACCACAAGGTCTGCACATTGCGCACTTTCAACGATCCGCTCTGAGGCAGTCTCTGACTGGCTTTTGACGAGACGCCACTCGGAGACGAAATCTTCAGTGTGAAGATGGGTCTCGAACAGGGTCTTCAGCTCGGCCGATTGTTCTTTTTGGGACTGACCATATGCTGCAAACACACTGTCTGGGACATGCATGGCAATGCCAGGATAAACCACCAAAGCTTCTATTGTATGCAACCCGATGACATGGGCATTATGTTGGCGGGCCAGCAAAGCTGAGGCGCGCAATACCGCTTCAGCGGTTTGCGTATCGGTAAGGCAGGTCAGAATTGTCTTGGTTGACATAATACGCCTCCTGTTGGCAAATTTAGTGCGTCTATGCTCAGCTTAGCAAGGGACAACAGGCTGAGGTTTGACGTAGATCAAAACGAAATTTTTTGGCTCAGGTAGTATAAACTTAACTTCTTGGCCGGCTTTGACGCGCAGCTTCAAGCTTCTCATCTTTCCACGTGTTATTGGATGGGGAATGAGGGAGGGCATATCCCAATGGCTAAGATGCTATACTAAAAGGTATATTTTTTATCCAAAATACTGCGCGCGGAAAATTCCGGGAGCTGTAAGTATTATTGATAGGTATCGGAAGAACCAATTGGGCAAAAAGTTTGCTCCCTAATACAATCGTAGCGCGTGCGTAAAAGCATCTGGTCGCGCCCGAATCCTTGAGAACTAGAGAAAGGTCTATCTTTGCATGCATGTTCTTGTTGCTGATGATCATGATTTAGTTAGGGAGGCTTTTACTCATGTTCTTGAAAACACGGGGGATATTACTGTTACCCAAGCTTCTACAGTTGCAGAAGTGCTGTTAAAGCTAGAAGAGCTTTCCCCCGATATAGTTCTCTTGGACTACGATATGCCAGGGATGCAGGGCCTCCAAGGTTTTAAGAAGACGCTAGAAAGTGCTGGTTCAACCCCCATAGCATTGATGTCAGGTGTCGCTTCTGTTGAGATTGCAGAGCAAGCCTTGGATTATGGAGCGGCGGGCTTCATTCCTAAGACGTTGGGCGTGCGCGCGATTGTAGGCGCAATTAATCTTATGCTTTTGGGCGAACAGTTCGCTCCGATAAGATGGATGCGCGAAGCGCAGTCTGCGGGTGTAACCCCAGATCCTGATGTCGTACTGACCGCCCGAGAAATGCAAGTCCTTGCGGGATTGCGCGAAGGAAAGTCCAACAAAGAAATCGCTCGTGACTTAGAGTTGCAAGAAGTTACAATTAAACTCTACATGAAATCTTTGATGCAGAAACTAGGCGCAAGAAACAGAACCCACGCAGCGCTCCTAGGCAAGCAGAAAGGGATTATTGAACGCTAAAGCCCCTGACTATATTCTTTAAGTACCGTGACGGTCTCTTCGGCCTTAGAAACAAAATCGTTGAATTTTTGGGAGATACCGACATCATCACGCACTTTAGCCGCTGCCTCAAGCGCCGCAGCTGACTTTTGCAGCACTGAAGCTCCAACTACGGCTGCGGAACCCGCAATCCTATGCGCATCTCTAGCGACCTTTACATAAGAGCGAGCGGCCATCTGCTGAGATATAAGAACACGTGCTTGTTCGATTTCATCGACAACTTGCACCAAGAGAGCTAGGAATGCCCGGCGCTCCATAGCCGCGCACAATTCAAGCAGCACATCGCTATTGATCAGATAGAAGTCCTCTCGCTTCAGTTGCCTGTCGCCATCAATAGTTGCCAAGGCTTCTCTCAATACATTGATCCGCAGGGGTTTAATTAGGCAGCGTTGCATGCCGAATGAATAAAAGCTCTTTATCTCATCAGCAAGTGCGTGTGCGGTCACGCCAAAAATGGGTGTGTTCTGTGAAGGACCCGCTGTTTTTCGGATTTTCTTAGTAGCCTCGACCCCGTTCATACCGGGCATACTGATATCCATAAGTATGAGATCAAAGAAGTCTTCCTGCGCTTTACGGAACCCGTCATGTCCATCGTGAGCGAAGATAACCTGATGACCTTCTACTTTGATCATCTCACCCGCGATGCTGCGGTTGATTTCATTGTCTTCTACTAGAAGAATTTTGAGGGGTTTTAGGTGGGCTGTTGGGTTCGATGCGGGCAAGGCAATTACTTCCCTTCTCCAAGAAATCAAGCATGGAGGAGACCATATCGGAATGGCTGCTCGGTCAGAGCCGTTTCCTCGCAACGTCACCTCTGGATAAGTCTGTACACCCTTTCTACACCACTAGCGGCCAAAAAAGAGCTTCTCAGTGCATCACAAGGCCTAATGAGGCTTACCATCTCAAAAGGTGGCAAGAGCTTTTCTAGCTGATAGGCTAGCCGAATTTGGGTTGCAGAGGTTCTTTGCTGAAGCAAATATGCTCGCAAAACCGCTATTCCACGATCGTTTTTGAGTTGGTGGAGGCATCCGTTTGGTAGCTGTCAATAATTTCACCCAGAGCGTCTGAAACAGATTGCTGATTACCCTGATTGTTCTGGTGATTTTCGATCATAATCAGACCTTCAGAGCCATCCCCCAAATGCATGTCGACCTGCACCCAGTTCCCGATCGCATAAGAGGTTGAGCTGACTGGATAGCCGTGGTGTCCACTTGCGGTAAGGTTAGGAGGGCTGGGGGCTCCGCCAAAGCTATCAGGTCCGCGCATCTGCATAGTTAGGTGGTTTTCGCGGCTTCGATTGGCGAAATTCCAAGGACGACTTCCAATGACGAAGGTCGTTTCTCCAGCCCAAACTTCTTTGGGAACTGGCAAAAGAAGGCAAACAACGAGAATATATTTCACGACAGTTCTCCAGATCAAAGCGTGAGGTGAGGGAGGTGGCCCAATACGGGCATTGGGCCACCTGTGGCGCATAAAGCTCTTTGGAGATGAACAATGTGGGGAAAGAACCTCACGCGCCATTCTGATTTCAGTTGATGCCGTCGATGGTAACGCCCAGGTTGTTGCCAACCGCCGTAGAAGCCGATGAGATCGTTGGAGATGCAAGCGTTCCAAGGCCTGGCACATCTGCAAAGACGACAGCATCGACGGTAGAAGTAGAGCCAACAGTCCCAATGGCATTCTGAACATTATTGCCCATCAAGAACGCATCCTGATCTGAAGTAGTGACCAGATTTGCGGTTAAGCTGTTCGCGACCCCGGTAGCGCTGTTATCCACGGTGCCGTTCAGCACACCAGTTGTCGTCGCAGTCGCAAGGATCGCCCCCGGCAAAGAAATATCTGCAATTGTACCGGTTAGGCCTGTACCAAGAGTGAGGTCAGCGCCTCCGAACGTTTGGCTGGCGTCAAAAGCGACCGAGACGTCGGAATCGAAGCTTGCGCTGTTCCCAAGTGCGCTTGCTTGAGTTTCGACATTGACCATGTCGTCGCTGGAAAATCCGACCAACCCGGTCAGCGCGTTGTCGATACCCGTGCTGGAACTAAGTGCCGTCATGGCGCCCAGTGAAGTCTGTTCGGATTCGACCTGCTCCAAACCGGTAGGTGCAACAGAAATGCTACTTACAGCATCTGTTACAACAGTAGACTGAACGTCAGCGTCCCAGTTCCAGTTGATAGTATCGAATGCGAAAGCTGGCGCTGCAATAATGATCGCAATGGCCGAAGCAGCAAGCTGGTGAGGTTTCATTTGAGTAATCCTTCCTGAGGTTAAGTTTGTGTCTGGTCTGTTTTCTCGGGGTATTCCCCACCCGGTGCGCAGCCTTCTCTCTCTTGTGCTGGCAGGCCGAGCCCTTCAGTGAGGATCTGGTAGACCGCCAGTTCCACCACCGACCGAACTCCAAGTTGCAACGGTTCGTTGCGTATTTCTCCGGAGTCGAATTCTACAAAGCGGTCGCCGAAGAAGCGGTAAACGCCCGCCTCATGCTCGACGCCAACAATTTGTTTCTGGAGACTTGTGACGTAGACTGTGCCGAAGCTATTCATGTCTACGACCCTTAGATCGATGCCGACATTTATCACTGCAGCTCGGCGACTGCCGCCAATACCAGCGATGTAAAGTCGTTCGCCGCCCGATTGGATGTTGTAGTTCAACTCAGTCAATGCGCCGAGGACCAGAAAATGCGCTGGCGCAACATCGACGATGCGAGCGGGCCTCTTGATAAGTTTCTGCTCGATAAGCTGCTGCTCTGCCAAAGCCACTCTAGGATCGAGACGTTCAGCAAGATTAACTTGCTTTGTCTTGAAGAAGGCGCTGATCAGCATTTCGGACGCGCCTTGGGTTAGCTCAGTGCTATCGTTCAGGCTGTCGTAGGCGCGCTTGCCTGTTTTGTCAGCGATGAGCCCTACCGCGACGGTTGGTCGGTTTGGGGCAGGGTTCGCCGCCAGCGCCGCCAAGCAAACAGTATAGGGTGTATGATTATCAGTAACCGGCGGACCCTGAAGGGGGCTGGTTTGCTGCGTACTATTTGTCACCGGCGAACAGGCCCCTAAAGCGGCTCCTCCTACAAGGGCGGCAACTAGCCATGCTGATCGTCGATATGTTGAGGGCTTAAGTTTCATCGTCGCGTCTTGAACTGGCCCCCATTTCGACCGGACACCTTGGACTGACCAAGGAGGCTTAAGGATAGCCTTAAGCACGTGCTTATGTCTGAGATGGAAATCATTACTGATGGCGGGCGCCGTCGACGCTGGTCTGC
>NZ_JAGHRG010000017.1:0-40222 GCF_017743915.1 Sulfitobacter sp. R18_1
GAGACAGGCTGTGGGGGGCGGGTTTCACCATGTGGCGTCCGGGTAGGCGCGTTGCAGCCACTGCATCTGGGTCAGCATATGGCCCAGATGTTCGCTGTGCCGTGCGCCGGTCTTCCCGCCCCTATGGGCAAAGTCATCCTCGGGCTTGCTGAGGGTCGCCGCCGCCAGCGTGTCGCCGACCAGTTGGTCGTAGCTTTTGCGCATGCTCGCCGGATCGGGGGCGATACCGGCCTCGGCCATGGCGGCGTCGACATCATCGCTGATGAACATCTCACCCACATAGGGCCAAAGCAGGTCGAGCGCCGCCTGCATTCGGCGGTGGCTTTCCTCGGTCCCGTCGCCAAGGCCGATCACCGTGTCGGAGGAGCGCTCCAAATGATAGGTCACCTCTTTCGCCGATTTCTCGGCGATGGCGGCGATCTCTTTGTCGCTAGAGTCGATCAGCGCGGTCAGTTGCGCCAAATGCCATGCGTCGAACAGGAACTGCCGCATCATGGTCTGGCCGAAATCGCCGTTGGGCTGTTCCACCAGCAGGACATTGCGGAAGTCCCAGACATCGCGGTGAAAGGCGAGCTTGTCGGCGTCGCGGCCTGCGCCCTCGACCTCGCCCGCCAGACCCAGCCAAAGCTGCGTCTGCCCGATCAGGTCGAGCGCCACATTGGCCAGCGCGATGTCCTCTTCCAGCACCGGCGCCACGCCGCACCATTCCGAGACGCGGTGGCCCAGCACCAACGCGTTGTCGCCCATCCGGCAGAGGAATTCGAACTTGGGATCGGTGCCGCTCACATCGCCCCCACTTCGTCGGGAATGTCGTAGAAGGTCGGGTGGCGGTAGACCTTGTCGTTGGCGGGTTCGTAAAGCGCGCCTTTCTCCTCGGGGGAGGAGGCGGCGATGGCGCTGGCCTCGACCGCCCAGATGCTCACGCCTTCGTTGCGGCGCGTATAGACATCGCGGGCGTTCTTAATCGCCATTTCCGCGTCCGCGGCGTGCAGGCTGCCGACATGGCGATGGCTCAGCCCGTGTTGGCCCCGGATGAAGATTTCCCACAGGGGCCATTCGGTGGGCCGCGCTTCGCCGTGGGGGGCGGCTTCGGTGCCTTTGTATTCGCTGGATTCAGGGCTGCTCATCTCGCTTACTCCGCTGCCATTTGTCTGCTGTGCTTTTTCTCGGCGTGGGCCAAAAGCCCCTCGCGCACCCAGCGGCCTTCGTCCCAGGCCTTGTTGCGCGCCGCGAGCCGTTCGGTGTTGCAGGGGCCATTGCCCTTGAGCACCTGAAAGAACTCTTCCCAATCCGGCTCGGCAAAGTCGTAGTGGCCGGTCTCTTCGTTGAACTTCAACGTCTCGTCGGGGATCGTCAGGCCGAGGTACTCGGCCTGCGGCACGGTCTCGTCGACGAACTTCTGACGCAGCTCGTCATTGGTGTTCATCTTGATCTTCCACGCCATCGACTGGGCGGAATGGACCGAGTCCTTGTCCGAGGGGCCGAACATCATCAGCGCCGGGAACCAGAAGCGGTTGAGCGCGTCCTGCGCCATCTTGCGCTGGGCGGGCGTGCCGTTGGCCATCTTCATCATGATGTCGAAGCCCTGGCGCTGGTGGAAGCTTTCTTCCTTGCAGATGCGGACCATCGCACGGGCGTAGGGCCCGTAGGAGGTGCGCTGCAGCGGCACCTGATTCATGATCGCGGCACCATCGACCAGCCAGCCCACGGCGCCCATGTCGGCCCAGGTCAGGGTCGGATAGTTGAAGATCGAGGAGTACTTCATCTTCCCTGAAAGGAGGTCGCGGGTCATCTGGTCGCGGGTCACGCCCAACGTTTCCGCTGCGCAGTAGAGGTAGAGACCGTGGCCGGCCTCGTCCTGCACCTTGGCCAGAAGGATCGCCTTGCGCTCCAACGTCGGGGCGCGGGTGATCCAGTTGCCTTCCGGCAATTGGCCCACGATCTCGGAATGCGCATGCTGTCCGATCTGGCGGATCAGGTTCTTGCGATAGCCGTCGGGCATCCAGTCCTTGGGCTCGATCTTGCCGCCCGCGTCGATGCGTTCCTGAAAGGCGCGCTCTTCGGGGTCCATCTCGTCGAGGGTTTTGACGCCCTTGCCAGTGGATTTGATCATCTGTGCATACATCGGTCCGTTCCTTTCGAGGAAAGAAGTGTCAGCCTGCGTTTTCGAGGATCAGGGCAACGCCCTGACCCACGCCCACACACATGGTACATAGCGCGTATTTGCCGCCCGTCCGCTTGAGCTGCAGCGCCGCCGTCATCACCAGACGCGCGCCGGACATGCCCAGAGGGTGGCCGATGGCGATGGCGCCGCCGTTGGCGTTCACATGGGGCGCATCGTCCGGCACGCCCAAGGCGCGGAGGGTGGCGAGACCTTGGCTCGCGAAGGCTTCGTTAAGCTCGATCACGTCCATCTGCTCGATCGTGAGACCCGCGCGGTCCAGCACCTTGCGCACCGCCGGGATCGGGCCGATGCCCATGACGCGGGGCTCCACGCCCGCCGCGGACATGGCGACGACGCGGGCGATGGGGGTGAGGCCGTGGTCTTTTACGCCCGCCTCGGAGGCCAAGAGCATTGCCGCAGCACCGTCGTTCACGCCCGAGGCATTGCCCGCCGTCACGGTCAGGTCGGCGCCGTTGATGCCGCGCAGCTTGCCCAGTTTCTCCAACGTGGTGCCGGGGCGGGGGTGTTCGTCGCTGTCGACGACCACGTCATCGCCCTTGCGCTGCGGAATGGTGACCGGGGCGATTTCCTCGGCGAAGAGGCCTTTCTCAGCGGCGGCGGCATAGCGTTCCTGGCTGCGCGCGGCGAAGGCGTCCTGATCTTCGCGCGACACCGCGTGGTCGGCGGCGACGTTGTCGGCGGTTTCGGGCATCGAGTCGACGCCGAACTGCGCTTTCATCTTGGGGTTCACGAAGCGCCAGCCGATGGTGGTGTCATAAACGGCGTTGCTGCGCGAAAAGGCGGTTTCGGCCTTGGGCATCACAAAGGGCGCGCGCGACATGCTCTCAATCCCGCCGGCGATGGCAAGGTCCATGTCGCCCGCGCGGATCGCCCGAGCGGCAGCACCCACGGCGTCCATCCCGCTGGCGCAGAGACGGTTGATCGTCGCACCCGGCACGTCGACCGGCAGGCCAGCCAATAGCGACGCCATGCGCGCCACGTTGCGGTTGTCTTCGCCCGCTTGGTTGGCACAGCCCATGATCACGTCATCCACGCGCGCCCAGTCCACCGAAGGATTGCGCTCCATCAGCGCTTTCAACGGTACGGCGGCCAGATCATCGGCGCGAACCGAAGAGAGGGCGCCGCCGTAACGGCCAATGGGGGTGCGCTGCGCGTCGCAGATGAATGCCTGCATGGGGGTCTCCTGTTGTTGCACCGTAATCTACACATCGGGGCGATTCGGTTCAATCAAAATGTTACGGAATGAGGTTATAGGGTCGATTTTGGTAACACGTCATCGCCCTGTCACCAAAGCTTTGCCAAAGAGTCACGCGGCTGTCGGCGCTCTGTCACGCGCCGGGGGTTCTGTGCCGCCATCGCCACCCTCAGAGGAAGCTCACGATGACCAAACTGATCCGCCCGACCCGTCGCGCTGTGCTGGCGGGCTCCACCGCCTTTGCCGCAAGCCTTGCCATGCCCAGCCTCAGCCGTGCGGCCTCGCGCCCGGTGTTTACCCATGGGGTGCAATCGGGCGATGTCGACACGCAGTCCGGCATGATCTGGACCCGCACTGACCGCCCGGCACGGGTGCAGGTCGAAATCTCCACCACCGAAAGCTTTGCCAACGCGCGCCAGCTTGCGCCGATGAACGCGCTGCCGAACCACGATCTGGCGGTGAAACGTCTGGTCGAAGGGCTGCCCTCGGATCAGGATATCTTTTACCGCTTCACCGCCGCCGACCTGAGCGACATCAACGCCACCTCCGAGCCGATCATCGGCCAGTTCCGCACCGCGCCCACCGCGCGCCGCGACGTGCGCTTTGCTTGGTCCGGTGACACCGCCGGTCAGGGCTGGGGCATCGACGATGAGGGCATGCGCACCTATGCGACCATGGCCAAACACCGCCCCGATTTCTTCCTGCATTCCGGTGACACCATCTATGCCGATGGCCCGCTTGAGGATGAGGTGCAGCTTGACGACGGCACGATGTGGAAGAACACCACCATCATCGACGAGAAACGCAAGGTGGCTGAGACGCTGGACGAATACCGCGGTCAGTGGAAATACAACCTGATGGACGACCATGTGCGCGAGATGAACGCCCATGTACCGACCTTCATGCAGTGGGACGACCATGAGGTCGTGAACAACTGGTCCTCCTCGCGCAGCCTGATGGAAGACGACCGCTATAGCGAGAAGTCGATCCATGTCCTCGCCGCCCGCGCTTCGCAGGCCTTTCATGAGATGACCCCGCTGCGCATCACCCCCGCCGAGCCGGGCCGGGTTTACCGCAAGATCAACTACGGTCCGATGCTGGATGTCTTCTTCCTTGACCTGCGCAGCTACCGCGGGCCGAACAGCGAGAACATGCAGACCGAGATGTCGCAGGCCACCGATATCCTCGGGGCCGAGCAGATGGCATGGCTCAAGCGGGAACTGACCAATTCGGCGGCCACGTGGAAGGTCATCGCCTGCGACATGCCCATCGGTCTGGTCGTCGGCGGCGGGGCCGAAGCGGTTGCCAATGGCGACAACGGTGCCGCCAAAGGCCGCGAGCAAGAGATCGCGGGGCTGCTGCGTTTCATCAAGACCGCGCAGGTCGACAACGTCGTCTGGTTCACGGCGGATGTGCATTACACCGCCGCGCATTACTACAACCCCGACAAGGCGCAGTTTCAGGACTTTGACCCGTTCTGGGAGTTCGTCTCGGGCCCGCTGCACGCCGGCACCTTCGGCCCGAACGAATTGGACGGCACCTTTGGCCCCGAGTTGAAATACGTCAAAGCGCCCGAAGAAGGTCAGGTGAACCTGCCGCCCTCCGCCGGTCTGCAATTCTTTGGCTTGGTCGATATCGACGCCAAGACCCAGCAGATGAAAGTGCGCCTGATGGACCGCGCCGACACCGAGCTCTACTCGGTGACGCTCGACCCTAAAGGGGCCGCGATCTAAAGACCCGTTTGAGCGGTCGGATTGAGAGGATCGCCCAGATGCGGGCGATCCTTTTCGTGTCTTAGTAGTCGACGCCGCGCTGTGCTTTGATGCCCGCTTTGAACGGGTGTTTGACCTCGGACATTTCGGTCACCAGATCGGCATAGTCGCAAAGCTCGGGCCGGGCGTCGCGGCCTGTCAGCACCACGGCGGTGCGCTTGTCGCGGGCGTCGAGCCCGGCGATCACATCTTCGATCTTGAGGTATTCATAGCGGATGGCGATGTTGATCTCATCCATCACCACAAGGTCATAGTCCCCGCTCTCCATCATCTCACGCGCCTTGCCGAATGCGGCTTCGGCGGCGGCGATGTCGCGGTTGCGGTCTTGGGTGTCCCAAGTGAACCCTTCGCCCATCGTGTGCCATGTCACCTCATCCAACCGTTCAAAGAACAATCGTTCGCCGGTTTTCCATTTGCCCTTGATGAACTGCACCACGCCGACGCGCTGTTTCCAGCCAAGCGCGCGCACCACCACGCCGAAGGCGGAAGAGGATTTGCCCTTGCCCGGCCCGGTATGGACCAGCACCAGACCCTTGTCCGGGTCTTGCAACTCGGCCACCTTGGCGCGCTGCTCGGCCTGACGCTGCTGCATCTTTTCCTTGTGATCTTTCGGATCCGCGTCGCTCATCGGTCATCTCCTCTATCCGGTTTCGGGGCACCATAGGGAGAGGCCGGGCCGGGCGAAAGCCCGCATTCGATCACGCTTTGGGATCGGTGACAGACCGCGCCTTGCCCCGTTCCATCCCCAATTGCCGCTCGCGCCAGATCACCAGCGCGCCCGCGCTGATCACCAGCGCCGCGCCGGCCAGCATCATCATCGTGGGCAGTTCGGCAAAGAAGACATAACCCAGCAAAATGGCGAAAAGCATCGAGGTATAGTCATAGGGCGCCAGCATCGAGGCCGAGCCGAAGCGATAGGCTGAGGTGATCAGAATCTGCGCCACCCCGCCGATCAACCCGGCGAGGACCAGCAGGCCAAAGGTTTGCAGATCGGGGATGACCCAGCCGAAGGGCAGGGTGCAAAGCGCCAGCAAGGAGGCAGTGCAGGAGAAGTAAAAGACGATCGCGGCGGTGTCTTCGTTCTGCACCAATTGACGAATGTGAATCTGCACGAGGCTGCGCACCATCGTCGCCATCAGGATCAGCAACGCGCCGATGGTGGCTGTCTGCTCCATCGTGCCGATGCTGGTGAATCGCGGCCAGAGGATGATCATCACCCCCACCAGCCCAATCGCCACAGCACTCACGCGGATCAGGCGGATTTTCTCGCCCAGCAACACGGCGGCGAGGATGACCGTGAAAATCGGTGTGGCAAAGCCGATGGCCGTGACCTCGGGCAGGGGCAGCAGGCCGAGGCCGGTAAAGGTCAGCCCCATCGCCGTGGTGCCGAAGAGCCCGCGCCAAACATGGCCCATCGGGTTTTGCGTCTTCAGCCCGCTTTTCAATTTGCCGCGCTGTGCCAGCCAGATCAGGATCACTGGAATGGCAAAGAAGGAGCGGAAGAAGACAGACTCGCCCGCGGGCACGTCGTCGGCCAACGATTTGATGATTGCCGACATGCAGGTGAAAAGCAGGATCGCCGTGATTTTCAGTCCGACACCAAGGGCGGGGCGGGCGGAGAAATCATCGACTTTCATGCTTTGATCCTCACGCCTCGGGGCCGATTATGCCGCGGTTCTGGCCAATCTGTCCGCGATGCAGCAGCAGGTGATCCAGCAGCACGCAGGCCATCATCGCCTCGCCCACTGGCACTGCGCGGATGCCGACGCAGGGATCGTGGCGGCCCTTGGTGATGATCTCGGTCTCTTCGCCCTGTTTGGTGATGGTGCGCCGCGTGGTCAGGATGCTGGAGGTCGGCTTCACCGCGAAACGCAGCACCACATCCTGCCCGGTGCTGATCCCGCCCAAGATGCCGCCCGCGTGGTTTGAGGAATACTCCGGCCCCTCCGGCCCCATGGTGATCTCATCGGCATTCAATTCGCCGGTCAGCATGGCCGCCGACATGCCCTCGCCGATCTCCACGCCCTTGACGGCGTTGATGCTCATCATCGCGGCGGCCAGATCGGTGTCGAGCTTGCCATAGACCGGCGCGCCGAGACCCGCAGGCACGCCGCGCGCCGTCACTTCAATGATCGCGCCGACGCTGCTGCCCGATTTGCGCAGCCCGTCGAGGTAGTCGGCCCAGTCCGCCGCTGCCTTGGCATCCGGCACCCAAAAGGGGTTTTGGTCGATCTGGTCCCAGTCAAAGGCATCGCGGTCGATCTTATGCGGCCCCATCTGCACCATGTAGCCGGTGATCTGAAGCTCCGGGGCCAGCACCTTGATCGCCTCCCGCGCCAGACCGCCCGCCGCCACCCGCGCGGCGGTCTCCCGGGCCGAGGAGCGGCCACCCCCGCGATAGTCGCGGATGCCGTATTTCTGGAAATAGGTGATGTCGGCGTGACCGGGGCGGAACTTGTCCTTGATGTCGCCGTAGTCTTTCGAGCGTTGATCGGTGTTCTCGATCATTAACTGGATCGGCGTGCCGGTGGTGACCCCTTCGAAGGTGCCCGACAGGATCCGCACCTCATCCGCTTCGCGCCGCTGAGTGGTGTATTTGTTCTGGCCCGGTTTGCGCTTGTCGAGCCACTGTTGAATCATGCCCTCGTCAATCGGCACGCCGGGGGGGCAGCCGTCGATGGTCGCCCCAAGGGCGGGCCCGTGGCTCTCGCCCCATGTGGTGACCCGGTAAAGATGGCCAAAGCTGTTGATCGACATGGGCGGACCTCCTGTTGTCAAACCCTTAGCCGGGGCAGCGCCCTGCCTCAAGGGGATTTGCCTTGCCAATTGTGCAGGTCCGATCTACCCCTGACGCTACCTCGGGGGGCCTTTGGGCTGAGATGTGCATGCTGTGCGGACCCGTTGAACCTGAACCGGTTAACACCGGCGGAGGGAAGGTCAGGACAGACATCCACCTTTTACCTTTCGCCGCAAAAGGAGGATGCGATGAAGTATCTTACACTTGCTGCGGGCGTCATGGGCGCATCGGCCGCATGGGCCGAGACGCCTGAACTGACGGTCTATACCTACGACAGTTTCGTCACCGAATGGGGGCCGGGCCCGGCCATCGAAGAGGGGTTCGAGGCCGAATGCGGCTGCGATCTGAAATTCGTCGGCATGGGCGACGGTGCGGCCCTTTTGGCGCGGCTCAAGCTTGAAGGCGCACGGTCCGACGCGGATATCGTGCTGGGGCTGGACACCAGCCTCGTCGCCGCCGCGAAGGGGACCGATCTGTTTGCGCCGAGCGGGTTGCAGGCCGACTATGACCTGCCGATCACTTGGGAAGATGAAGTCTTCGTGCCCTATGACTGGGGCTATTTCGCATTTGTCCACGGCACCGATCTGGACGCGCCCGGCGATTTCAAAGCGCTGGCCGAGAGCGATCTGAAAATCGTGATCCAAGACCCGCGCTCTTCGACGCCCGGTTTGGGGCTGCTGATGTGGGTCAAAGCGGCCTATGGCGATGAGGCGCCCGAGGTTTGGGCGGGGCTGGCCGACAATGTTGTGACCGTGACCAAAGGGTGGTCCGAAGCCTATGGCCTCTTCCTCGAAGGCGAGGCCGACATGGTGCTGAGCTACACGACTTCCCCCGCTTATCACCTGATCGCGGAGGAGGACGACAGCAAGACCGCAGCGCTGTTCGACGAAGGCCACTACATGCAGATCGAAGTGGCGGGGAAGCTTGCCGGGTCGGATCAGCCGGAACTGGCGGATCGGTTCTTGCAATACCTCGTCTCTGATGCCGCGCAATCGGTGCTGCCGACGACCAATTGGATGTATCCCGCCGTGACGCCCGAAGGCGGTCTGCCCGCAGGGTTCGAAGGCATGATCCAGCCCGGCAAGGCGCTGTTGGTGCCGAACGACGAGGTCCCCGCGCTCCGTGAGGAGGCGTTGGACGAATGGCTGACCGCGCTGTCGCGTTAAGCGGCAAGACGGGGCTTTTCGCCGCCGCGCTGGTCGCAGGGCTGATCCTTGCCGCTTTGGTCGCCGTTTTCGCGGCGGCCGATGTGGGCGCAGGGCTCGGCCCGGCGGATTGGGCGGCGGTGCGTTTTACCGTCACGCAGGCGGTCTGGTCGGCGGTGCTGTCTGTGCTGCTGGCCGTGCCGGTCGCCCGCGCGCTGGCGCGGCGGCGGTTTTGGGGGCGCGGGGCGCTGATCACATTGCTCGGCGCGCCGTTTATTCTGCCGGTGATCGTGGCGGTGCTGGGGCTGCTGACGGTCTTTGGCCGCTCGGGCGTGCTGAACCAATTTGGCGCGGCTCTGGGCCTGCCGCCGGTGTCAATCTACGGGCTGCATGGTGTGGTACTGGCGCATGTCTTCTTTAACCTCCCGCTGGCGACGCGGCTTTTGCTGCAAGGCTGGCAGAGCATCCCTTCTGAGCGGTTTCGGCTCGCGGGGCAGCTTCAGATGACGCCGCGGGCGCTGTTTATGGCGCTGGAATGGCCAATGCTGCGGCAGGTGCTGCCCGGTGTGGCGGCGCTGATTTTCGTGATTTGCCTGACCAGTTTCGCTGTGGCGCTGACGCTGGGCGGTGGGCCGCGGGCGACGACGATTGAATTAGCGATCTATCAGGCCTTTCGGTTTGATTTTGATCTGGGGCGCGCCGCGCTGTTGTCTGTGGTGCAGCTTGTTCTGGCTGGCGCTGCGGCGGTGGCGGCGCTTTGGCTAATCCCGCCGATCAGCTTGGGCGGCGGGTTGGACCGCCCCCTGCGCCGCTGGGATGCGCGGGGCGGCGCGCAGCGGTTGCTCGACATCGCCGTCATCGCGCTCGCCGCGCTGTTCCTGTTGCTGCCGCTGGGCGCCGTGGTGCTGCGCGGGCTGGCGGGGGTCGCGCAGCTGCCCGCCTCGGTCTGGCAGGCCACCGGGAATAGCATTCTGGTGGCGGGGTTGAGCGTGGCGGTGCTGGCCCTGCTGGCGCTGCCGATGGCAGGCTGGATCGCCACCCGGCGGCGTGGCGGGGTGGAGGCGATTGGCCTGATGGGGCTTGCGGCCTCGCCGCTGATGATTGGCACGGGGTGGTTCATCCTGATCAACCCTGTGCTGGACCCGGCACGGCTGAGCTTGCCGGTTACCGCCTTGGTCAACGCGCTGATGGCGCTGCCTTTCGTGCTGCGCATTCTGGTGCCGCGCCTGCGCGAGACCTTGCAGGATTATGGCCCCCTGACCCAGACCCTCGGCATGACGGGTTGGGCGCTGTGGCGGCGGCTGGTCCTGCCGCGTCTGCGCCCGCAATTGGGCTTTGCTGCCGGGCTGACGGGGGCGCTCTCGGTGGGGGATCTCGGCGTGATCGCGCTTTTCGCCGATCAGGAACGTGCGACGCTGCCTTTGCAGATGTATCGTCTGATGGGCGCCTACCGGATGGAGGCCGCGGCGGGCGCAGCGCTGCTTTTGCTGGTCTTGGCGCTGGCGGTGTTTTTCATCTGCGACAAATGGGGGCGCTGGCATGCTGACGCTTGAAGACATGCGCATTGAGCGGGGCGAGTTCTCCCTCGTGGCCGATATGACGCTGGCGCAGGGGCGCAATTACGCGGTGATCGGCCCCTCGGGGTCGGGCAAGTCGACTCTGCTGGCGGCAATCTGTGGGTTCGTGCCCGTGGCGGCGGGGCGGCTGCTGCAGGAGGGGGAGGAGATCACGGATCAACATCCCGGCCAGCGCGGCATGACGATGCTGTTTCAGGACAACAACCTATTCCCGCATCTCACCGTGCGGCAGAACGTCGGCCTTGGCCTGCGCCCCGACCTGCGGCTGAAAGCGGCGGACCGGGATGCGGTCGATGCCGCCCTCGCGCGGGTGGGGCTCAGCGATCACGCCGCCAAACGCCCCGGCGCGCTGTCGGGCGGGCAGCAAAGCCGCGTGGCGCTGGCGCGGGTGCTGGTACAGGCGCGGCCTTGGGTGCTGTTGGATGAGCCCTTTGCCGCGCTCGGCCCGGCGCTGCGGGTCGAGATGCTGGATTTGGTCCAAGACCTCGCCCGCGAGACCGGCGCGGGGCTGATCATGGTGACCCATGCCCCCGATGACGTGCGCCGCATCGCGGATGAGGTGATCTTTGTCGAAGGCGGGCGCGCCCATGCGCCGGGACCGGCGGCGGAATTGCTCGACAACCCGCCCCCGGCCCTGCGCGCCTATCTCGGCTAGGCGGCGGAAATTTTTGAAATTTCCGCGCCGTTTTCATTTGAAGAAAACGTCTCCAGCGCTTGGGTCATGCCAAGAGCGGCCTGCGCGGCCTCGCGCCCCTTGGTGACGAAATGGTCGCGGTAGATCGCGTTGTGATGATCCGTTTCCTGATAGTGGTGCGGCGTGAGCGAGACCGACAGCACCGGCAGGTCGCAGTCGAGCCCCACGCGCATCAGCCCATCGACCACCGTCTGCGCCACGAAGTCATGCCGGTAAATGCCGCCATCCACCACGAAGGCGGCGCAGATCACGGCGTCGTAGCGCCCGGTCTTGGCCAGACGCTGTGCCATGAGCGGCAGTTCAAAGGCCCCGGGAACGGCAAAGCTATCCACCTGCGCGGCGTCGATAACTTCGGTAAACCCATCATAGGCGCGGTCGACGATATCCGCATGCCAGCTTGCACGCACAAAGGCGAAACGGGCGGAACGTTCTTGTGTCATGGTGATCTCCTTTAGGTTCAGACACGTCCACCCAAGGCGATCACGCGCAAAGACCGGGGCTTCGCCCCCGTCCTTGTTCGCATTCTCTTTCATCCGGACTGTGACCGTCGGCTCTGGAATCGCACCAGATCTGCTGACACCTTCGAAAAGGCCGCTCGCGGGCTTGCGGGGACCGCTTACCGCCGGTGGGGAATTTCGCCCCGCCCTGAGAATGATGTCAGGTTGCCAAGTTGCGCAAGGCTCTGCAATACCAAAAGAAACGCATAGGAGGCACCATGCACCCCAATCCGATCTACCGCAAAGAGGGCCGCGACCGGAACCTTGCCTTTGCCCGTGACACCGGTTTTGGCGTTCTGGCGATCAACGGAGCAGAGGGACCGTTGATGGCGCATGTGCCCTTCATCCTGAACGACGCCGGGGATTTGGCCGAGTTGCATTTGGTGCGCTCCAACCCCATCGCGCGGGCGCTGAAAACCCCGCAGCCGGTGCGTTTGGCGGTGACGGGGGCCGATAGCTATGTCTCGCCCGACTGGTACGGGATCGAGGATCAGGTGCCGACATGGAACTATGTAGCCGTGCATCTGACCGGCACGCTAGAGCTTCGCCCGGCAGAGGAACTGCCCGATCTGCTGGCACGGCAATCGGCGATCTACGAGGCGCGGCTGGCCCCAAAGACCCCGTGGAAGATGGACAAGATGACCCCCGAGGCGCGGGACAAGATGCTGCGGATGATCGTGCCTTGTCAGCTCCGCGTCACCGGGGGCGACGGCACATGGAAGCTGGGCCAGAACAAGGATGAGGCCGTGCGTCTCGCAGCGGCGGAGCAGATGGCGGCGCATGGGTTCGGCACGGATCCGGCGGTGATGGCGGCCCTGATGCGCGGGGTGTGATCGCCGTTGCGTCTGGCGCGGCGCCGTTGAATAGTGCGGGCAACCAAGGGGGGACTTCACGTGAAACTATTTTATTCTCCAACCTCACCCTATGTCCGCAAGGTCATGGTGCTGCTGCATGAGACCGGCCAGCTTGACGATGTCGCGCTGGAGGCGACATCGGGCACGCCGCTGGCCCCGGCGGAGGGCTTTGCCGCGCGCAACCCGCTGACCAAAGTGCCCGCGTTGGAGCGGGAGGACGGCTGCACGCTTTATGACAGCCGGGTGATCTGCGCCTATTTGGATGACCGCGCCGGGGCGGGGCTTTACCCCCAAGGGACAAGCAGGTGGGACACTTTGACGCTGGAGGCCACGGCGGATGGGATGCTCGATGCTGCGCTCGCCATGGTCTATGAGGGCAAGCTGCGCCCCGAAGACAAACGCATGTCGGAATGGGTCGAAGGCCAGTGGGGCAAGGTCGACCGGGCCTGCAAGACGCTTAACAATCAATGGGCTGCGCATTTGGCTGGGCCTTTGGACATGGGGCAAATCGCGATCGGCTGCGCCTTGGGATATATCGATTTTCGCCATGCTGCGCGGGATTGGCGGGCCGGAAACCCCGATCTGGCGGCATGGTTCGATGCCTTTGATTCGCGCCCTGCGATGACCCATACCGCGCCGCCGCAGTAAGCGCGCCGTAATGATATTGCCACAATCGCGGTATTTTTGCCGCGTTGTGGCGCGGTTGATCCAAGATGCGCGGCTTTGACATCTGGACGGGCGCGGTCCATCCCGGTAGATAGCGGCGAGAAGTCAGGTGGCAAGGTGACGCCACCCCTATGTCTGTCGGCCAAAGTTGGCCAAGAATTGGAGTAAACCCGTGTCCCAAGCAGAAGAACACGCAGGCACCCGGAGGGATTTCCTGTATTACGCGACAGCCGGTACAGGTGCCGTCGCCGTTGGTGCCGCCGTCTGGCCGCTGGTCAACCAGATGAATCCCTCTGCCGACGTAAAGGCGCTGTCGTCCATTCGTGTGGATGTGTCCGGCGTCGAAGTCGGGACGCAGCTGACTGTGAAATGGCTGGGCAAGCCGGTGTTCATTCGCCGCCGCACCGAAGCCGAGATCGAAGAGGCAAGCGGTGTTGATGTGTCCAGCCTGCCTGACCCCATCGCGCAGAACGCCAACCTGGGCGGCGACGTGCCCGCCACGGACGCCAACCGCGCCTTGGACGAAAACGGCGAGTGGCTGGTTCAGATGGGCGTCTGCACGCACCTTGGCTGCGTGCCTTTGGGTGACGCTGGCGACTTTGGCGGCTGGTTCTGCCCCTGCCACGGGTCGCACTACGATACCGCGGGCCGCATCCGTAAAGGGCCGGCGCCGCGCAACTTGCCGGTGCCTGTCGCCGAATTCGTGGACGAGTCCACGATCAAACTGGGTTAAGGGAGCGGAAGAGAGATGTCTGGAATTCCTCACGACCATTACGAGCCGAATTCGAACGGCGAAAAGTGGCTGCACCGCCGCCTTCCCATCGTTGGCCTGTTGTACGACACATTGATGATCCCCACGCCCAAGAACCTGAACTGGATGTGGATTTGGGGCATCGTGCTGACCTTCTGTCTGGCACTGCAAATCATCACCGGCATCGTTCTGGTGATGCACTACACGCCGCATGTCGATCTGGCCTTCGCCTCGGTCGAGCACATCATGCGTGACGTGAACGGCGGCTATATGATCCGCTACCTGCATATGAACGGCGCATCGCTGTTCTTTATCGCGGTCTATGCCCACATCTTCCGTGGTCTCTACTACGGTTCCTACAAGGCCCCGCGTGAGATCACATGGATCATCGGCATGTTGATCTACCTGCTGATGATGGCCACCGGCTTCATGGGCTACGTTCTGCCTTGGGGTCAGATGTCCTTCTGGGGCGCGACCGTGATCACCGGCCTCTTTGGCGCGATCCCCTTCGTGGGCGAGGGTCTTCAGACCTTCCTGCTGGGCGGGCCTGCCGTGGACAACGCGACGCTGAACCGCTTCTTCTCGCTGCACTATCTGCTGCCCTTCGTGATTGCGGGCCTCGTGGTGCTGCACATCTGGGCCTTCCACACCACCGGCAACAACAACCCCACCGGGGTTGAAGTGCGCCGCACCTCGAAAGAAGACGCCAAGAAAGACACGCTGCCCTTCTGGCCCTACTTCGTGATCAAGGACCTCTTCGCGCTGGCCGTGATCCTGACGCTGTTCTTCGCTGTCGTGGGCTTTATGCCGAACTACCTCGGCCACCCGGACAACTACATCGAAGCCAACGCGCTGGCGACACCTGCACATATCGTGCCGGAATGGTACTTCCTGCCCTTCTACGCGATCCTGCGGGCCTTCACCTCTGAGGTTTGGGTCGTGCAAATCGCCTCCTTCGTGACCGGTGGCATCATCGACGCCAAATTCTTCGGCGTGCTGGCGATGTTCGGGGCGATTGCCGTGATGGCGCTGGTGCCGTGGCTCGACACCTCCTCCGTGCGCTCGGGCCGGTATCGTCCGATGTTCAAGTGGTGGTTCGCCCTCTTGGTGATCGATTTCTTCGCCCTGATGTGGCTGGGTGCGATGCCCGCAGAGGAGCCCTATGCGACCTTCTCGCTGATCGCAGCAACCTATTGGTTCGCCTATTTCCTCGTCATCCTGCCCCTCTTGGGCGTGATCGAGAAGCCCTTGGCGCAGCCTGAAACCATCGAAGCCGACTTTGACGCGCATTATGCGCCCAAGGCAGGCGGCACCAAGACGCTTGTGAACCCGGCGGAATAAGGATCATGACCATGATGAAGACCAACCTCCTTTCTGCCGTGGTCACTCTGGGCCTCGCCCTGCCGGGAACGGCAGTGCTGGCACAGGACACGGCGACGGAAGAAGAACTGCTGACCACTCCGGCGGAAACGCCGGAGGCCGAAGCGGAACCCGCGCCTGCCGAAGCGCCGGTAGCGGAAGAAGCGCCCGCCGAAGCGCCGGTAGCGGAAGAAGCGCCCGCCGAAGCGCCGGTAGCGGAAGAAGCGCCCGCCGAAGCGCCGGTAGCGGAAGAGGCACCTGCCGAGGAAGCGCCGGCTGAAGCCGACGTGACGGTTGTCGAGCCCGAGGCCGAAGCGGCCCCGGCTGAAGAGCCTGCGGTTGAGGCGGCCCCCGTCGAGGACGCCACCACTGAAGAAGCGCCTGCTGAAGAGGCGCCGGCTGCCGAGGTGACAACTGAGGAGGCACCTGCCGAAGAGACCGCCACCGAGGATGCAGCTGACGCGGAAGCACCTGAAGAGGTCTCCGCCGAGGACGCAGCTGAAGCGCCCGCCGAGGAAGTTGACGCCACCGACGAAGTGCAGTCGACAGCCGAGGAAAACGCCGAAAACGAAGTCATCGCTGAGGATGACGTCGACGGGCAAGCGCATAGCGACGACCCCAATGTCGGTGTCATGGAAACCGATGATCACGGCGCGGACGACCATGCCGACGATCACGCGGGCGAAGACGGTCACGGCGACGAGGCCCATGATTCCCACGCCACGCCGCATATCGACGACATCGACTTTTCCTTCGATGGCCCCTTCGGTGGTTACGACGTAAACCAGCTTCAGCGCGGTCTGCAGATCTATACCGAGGTCTGCGCAGCCTGCCACGGTCTGGAATATGTCGCGATGCGGACGTTGGCGGACGAAAGCGGTCCGAACATGCCCGAAGAGCAGGTGATCGAATACGCCAAGGGCTATGACGTCTATGATGCCGAGCTGGACGATTTCCGCCCCGGCACCCCGGTCGATCACTTCCCCGGCTCCAACCTGTCCAACGCGCCTGACCTGTCGCTGATGGCCAAGAAGCGTGCCGCGTTCCACGGCCCCTATGGTCTGGGCATCAACCAGTTCCTCAAAGGGATCGGCGGGCCGGAGTATATCACTGCGCTTCTGACCAGCTACACCGGCAAAGAGAAAGAGCAGGCGGGCACGGTTCTTTACGAGAACACCGTTTTCCCCGGCGGCTGGATCGCCATGGCACCCCCGCTCTCCGATGGGCTGGTCGAGTTCGCGGATGAACATGGCAATGACGTGCAGCACATGTCCGAGGATGTCTCTGCCTTCCTGATGTGGACTGCCGAGCCGAAGCTGGGCGCACGCAAACAAGCTGGCTTTGCCGGGGTTGTTCTGCTCGGTCTGCTCTCGGTCCTGCTCTATCTGACCAACAAGAAGCTTTGGGCGCCGGTCAAGAACCGCCGCAAGGACGGCTGATCGAGCCACGGCTTTTGGAAATGAGAAGGGCGTCGGGAAACCGGGGCCCTTTTTTGTGGCCATGCGTAATGACGGCGGCCATCTGGCCTAAAACCTCTCAACAGGTTCCGCCCGGCGGAACACCGGGCATCGCCCTCCCTCCCCCCGGAGGGCGATTTGGCGAGGTTTCATGATGCGGAGTCGTTTCGAGTACGGCAGCCCTTCCGGCCACAGCCTCGTTCTATCGCCCCCGGGGAGGGGATGCCCTTCGCGCTAGGCGGTCAGCTGCGTTCCTGAAATTCCGGTGATCTCAGCCCGCACGATCTCCCCCTCAACCTGTGGCGCGGCAAAGCTCACCTCGGTGAATTGCGCCGTGCGGCCCATGTGGGGGTTCTCCATCAACACGTCATGCGTGCGCCCGACCTGCGCCTCCAGATGACGCTGTACCTGCCGCTCGCCAGCCGCGCGCAACCGTGCCGCACGCTCCTTGATCGCCGCACCATTCACCGCGGGCATCCGCGCCGCGGGGGTGCCGGGGCGGGCGGAGTAGGGGAAGACATGCAGCCATGTCAGGTCGCATTCCTCGACCAGTTTCAGGGAATTCTCGAACATCGCTTCGGTCTCGGTCGGGAAACCGGCGATGATGTCGGCGCCGAAGGTCATATCGGGGCGCAACGCGCGGGCCTCTTGGGCAAAGCGGATTGCGTCGTCGCGCAGGTGGCGGCGCTTCATGCGCTTGAGAATCATGTCGTCGCCATGCTGCAGCGACAGATGCAGATGCGGCATTAGGCGCGGTTCGGTGGCGATGGCTTGCATCAGGTTCTCGTCCACCTCGATCGAATCGATCGAGGAGATCCGCAACCGCGGCAGGTCGGGTCCCAGCTTCAGGATGCGCATCACCAAGTCGCCGAGCTTCGGCGTCGCCGGCAGATCCGCGCCCCAAGAGGTCAGGTCGACCCCGGTCAACACCACCTCGTTAAAGCCCTTGTCCACCAGCCGCTTGATCTGGTCCACCACCACGCCCGCGGGCACCGAGCGCGAATTGCCGCGGCCATAGGGGATGATGCAGAAGGTGCAGCGGTGATCGCAGCCGTTCTGGACCTGCACATAGGCGCGGCTGCGGGTGCCGAATCCGTCGATCAGATGGCCCGCGGTCTCGGTCACCGACATGATGTCGTCGACCTGCACGGTCTCGGTCTGGCCAATGAAGTCAGCCGCCATGCCTTGCCATGTCGCGCCCTGCATCTTCTCGGTGTTGCCGATCACGGCATCGACCTCGGGCATGGCGTTAAAGGTCTCGGGCTCGGTCTGGGCCGCGCAGCCGGTCACGATCAACCGCGCCTCGGGATGTGCCTTGCGCAGCTTGCGGATGTCCTGCCGTGCCTTGCGGACCGCCTCGGCCGTGACCGCACAGGTGTTGACCACCACGGCATTCTCGAGGCCTGCCTGTTCGGCGAGTTCCTTCATCGCCTCGGTCTCATAGGCGTTGAGCCGACAGCCCATGGTGCTGAAAATCGGCGCGCTCATGTCAGGCTCTCCAGAAATGCGGGGGTGAGGCTGCCGGAGAAGACATGCATCGTCGGCCCGGTCATCCAGACGCCATCCTCGCGCCAGTCGATATGCAGCGTGCCACCGTCGAGATCGATCTGCACGGCACGGCCCGTGAGGCCCCGGCGCGCGGCGGCCACGGCGGTGGCGCAGGAGGAGGAGCCCGAGGCGAGCGTCACGCCGACGCCACGTTCCCAGACGCGCATGCGGATGTGGTCCGGTCCGACGATCTGCGCGACCTGAACGTTGGTGCGCTCAGGGTAGAGCGGATCATGCTCGGCGCGGGGGCCGAGGTCGGAGAGGTCCACCGCTTCGGCATCCGCGACGAAGAAGGTGCAATGCGGGTTGCCCATGCCGGTGGCTGTCGGATCGCCGTCGATCGGCAGGTGCAGCGTGTCCATCTCACGCGCCAGCGGCACCTCGTCCCACTTTAGCTGCGGATGGCCCATGTTCACCGAGGTCAGGCCACCCCCGGCGTCTTTCGCTGCCAGATCGCCCCGCGCGGTGGTCAGATGCAGCGAATCGCGGCCTGTGTCGTCCATCAGATAGCGCGCGATGCAGCGGGTGGCGTTGCCGCAGGCGGCGGAAAGGGAGCCGTCGCTGTTGTAAAAGGTCAGATGCGCGTCGCCCGTGCCGCGCGTGATCACCGCAAGCTGATCGAATCCCACACCAAATTGCCGGTGCCCGATGGCCTGTGCCATCGCCGGGGTCACGTCGATTCCTTCCGCGCGTGCATCGAACACGACGAAATCATTGCCAAGCCCATGCATCTTCATGAAGGGCAATCCGGGGGTCTGATCGCTGTACATTCGGCGCATATAACCCCGGCATGAAAACTAATCCAGCATCTCGCAAGATTTTCGTAATTAAGGGCTTGACCCTGCCGCCCGTAATTTCTAGTTACCCGCCTAGTGGGCCGTTAGCTCAGTTGGTAGAGCAACTGACTTTTAATCAGTAGGTCGATGGTTCGAACCCATCACGGCTCACCACTCACCCCCCTCCTTAAATGGTTATGGATCAGGTGTTTGGTGCCGCCCTAGGGTGGTTTCGCCTATTCCTGCCCGCGCAGCCGGGCCGAGCGTCGGCGCAGGGCTTCCAGCACAAAAAGCATCGTCGCCGAGAGCACCACCAGCAGCGTCGCCACCGCCAGAATCGTCGGGTTGATCTGCTCGCGCAGGCCCGAGAACATCTGCCGCGGAATCGTGCGCTGCTCTGGCCCTGCGAGGAAGAGCACCAGCACCACCTCGTCGAAGGATGTGACAAAGGCAAAAAGCCCGCCCGAGATCACGCCGGGGCGAATGAGCGGAATCACCACGTCCCAGAACACTTTAATCGGCGAGGCGCCGAGGCTCAGCCCCGCGACGAAGAGCGAGCGGTCAAAGCCGCTGAGCGTGGCGGTGACGGTGATGATGACAAAGGGCACGCCAAGGGCGGCATGGGCGATGATCAGCCCGGTGAAGGTGCCCACAAGGTTGAACTGCGTGTAGAAGAAGAACATGCCCGCCGCGATGATGATCAGCGGCACGATCATGGGCGACAGCAGCAACGCCGTGATCACCCGTTTGAATGGCATCCAGGGAGAGGAGAGGCCCACCGCCGCCAGCGTGCCCAGCACGGTGGCGATGCTGGCCGCCGCGATGCCGATGACAAAGGAGTTGCGGATCGCGATGCGCCATTTCTGATCATCGACGATCTCCTGATACCAGCGCGTCGAATAAGCGTCCGGGTCGAGCGACAGCATGCCTTGGGTGAAGGTGAAGAAGGGCTCGGCATTGAACGACAGCGGCATGATGACGAGGATCGGCAGCATCAGGAAAATCAGCACCAGCCCCGCCATGATGCGCAGGCCATAGTGCCCTGCCTTGTGCCAGATCGTGTAATAGTCGGGCAGTTGGCTCATGACGTCATCCCAGCTTGAGGTTGTCGGTGCCGACGAAACGGTCGAACAGCCAGTAGAGAACGAGGATCAGGATCAGCAGGAGCGAGCCCAAGGCCGCCGCCAGTTCCCAGTTGTTGGACACCTGCATGTGGAAGGCGATGATGTTCGAGATCATCTGCCCATCGGTGCCGCCCACCAGCGCGGGCGTGATGTAGTAGCCGACCGAGATGATGAAGACCAAGAGCGCCCCGGCAGAGAGGCCCGGCAGGCTCATCGGCAGGTAGATCTTGTACCACGCGCCGATGGGGTTCGACCCCATGGAGATCGCGGCGCGCATGAAGCTCGAATCGATCCCGCGCATCACCGCGTAGAGCGGCAGCACCATGAAGGGCAGCAGGATGTGGGTCATGGCGAGGATGGTGGAGAACTCATTGTAGAGCAGCTCGATCGGCTCATTGATCAGCCCGGCCCAGATGAGGGAGGAATTTACCACGCCCCCGGCTTGCAACAGCGCGATCCACGCGGTGGTGCGCACCAAGAGCGAGGTCCAGAAGGGCAGCAGGACAAAGACCATCAGGAAGTTCGCCGTCGCGGGGCTGGCCTGCGACATGTAGAAAGCCAGCGGATAGCCCAGCAGCATCGTCAGCCCGGTGATGATCAGCGCCATCTTCAGCGTCTTGGTGTAGAGCTGTTTGTAGATCTGTGTGTCGCGTTGGACGATGTCCCCATCGGAGTCGTATTCCATATCGACAGCGGTGAGGTAGTAGCTCGACGTATAGACCTGCCCGGCGCTGCGGATCGCGCGCCAAGTGGCGGGCTTGGCCCAACGGTCGTTCTTTTCCAGCAGCATCTCGGCGCCATTGGCGGCAAGCTCGGCATCCTCGGCGCGGCGCAGGCCCCGGGCGGTGGATTTGATGACGCTCGACATGCCCGGCAGGGCGCGGTTGATCTCATCGGCGAACCTGCCGGAGGTGCGGTTGTTTGCCATGCGCTTCATATCGATGGCCATCTGGGTGATGACCGCCGTGTCGGGCAGGCTCTCGCCCTCCCAGCCTTCGAGCATCTCCAGCGTTTCGGGCACCAGTTCGGCCACGGTGGGGTTGTAGACGCTGCGGAACAGCATCGTGGTGATCGGCGCGACAAAGGCGAAAAGGATGAAGAGCAGCAGCGGCACCACGAAAAGAAACGCCTGCAGGCGGCGTCTGCGCATTTGGCGACGGGCGTTGGCGGCGTCTTGGGAGGTGAGGCTGGACACGCGGTTACTCATCTATAGGGGTTGGGTGCCCCGCGCCCGGTCAGGCGCGGGGCAGGGGGCTTATTGCAGCAGCCATTCGTTGAACTTCTCGCCCAACGTCTCGCCATAGTCGGCCCAGAAGATGCCATCGGCTTTGACGCCTTCGTCAAGATGCGCGGTGGGCAGGTCTTGTTTCACGTCCTCGGGCAGCAGCGCTTGGGCAGAGGCGCGGGTCGGGCCATAGGCCACGTCCTGCATGCCCGAGAGCGGCACGGTGCCGGTGGCGAATTTGATGAACTCCATCGCCTCTTCTTTCTTCTCCGTGCCCTTCATGATGGCCCAAACGTCGAGATCATAGATGTGGCTGTCCCAGACGATCTCGAAGGGGGCGCCATCATCTTTGATCGCGGCGAAGATGCGGCCATTGGCGGATTGCACCATGGTCGCCCCGCCGTCGTTCAGCAGCACGGGGGCCTGCGACCAGCTGTCGTACCAAGTGATGTCGTCCTTGATGGTGTCGAGCTTGGCAAAGGCGCGTTTCTGCCCCTCTTCGGTGGCCAACACCTCATAGACCTCTTCCGGGGCGACGCCATCGGCCAGCAGCGCCCATTCCATGTTGACCTGAGGCCGCTTGCGCAAACCGCGTTTGCCGGGGAACGCCTCGGTATCAAAGAAGTCTTCGATGGTTTTGGGGCCTTCGCCGTTCTCGGTGTTCACGGCGAAGACGACGGACCAGACGATATTGCCCACGCCGCATTCATTGGCCAGCGCATCATCGATGAAGTCATCCGCCGCCGGGGTGCCATCGTCGCCATCGGGCAGAACCGATTGGTCGATCACTTCCAGATAGCCTTCGGCACAGGCGCGTTCGAGGTCGATCACCTCGATGTCGACGACATCCCACAGGATGTTGCCCGCCTCGACCTGCGCCTTCATTTCGGCCACGCCGCCGCCGTAATCTTCGAACAGGATATTGGTGCCGGATTTATCCATATAGGGTTGGATCATATGTTCCATCTGCGCGGCGCCATAGGCCCCGCCAAAGGACGTCACCGTCAGATCCTCGGCCAAGGCGGGGCTGGCGATCAGCGCCGCGGTGGCCAGATAACTCAGATGCTTCTTCATCGGTCTCTCCTTGTCATGTCCAGGTTTTATGCGGGGCCCCGGTTTGCCCCCGGTCGCCCTTAATTGGCAAAGGCGATGCAGTCTTTCGTCAGGGACAACAGCTGCGCCGTCGCGCCCTCTTCGAACTCGGGCGCGGACAGGTCGTTGAGCACTTTGACGATAATGTCGGTGCCGTCCGGCAGGCGGAAATAATAGCGGATAAAATCGCCCACATAGATGCGCGTGACAAAGGTCGCCGTCAGCGCGTTGTCATGGGCATGGGTTGTGGGATGGATGAACAGTTTCTCGGGACGGATCGAGACGCGGCATTGCGCGCCTTCGGTCAGCCCTTCGGAGGTCTGTGTGGTGATCGTGCCGGTATCGGTCTCGACCTTGGCGATCTCCCCCTCAATTCGGGTGACGCGGCCCTGCACGAAGTTGTTCTCGCCGATGAACTCGGCCACGAAGGCATTCACCGGCCGCTCGTACAATTCCGCGGGCGGGGCGCATTGCTGCACCACACCGTCGTTAAAGACGGCGATCCGGTCGGACATCGACAGCGCCTCGGTCTGGTCGTGGGTGACGTAGATCACGGTAAAGCCGATCTGCTTGTGCAGGCGGGTGATCTCAAACTGCATCTGCTCGCGCAGGTTCTTGTCGAGCGCGCCGAGAGGTTCGTCCATCAGGATCAGCGTCGGCTGGAAGATCATCGCGCGGGCCAGCGCCACGCGCTGCCGTTGCCCGCCCGAAAGTTGCCCGGGGCGACGGTCGCCAAAGGCCGAAAGCTCGACCAGCGACAGATACTCGGCCACACGCTCTTTGATATCCGCCTTGGACATTTTGCGCACGCTCAGCGGATAGGCGAGGTTTTCGGCCACGGTCATATGCGGGAACAGCGCGTAGTTTTGGAACACCATGCCGATGTTGCGCTTGTTCGGCGCGGTCTTGTTGATCGACCGGCCATTGATCGCGATATCGCCCGAGGTGACACTCTCAAACCCCGCCAGCATCATTAAGACGGTGGTTTTGCCCGAGCCCGAGGGGCCAAGAAGGGTGATGAACTCCCCCTCCTGCACATCCATGTCGAAGCCTTTGACGACGAGATTTTCCTGATCGTAGCTCTTCTTGACGTTATCGAAACGCAGAAAAGTCTCTGCTTTGGTGTCTTTCATTGTGTCGCGGCTCTCCCTGTCGCTGGGGGGAGTTAAACAGGTGCGATGATTCTAAACAATATGTTGCACCATTTAAGAGAATCGCGCCCTTCCCGGCGCTTATCGCATGGGCATTTAGCCCCCCGGTGATGGCAAGATCGGCGGCTTTCGCCACGTTCTGCGAGAAATCGGTGGTAGAGCACCTACGTAGAAAGCTGACCACGCGGGCAGACTGTCCGGCAGGCGAAACCGATCAAAAGGAGAGGCACCGATGGGCAAGCGTATCGCAATCGTAGGGGGCGGCTATCTGGGGGCCGAACTGGCCAAAGCGATGGACCAGATCGCCGAGGTGACCTTGATCGAGCCGCGCAGCCATTTCGTACATGCCTCCGCGATGATCCGCGCCGTGGTGCAGCCCAGTTTGGTCGAGGAATCGCTGATCCCCTATGACCGTTTGTTGAAACGGGGCCGCGTTGTTGCGGCGCGGGCGACTGCTGTCGATGGCGAGGGTGTCACGCTGGAGGACGGCACGCGGGTCGAGGCGGATTATATCGTCGTCGCCACCGGCTCGGACTATGCGACGCCGTTCAAGCCCAAGGGCGCAGATATCGACGTGCTGCGGGCCGCGAACCAAGAGACGCGTGAGAAACTGCTGGCGGCCAAGACCGTGGGCATCATCGGCGCGGGCGCTGTCGGGGTCGAGCTAGCCGGTGAGATCGCCCATGCCATGCCCGACAAAGAGATCACCCTGATCACCAAAGACGACAAGCTTTTTGCCGGAAAGCCCGACAGCCTCGGCGCCTCGCTGAGCAGGAAGCTGAAACGCGCCGGGGTGGAGCTGATCCTCGGCAAGAAGGCCGAAGGGCTCGCCTCCATGACAGAGCCCCATGCGGGCAGCCTCACCCTTGACGGCGGGGCGGAGCGGACATTCGATCTGATCTTCCCCGTTTTGGGCGCGCGCGCCGCGTCAGAATTGTTGAAGAACCTGCCGGGGGCTGAGGTCACCGCCGCGGAGCGGATCAAGACCGATGGCTATCTGCGCCCCTCATCCCTGCCCAATGTCTTTGCCGCGGGGGATGTGGCGGACCCCGGCGACAATATGACCATCGTTGCGGTCAGCCGGCAGTTGCCTTGGCTGAGAAAGACCCTCACCGGGCTGATCACGGGCCGCAAGCTGGCGGATATGAAAACCTATCGTCCTTGGGGCGCGGAGGCACCGATTCTGCTGCCCTTGGGGCCGGTGCGCGGCAATAGCTTTTTGATGCTCTTCACCGCGGGCGATTGGGTGACGCAAAAGATGAAGGGCGCGCATCTCTTTGTATCGAAGTACCAAAAGCTGCTGAACAGGCATTAGCCGCAGCCCGAGGGAGGGGGGCTCTATACCTAAGAATAGGGCGCTTATCCCGACGCCAGCAGGCATTGCGCGGCGAGATGTGTGAAGGTTGAGACAAGTCAACTCAGGAGCACAAGCCATGTCCATTCAGTTCAGCAACAGTTTCGACGCCGCCCAAGCCGTTAGCGAAATCACCCCGATCACCGCCTGCGTCAGCATGGGCAAATACGCGACCGCACAGGGGGAGCTTATCTGGCAAAGGGGTGAGATCGCCTGCGTGCGTTCCGACTCGGCGATGTTCGTCGGCAAACGCATTTAAGCATTCACGTCATATTAAGTCCCGCACCACTAGGGTGACCCTTGGGGCGTGATTAAAAGTGTAAGGCGGGGCGTGATGAACTGGAATGCTATCGTTATCGACGATTCTGAAATCGCGCGACAGTTCATTCAGGCGTCCCTCGCCGAGGTCGGGTTTTCCTGCGTGGCAGATTATGGCTGCCCCGCCCAAGCTCTGGTCGCGCTGGCGCAGAAGCGGATCGCGACGGATGTGATCATCACCGATTTCATGATGCCCGCAATGGATGGGCTTGAGTTCTGTAGCCATGTCAGGGGCCTGCCGTTCTATCGGGGCATCCCGGTCGTCATGATCTCGACCCGGAAAGACGCCGATCTGCTGCGCCGCGCTTTGGCGGCGGGGGCAAGCGATTGTTTGAAAAAGCCTTTCAGCCTGGCCGAGCTTGCTGCGCGGCTACAGCTTTGCCTGCAAAATGCGGGCGTTCGCGTCCAATAGGGCCGTGCGTGACCGGCGGTCGCAGCGCCCCCCGAGGGGGCCGCGTCGGGGCCGTTTAAGGCCTGATCTACAGACAATCATTTGTCGGGGAATATGGTGCCCAGGAGAGGCATTGAACTGATGTCTCATCTAGTGTCAGCCTGTTTCGATAATTCACCAAGTCGCTGTTTTTAATGTGTTTGGTTGTCTCAGCCTGTTTCATCCAGTCCCATGCTATGCTACATATAGGGGTGGATTGAGAGGGGGATAGAAAATTGGCGGCATTGAACAAGCTTTCTTCGGCCAAGGTCAGAGCCGCCCCTCCCGGCAAGTACTCAGACGGGGGAGGGCTATGGCTGGTAAAGCGCGAAGATGGCGGCGCTCAGTGGGTGCTGCGCGTTACTGTTCATGGTCGACGGCGTGAGATGGGTATTGGCAACCTTCAGGCTGTTTCCTTGAAAGAAGCTAGAGCGGCGGCAGAGAAGTGGCGGGCGGTGGTCAGAGAGGGCAAAGACCCAATTAAAGAGCGTGACCGGCAGCGGCGGCTAGCGGAGAGGGAGGATCACACGCTGGCTTCAGTTGCTCGTGAGGCGTTCGAATCTCGCAAGTCGCAATTGAAAGGGGACGGTAAGGCTGGCCGCTGGTTCTCCCCGCTCGAACTGCATGTGCTTCCGAAAATTGGTAAGGTTCCTGTCGAGGAAATCGACCAGCAGGATATCAAGAACGCACTAGAACCCATCTGGCACGAGAAGGCGGACACGGCCCGCAAAGCAATGAACCGCCTGAACATCACGCTTGAGCATGCAGCGGCTATGGGCCTCAATGTGGATCTTCAGGCAATCATGAAAGCGAAAGCGCTTCTGGGAAAGTCGCGTCACAAGGCAAAGAACATTCCCTACATGCCTTGGCCTGAGGTGCCAGCCTTTTACAAAAGCCTTGCTGAGCAGACGCCCACCCATCTTGCCTTACGCCTGCTGATCCTGACAACGGTTCGGTCATATGGAATCCGCTTTTGTCATTTGGATCAAATTGAAGGTGACGTATGGACTGTACCCGAAGATAACATGAAAGGGCAGGTGGGTGCCGTAACCGACTTCCGAGTGCCGCTATCGAAAGAAGCTCTCGCCGTCATTGATCTGGCGAAGCCGCTGGCGCGGGATGGATACCTGTTCCCCGGTGCTCGGAAAGGAGTGATTTCGGATGCAGCGATGAGCCGCCATATGGAGCGGCAGGGGTTGGAGGCTCGTCCGCATGGGTTCCGATCAAGCTTCAAGACTTGGTGCGAAGAAACCACTGACGTACCCGAAGTGGTTGTTGAAACGTCATTGGCGCATGTCGATGGCAACAAGGTTAAGCGGTCCTACCGCCGGACGGACCTACTGGAGCGCCGTCGCCCGCTGATGGCGCGTTGGGCGGATCACGTCACAGGCAAGAATGCCAGCAAGGTGATTAAAATTGCCTAATTCCCGTATCTTAAATCTTGTAGAAACCAAGTGCCGGTATGAATGGCATCATTCATTTAACAAAGAGATAACAATGACTGATAAAATTCTACGCTGCCGGGACGTACAGGAGGTGACAGGTCTTAGCAGGTCCACGATTTACCGAATGATGGACCGGAATGATTTCCCGAAAGCTACCAAGTTGGGTGTTCGTGCCATCGGTTGGCGTCAGAGCGTCGTGGCTGATTGGATTGAAGGGCGGTGCACTGGCAGAAGGATCGTAGACCGAGATGCAGCAGTAGCTGGAAATCGGGCGGGCATTTGAGAGTCTTTCGCGGAGTAAGAGGGTTTCTACTCCTATCAGTTGGTGGAGCGAGCAATGAGTGGTGAGAAAAGCTGGAGTACTAGGGGTGAGCTTGGCCCATTAGAGGAGTTTTGGCCTCGCCTAGTAGTCCAATTGGAGGAAGAAATAGAGGCTCTAGCCCTGCGACAGGCAAGCGGTGAAACCCGTGAAGAGCTGAGAGATTCGACACAGAGTTGGTGGACAACTGTTAGTGGTGCGCTTCGAATTTACTCTCAGTCCAAAGCACAAGGTATTCCTATTTATCCCGACCCGGTCTTCTTATTGGAGCGCCTAGCTAGGGTCGCGGAAGACCTCGGAAATGGCAATATTCCGCAAATAGTTCAGGACGCGGGCGACAATAAGCGGACGCGGTGGGGGAGAGAGCGCTTCGACATAGCGTATGCGATTTTCTATATCGACGCTTGTAAGGACGGTCGAATAGAGGATCGCGCATATAATAAGACTGTTAGCTCCACATACAATGTAACACCTAAAGCCGTGCGGGGGTGGCTTGCGTGCCGTGAAGAGATTTGCCGAGGTGTGCCTCACGATGGGTATGACGCAGAAAGGCTTACCAAAGAAATGAAGGAACGCGGACGCATCTATGCGCGGGTTGGTCGGGGCGCTCCTTCAGGTTAGTGAGGGGGAACCCTTCAGGGCTTACTGGGGTCGTCTGACATTCTTACTAAGGGCATGAAATAAGTGCTTCACCAACAATCGAAAAGGTGAAGCATGAAATACCTCAACCTTAATCAGCTCTCCGAAAAGATGGGTGGCCGCTCGCGGTCTTCAATCTATCGCGATGTCGATGAAAATCGCATTCCAGCACCGGTCAAGATTGGCAGTCGTTTGTACTGGCTCGAAAGTGCTGTAGATGACGCAATCACGGCTGCGCAATCACAAGCCGCTTAATGCAAACCCCCGCCCAATCCACAGGATCAAGCAGGGGTGCTAGTCATTCGACAGTCTTGGCGGACTACCCGAATGTTAGCCGCGCTTGGTCCAAAATTCAAGGACCGAATGTATGAGCATTATTACTAAGAACTTCATCCCCACCGAACGTCCCCCGGCGAATGCGCTGCGCGTAGAGCGGTGGAGTGACATGCCTTCCAACACTTCACCGGCTCGCTATGAAATCATCGGCGAAGACGGTCAGGCAAAAAGTTTCACCTTGGCAAAGGGGAACCGGATCATCCTAGACGCCCTGATCCAACAGCCCGTCTACTGCGCAAGCCCGGTGCGCATCTCTGACCGGGTGTGTATCTTACGCCGCGACTATGGGGTGCCGATCACAAAGGAGATGTATTCCAACGACACGGCCACGGACCGGGCCAAGTATGGCGTCTACTTCCTTGGTAAAGGGGTTCGCCGGATCGACGGGGGTGCAGCTTGATTATGGCCCTCAAAATCCAGATTGCCCGCTTGCAACGCCTTTATGGCCTGACCGCAACCCAAGCACGCCTTGTCGCTGGCCTGCACTACGGGGAGGGCGTGTAATGGACGGGTTGCATACGCCCGCGAACGACCGGGGCCATAGCGCCTCGGTCAACAGCACCGCCAGCCGCCTCGACAGCGTAGCCCGGTCTTTAGGCTATTGCTTGCAGCTTGATGACCTTGACGCATGGCTTGGCTTTGCAACGGTCCTGCGTGCCCGTCTCAATGTGCGTGAGCGGGTTGCGCTGGCCTACATCGCGCTACGGGCGCTGCCGAAAGGCCATGCGCACTCTGCCGCCGAAGCAGCTATCGGCATAGGTGCGGGCCAGCCCATCGCCCCCTTGTTCAACTACATGGATGAAGCCGCGTTCTGGGCCGATATGGCAGTCCCTGATGAGCGTGAGGCCTACTGCCTCGCCAGCTTCAAGGCGATGCCATACGAGCGCCAAGCGGCCTTCCTCGACTTTGTGCAGGGGAGGCAGGCAGCTTGATGCGCGATTTCACAGCAATGGCAGTGCAACTGGACCAGCACCGGGCGGAACACCCGACCGGAGACGACCGCTTGCCGACGCCTTTCATATGGCAAGACCCCAATAGTCTGCCCCGCCGCCCGTGGGTCTACGGGCGGCACCTTCTGCGTAAGCAGGTCGCCGTGACAGTTGCGCCCGGTGGCGTGGGTAAATCCTCTCTGACCATCGTGGAGGGTCTGGCGATGGTCTCTGAGCGTGAGTTGCTGGGGGAGTGGACAGCCAAAGGCTTGAACGTCTGGCTTTACAACCTCGAAGACCCGCGCGACGAGATGAACCTACGGATCACAGCAGCCATGCAGCACCATGACGTGCAGCCTGATGAGGTCGAAGGGCGCTTGTTCGTTGATACCGGGCGTGAGCGCGAGCTTTGCACGGCTGTTCCGTCTCGCGAGGGCGTCGTTATCGTGAAGCCTCAGATTGAAGAGCTGGCGCGAGAAATCGCAGAACGTCAGATTGATGTGATGGTCGTTGACCCGTTCGTGTCCTCCCATCAGGCGGGCGAAAACGACAACGTCGCGATTGATCTGATCGCCAAGGAGTGGGCGCGACTTGCCGACCGGTGCAATTGTGCGATTGAACTGGTTCACCATACCCGCAAGACCAACGGCGTAGAGGCCACCTCAGAGGACAGCAGGGGCGGCTCGGCCCTTCTGGCGGCAGCACGGTCTGGCCGGGTGCTCAACCGCATGACAGCGGACGAAAGAGAGCAGGCGGGCATTCAGCCCGATGACCTGACTACCTATTTCACCGTGACCCGCGACAAGTCTAACCTCGCACCCGTGGGCAAGCGCACTTGGCGGCGTATGGCGTCCGTCGAGCTAGCGAACGGTGAGAGCGTTGGCGTGGCCGAGGTCTGGGAATGGCCGGATACCTTCGACGGCTTCACCAGCAAGGACCTGATGGCCGTACAGCATGCCATTGAGGGTAAGCAACCGCGATACTCGGATCAGGCTGGCAGGGATTGGGCCGGTGTAATCGTCGCCGATGTTCTGGGGCTGGACGCAACGAAAGATAAGCGCCGGATCAAGAAGATGATTGAGGCATGGCTGCATTCTGGGGCGCTGGTGAAGGGGACCAAGACCGGCCCTATCAGGAAGCCAGTTCCGACCATCGAAGTCGGCGAGTGGGCTACAGAATGATGTGCGTCACCACCCCAGAAAAGCAGGTGACGCAGGGTGACGCAAACACCCTCCAAAACCACTGCGTCACCACCCCTCCCCCTAAAGGGGGGGGAGGGGGTGGTCACGCGCTCAGTTGGTTCTCGCGAGGTGGTGACGCAAACCGACCTGTCTCAGCAGCAAAAACGTTCTCAGGAAAGGCATTCGGCATGAGTAAAAAGAACGACCGAAACAGCGGCGCGAAAACGGGAGGTCGAAACGCGGACGGCACATTTGCGCCCGGCAATCCCGGCAAGCCCAAAGGATCACGGCACAGGGCCACACAGGCCATCGAAGCAATGCTAGAGGGCCAACAGGAGGCATTGACTCAATCGGCCATCGACAAGGCGCTTGAAGGCGACGTGACAGCACTGCGCCTTTGTCTCGACCGGATTGCCCCGGCTCGGAAGGATGCACCTGTATCGTTCGACTTGCCGGATATCGAAACGGCGGAAGACGCGGCCAACGCGGCCCGCTCTCTGCTCAAGGCTCTCGCCGAGGGTGAAGTGACTCCATTGGAAGCCGCATCCGTCATGGCGGTTGTCGAGCAGTTCCGCCGCACCTTGGAGACCACAGAGATTGAACGCCGGATCACAGCATTGGAGGCAGCAAAATGATAATGCAGAACCGCAGAGTAACAAGCTTAGAAGCGAAGGCTGGCACCGGTGTGGAGGTCGTCGCTGAAGTCGTTCGGGATTTCTACGTGCCATCCCCTGACGGCCCCCGAGCGACAGGTGAATACCATAACCGTCTGACCGGCGTGCATAGGCAGCTATCCAGCCATGCAGGTGAGAGCAAAGCAGCCTTTGAGCGCCGCGTTACAGCACAGGAGACAAAGCAATGAGCATCGAAAGACGTGTAAGGAAGTTGGAAGGCCCGGAAGTGCGTGCCGATAGCGACATGCCTGAGTTTATCTTCCTCGTTGGCATTGAGGCGGTCGTCTCAGATGACGGCGGTGAAGGCCTTGCTAGTCAAGTAAAGGTAAGCGCCTCGACGGAAGAGCCGCAGAACTTTCATGCCTATTGCCTGAATCCAAAGTGCGAAGCGCGTGAACATGCGAAGCACAACGGCGAAACGCTAGAGCAAATGCAGAGCCGTCTGTCGCGTGAGCACAAGGGGATGGTGGCATGACCCTGAATAGACGCCTCACAAAGCTAGAGGGCGGGCCTACTGAGCCGATGACGGTCTTTGCTACAGTGCCGCCCCATTGGTCAGCATCTAAGTCTGCAAAGGCAATTGAGTTTGAGGCATTGGCCCAAGGTCACAAGGCCCCGTTTTTCACTTTCCCCATGCCACAAGAAGGGGCTGAGAAAATTGTGATAGTTGGAGCGGAGCAAATGGGCGACCTTGTCGACTACGTTGCTGAGAATGGCAGACAGATAGGTCGGTAGGTGAGTGCAGCAATCGGGGCGTGCAATGCTGATCATAATGGGGTATTATAATACCTCAGTAGTGGCAAGGAAGGGCGGACACAATGAGCTTTTTGCTCGGTAGCGAGAAATCATCGACGAAAGCCCCTGATTGGTGGGCGGAGCCAGCACGCGAGATGCTTCAGCGCTCTATCGACATCGGGAAAGCGGGCCATATGCCTTACGCAGGCCCCCAAGTGGCTGCCTTTGACCCGGCGCAGGTGGCAGCAATGCAGAACAACGCAAACGCGGCAAACGCTTTCGGCATGGAAAGCGCATTGCCAAATGTCTTGCAAGCGACAGACTACGGCAACGGCATCAGCGGTTATTCCTCGCTGCCCCTGTTCGATCAGCAAATGGATTGGATGAAGGAAAACCGGCCCGGTCAGTTGGACTTCTACAACAGCTTTTTTGTCGATCCCGTGACAGGCGAGAACGGCACGAACATGGGCCAGACGTTTGCACAACAGCAAGCACAACCGTTCTTCCATGACGGGCCAGCGAATGAGCGCGGCGGCTCTCCCGGTCACGGTGGCCGAGGCGGTGGCTTTGGCTTGGGCGATATCGCGGGCGCGGTTGGCGACTTCGCGGGTGACGTTGGCGACATTGCTGGCGGCGACTTCTGGGGGGGCTGGTAATGGCTTTGCAGGCACCGGGCGGCAACGTCTACAACACATCCGCAAACGCCTATAACGGCGCTGTGGGGGGCACTCAGGGCGCGATGGCGCAGAACGCTATGGCTCGGCCCATGCTTGGCGGTACAGCCACTGCAACGGCGAATAACGCGAACGTCACTAACGGGCAGGCTCAGGGCTATCAGGCTTTCACGGGCGTAGGCCAGCCGGGCTATGAGGCAGGCAACGCTTGGGGCGGCGGGTACACGGCAGCGACAATGGGGCCGGTGCGCGATGTAACGGCGGCTCAGTTGGCCAATACTGACATGAGCCAATACATGAACCCGTATCAATCGCAGGTGATTGACCAGACCGCAGCGGACATGGAACGGGCGCGTCTGATTGCCCAGAACCAAGCCGACGACGCTATGACAGCGGCAGGGGCGTTTGGCGGGTCACGTCACGGCATTGCCAACGCGGAGACAAACCGCAATTACTATGACCGTCTCGGCGCAACTCTCGGCGGGCTGTACAACACCGGCTATCAGAACGCGCAACAGGCGGCTTTCCAAGATATCAGCAACCGGATGCAGGGCGACCTTGCCAACCAGCAAGCGGACCTGACCACGGGCCAAGCCAACATGAACGCGCAGAACCAAGCGCGCATGACGGGGGCGAATAACTCGCTTGCGGCATCCCTTGCCAACGCTCAGGCGCAGACAGCACTTGCCGGGCAGCGGATTGGGGCGGAAAACACCGCGCGGCAGTTCGGTGCCAACGCCAACAACCAGATGAGCCAGTTTAACGCGCAGTCGGCAAACGATATGGCGCGCTTTAACAGCGGGTTGCAGTCGGACACATCGCGCTTCAACGCGGGCGCGCGCAACGACATGGCGCGGTTTAACAGCGGCGAGTTCAATAACTTCCAGCAAAACCAGTTTAACAACCAGATGACTGGCGCTCAGCAGTTGGGGGGATTTAGCTCCCTTGGCTTCCAGATGGGCAACACCATCTCGGACCGACAGGCCGCAGACGGTGCGCAAGCGCGGCAGCTACAACAGCAAATTATGGACGCGGCGCAACGCCAGTGGGCCGATTATACCGGAACGGCGGCGACTGGCTTGGCTGGATTGCAACAGGGTGTTGCTGCCGGCAAGACTTCGACTAGTACATCAGAAAAGCAAGGTGGCCTTCTAGATTTCTTGGGGCCGTTCCTCTGATGGGTTGGCTCCGATACAACAACAAGGGCGCTATTCGCAGCCAGCCCCTTTCAACTAAACTAGTGGACGCGCTTTCGTACCTGCCTGAAATGGGTATTGAAATGCACGTTTTTAGCGGTGGGCAGGCTCCGAAGGGGTCCGGTGGACCGCGTACAGGATCGACACGACATGACCACGGGCATGCGGCTGATGCGGACTTTTACTATCAAGGCCGTAAGCTGGACTGGAACAACCCGGAAGACGTGCCAATCTTTCAAGATATCGTGCGTCGCGGCAAAGCTCGTGGCCTTACTGGCTGGGGTGCGGGCGACGACTACATGCGCGCAGGCCGAGTGCATGTCGGCTTTGGCAATCCCGGCGTCTGGGGCGCAGGCGGCAAGGGCGCAAATGCTCCCAACTGGCTGAGTGAAGCCTTTCACGGCCATCCAAATCACATTCACCAGCCGAACCAAGATATTGCTGACGCCGCTATGACAGCGATTGGAAAGGCACCACGAACCCAGTCAAAACGCGCGCCTACTGTCTCAACGAGCGGTGGCTCAATTCTTAGCAGCTTTGACACTATGGAGGCTCCGACTATGGAACCAGAAAAAGCAGGCGGTATTCTCGGAAGCCTATTTCCTAACATGACAGCAGACCGCGCGGACAAAATCGCAATGGGCCTCATGGGTGCGACAGTTAATCCGAATATGGCAGGTATCGCAGCCCGGCAGAGTTCACTGGAGGCACGGCGTGAAGACCGCAAGGAAGCGCAGGCGAAAGCCCTTTCCCAGCAACAGGCTAACAAGACGGCGCAATGGTTAGGACGCGAATACGGCGAGGATGCAGCAGGGGCGTTCCTAAGTGGTGTACCGTTAAGCCAAGTAGTCGCCCACTATAGGAATGAGTCCGCAAAGCCGATTCAAATCAACGGCCAGCTAGTGGACCCGAACACTTACCAAGTTGTTGGTGACTACAGAACACCGAAGGGTGATGAAGCTTCCGAGGCAGAGCGGGAAATTGCCCGGCTAGAAAGCATCGGCATCCCGCGTGACGTGGCAATCCGGATCAAAGAGGGTGTCTACAAGACTTCCGTCGACCCCGTCACCCGTGAAGTTACGGTGATCGACCTTTCGTCGGGCCAACCCGTATTCAGGGCCGACACATCTGCACCCGAAGTGGCTCCAATAGTAGACCCTAACCCAGCACAGGTCGGGCCTGAAGCAAGTGACGCTTTTGGCATAGAAGGCATCCTAAAAGGCGGCATTAACTCAGCCGCCGACTTTCTAGGCGCAGATATGCCGTTTGATGGGGTGAAGAAGACGCAGGCGGACTTCGCAGTCCTGCGTGAGAACTTGGTGAACGATATTACGCAAGGCTACGGCCAGCGTGTACCAAGTTGGCTGATGCAGAATATCCAAGACCTGACGCCGAAAACCGGAACCTTCTCCGGCCCCGGTGACGCACAGTCGAAACTCGGTGCCCTGGAACGCAGTTTTACTCAGGAGCTAGGCACGGTTCGACAGCAGCTTGGCGGACCAATCTCTCCGCAACAGCGTCAGGTTCTGACCAACCGGGAGGCGGCGTTGAACGCGGCCCTTGGGAAGGTCACGGGCGCGCTGGCAAGGTTCGGCAGCAGCGACGGCGGGAACAAGACCAGTAGCGGCGTAACATGGAGGATTGAGCAATGAGCGAGATCACCCTCAACGTCGAAGGTCGGCGAGTAAAAGTCGATGAGGCCTTTCTCCGCCTCACCCCTGAACAGCAGGAGGCCACGGTGGAGGAAATTGCCGCGTCCTTGGGGCCAAAGGACGATTCCGGCCTGATGGGGCAGTTGAACCAAGGAATTGCCAACAGCGCGGGCGGTATCATCGACCTGATCAACCCATTCGATAAGCCCCATGCCCTCAACCCGTTCAAGGAAGGCACTGGTTCGGCCAAGGTGGGCATAGAGGCGGGAATGGATGCTATCGGGGTCAATCGGGCCACGACAGAGCCTGATACGCTGATGGAGAACTTCGCACGCGGTGCAGGTGAGGCGGCTGGCGCAGCGCCGGTTGGCGGAGCAGTTGCAAAGGCCCTCTCCGGTGCAGGTGGTCTTCTTGGCAGCATCGCTGACGACGCCTCGCAAGCAATGAACACAACACGCGGCGTAGTGTCGGAAATGTTTGCCGGGGGCGGTGCGCAGGCTGGCGCAGCGCATGCCAAGGATGCGGGCGCGCCCGAATGGGTGCAACAGACGGCGGCTATCGCAGGTGGGGCAGGCGTGGGTGCTATCCCCGGCGCAGTTCGGTCTACACCTAGCGCAATTGGTGCGCGTAAGCTGACAAGCGCAGTGAAGACCGCAGCCATGCCTTACACCAACACGGGCGGCAAGGAGGTTGCACGTCAGCGGATGCAGGAACTGGCAGGCGGGCCAGAACGGGCGGCAGAGTTGGCACGGCACGTTGGCCCTACCGAAATTGGTCTTACACCGGCACAGCAGACCGGCGACCAGAACCTTCTAGGATTGGAGCAAGAGGCCATGCGTCGCGACCCGAACCTACGGGCGCGGATCGAGCAGCAGACTGAACAGGGTAAGCAGGTTGCAGCCCAGAACATTCGCAGCATGGGCGGCGATCCTGCGGACGCACAAGCTTTCTTCAACGAGCGCCGCAAGACATGGCGCGAAAACATCATTGGCATGGTGGATCGCGCGACAGAGGGGGCGCTGAGGCCTGCGGCCAAAAATAGCGAGATGATTAACAGCCAAGAGGTGTCGGAAAAGATCAAAGCCGCTGAGAATGCCGCTAGGGTGCAGGAAGCGAATTTGTGGGCCAGAGTGCCGCGAGACACCAAAGTAGGCACTACAGCGGCCCGGCAGAAGGCGCACGCCCTTATTGCGCAGACACCGAAGGCACAGAAGGACGATATCCCGCGTGTGGTCCAAGAACTGCTCGGCCCCACTGCCAACAATGGTTTTGATGAGTTCGAAACCGTTGGCGAGATGCACGGCCTTTATAGCAAGCTGCGCGAGGTAGCCCGCGCTGCACGTAGCGGCAACAACCAGCAGCGTAATATGGCGCGCATCGCTGATGAAGTTGCGGACGCGGTGTTAGAAGACATGGGCGCAGGCGCAGGTGTCACAGAAGCCGGGAGAGCTATCGACAACGCCCGCGCATTCTCAGCCGAAATGCACGAAGTCTTCAGTCAGGGTGTTGTGGGCAAGCTCTTAAAGCGCAGCATCGACGGGGACAGGACGATTGACCCCGGCCTAACGCTTAATCGCTCGCTTGGCCGGGGCGGCGCGACCGGTGCGGTGGGTGCGGACGATATCCAGAAAGCAGCGGGCAGTTCAGCCGATCCGCAGATGGAGGACTTCGTCACTGGCCTCTTCAACCGGTCTGCATTTAGCCCTGACGGGGCGTTTAACCAGCGTGGCGCGCTGTCCTTCATGCGCGACAATGGAGAAATGTTGCAGCGCTTTCCCTACCTGCGTGATACCCTTGATGAAGCAATTAAAACGCAAACGCGGGCATCGAACGCAGCGGACCGAGGCGCGCGTGCCTTGCAAAATGCAAACAGCCCCGCCAAGTCGGTTACAGCAGCATTTACGCAGGGGCCTTCGGAGACCGCGATTGAAACGGTATTTAAGGCAAAGAGGCCGTCGGTCGCGGCGCGTGAACTTGTCGCCACCGCGCGAAAGGACGCGTCTGGGAAGGCTATGGATGGCCTTAAAGGCTCTTTTGCTGATTACGTGATCCGCAAGAGCACCGATGCCAACGGCCTCAATGGCGATGCGATGCTGCGCCTCCTGCAAACACCGGAAACTGCTGCGACCCTGCGGACAGCTCTGCCAAGTGCGGACCTCAACCGCATGAAGATGATCGGCACTGAACTGCGGAAACTTCGCGATGGGAGGAAAGCCGCGCCAGATATCGGTGGACTATCACCGCGCTCGCCAAACAGGCTGATTGAAATGGCGGCACGGGTTATCGCGGCAAAGCAGGGGGCCAAGATGGGCGGGGGTAGTAGTGGGGCCTCGATCCAGACGGCCAACATGGCGTCTAGCCGCATGAAGGGCATTCTAGGCAGTCTGCAAAATGACAAGGCTGAGAAGCTGCTTATCGATGCGGTGTCGGACCCTGAGTTGTTCAGACTCCTGCTGGTTGATCCCGGTACCGTGAAACTGACGCCGAGGCAAAAGAGCCGCCTTGCGCCTTATTTTGCGGGGACAGCCGCAGCGATGGGGGCGGAGTGATGCAGTGGACCCCTGACACGTTCTCAAGAGACGACCCGGCGAATGTGCTAGGGTTCTTCACGCCCCAAGACGTTACACGATTGCGCTGTAGTGTTCTGGGGAGATATCTGCACGAAATTCAGCCGCCACACACAGTGGGTATGTACAACTGCTATCTGGCGCAGGTGAAACCCGCTGTTGAAAGAACGCAAGAAACGGAAAACGTGCACGCGGAGCTTTGGCTCTACGCACTGGCTGCTAGGACGCTATCATTTGAAGTCGAGCAGGGATTTGTGGGCGCGCTTAGCCAGCTACTATTGCCGCCATCAGAAACTCCAAGTCCTCAACTTGCACCCATGGGCCGAAAGTTGCAGGGCGATGCCCATTGAAGAAATTACCCATGGCGCGATGGCTAGAATCTTCAGTTTGGTTTGGGATCGGCTTCTCCGCTTGCTGCTTGGCGTGCAGCTTCTCCAGCCATATCAAGTGCGTGGTTAATTGCATCGCGTAGGGCAATCGCGGTGGTGATAGAACACCTGAGGTCACCAATTGGCATGTTGTTTGCGGTCACTCCGCTCTTGTCGGCTGTTAGGCGTGTCGCCGTAAGGTCGAGTTGAATGATCCCATTTGCATGACCATAGGTGCTTACACCATCGAAAAAAACTAGCTCGCGGCTTTCCATAAAATCGCTCCCAAAAAATGAAACTAGAGGTTCACCGCCAAACGGCGATTCTGCAACTAGCGGTTTGGGAACTTAGTGCCCTGTCAGCGTTTGGTGGGTGCAGGGCCACTTTAATCTGAGGATTCACAGGTAGTGCCAGTTTGCTTACTCTGGGGCGTTGCATACGGGGAGCTACTTACAAGACTCAGAATGCAAACGCCATTATTTCGCCTTAAACATATAAAATATCAGGATGTCTTTGTAGATTTGGTGACTTCTATAATCGAACCTAGTAAGTGCGGAGACAGGGCGGAATTTTAAATTTTAGCAATTTACAGTGGCAAATATGATCAAGGTACTGCTAGTTGAAGATCAGCCTGATATTCTTGAAATCACCAAAATTTCCTTGGAGCTCTATGACAGTTTCGAGGTGTGCGAATGTAGTTCCGGGGAAGCTGCACTCTCCAAGGCAACTGAATTCAATCCAGAAGTTCTTTTGCTCGACTACATGATGCCAGATATGTCAGGCCTTCAAACACTCGAAAAACTAAGGAAACTTCCAGGCCTTGCAGATGTTCCGGCTATCTTTCTGACAGCCAGGGTTGGCGAGCATGCCGAATGCGAAATGCTGGCAGCTGGTGCAATAGAAGTTATTACCAAGCCATTCAGGCCCAGAGAGCTTGGTGCTCGGATCAGAGCCGCAATAGCGCGATGACTTGCTAACAGTAGGCTTTCAAAAGAGCCGCCTGAACACCCGAACTGCATGATCGTTCGTTTGAGCTTATGACATATGATCAAGCAGGAGCACTACAGACAGGACAGCGGCGATCCCTGCGACGTATAAACGGAAGAAATTCATGTCACTACCTCCACATCGGCAGGCTAGTTAACTTGTTCTGTATTGACCAGAGGCAATTTCAGGGTGAGTCAGAATGAGCTCGCTGACCCTTAGCGGGTGCTCAGCGATGCAGCATATTTCTGGCAACTGGTTAGCAAAACACCGGAGAAAAGTATCGCAACATCGGAGAAATTCGATTTCCGAAGTTGTGTTACATTCTTCCGGTGTTTTCGTACTTAACTTCACGAGTAACGGGGGGAGCACCACCACTCACTCGGCTCAACAAGAGGCTGCATGTGCAATAAATGACAGCAGGAAATTCGTAAACCTCCGGCGGCGGCCGTCTGATCTCGGGTTCGATCCGATGATAAGTCCGACCTTATGTCCGACTTTATCAACCGCCCTCAAATCGAAGTTCTTTCCGCTGCCGATGGTGATCGCCGCCGGT
>NZ_JAGHRG010000018.1:0-32871 GCF_017743915.1 Sulfitobacter sp. R18_1
CGCTCTGCGCTCACCATCCGCTACCATCGGCTCGAAGCATTCGAGGCGTGGAAATCCGCGGCACAGGCCGCTTGATCAACGAACAGCTTGCCAACTTGCAAATTCGGCGAGTTAACGTGACAACACCCTGAATCGATATCGTCGCGGATCAGGTGATGTGATCGAGCGGCGACTAATGTTACTGTATGGCCCTTGCGCGCTAACTCCCGGGCGAAATAGTGATGCCGTCCGCCCATACCGGTGCCTGTGGTTGAACCGTAATGGTTGATTATCACTATTCGGGTCATATTGAGCACCTTGCTGTCTTTAAACTAGGAAAAGTTGCAGCGTTCGCAGCGCTGTGGAGTTCTACGGCTTGGTATGAGTTCCGTCCCAAACACTTGCATTTAGCGGATATTCCGAATGAACTGGCTTACAAGGGCGAAGCTTGGAAAGGCTGTAGCCTCAGAGCGCACAGCGAGAGTTTTTGCAATCCGCTGCATTAATAAATCTCAGAAAAACACAAGCATGTCTGATTGGCACACGATCTCGCTTTCTGACGCTGCACGCAGGTTATTTCAGGGATGTATTGCTGCAGCGAGTAAAGTCCTCCGAACCAGGTCCGCGATAGCCTCTATCAACGTCTGATCGCTATCTCCAGATGAGTTGTTGATCAATTCTTGGATGAGCCTGTCTTTCGCCGATCATCTCTGGAAACCGGGCATAGCAAGCGAAAGATGATCTACATCAAGCGCGTTCGCGAACCTTCGGGCAACTGCGTAGGCGCCCCTTCGCCCTTCCCGAACCAAAGCAAATCACATCAGCAACCACCCACCCTACCGACGGTCAGCACACCCTAACCCCATATGTAACCATATGTATTCTTGATCCTTTGCAGGCGTTCCGGCGATAAAACCTCCAGTTCCACGGAGGGCACGTGAATCATGGATCCGACAAATTCAGAACTCGAAACAGGCCCCGCGCTGACCCTCGCAAGTTGCAAGGCAGAACCGCGCGTAAACGCCCCCCGGCACGTGCCGTGTTCGAAGCGAACTGTGCCGAGCCGGGTGCGACTGACCTCCAAAACGCCGTCGAACCCTTGAGCACGCGCGCTGCGGCACCTTTCAGACAGACTAATACAAGGAAAACGAATGCAATTCTTCAATAGAAAGCAGCTGGCCCTCTGGGATACGGCGCTCAGTACCTCTGAAGAGCTGGCGAAGGGGTTGTCGCGGCGTCAGTTCGGCTTGGCTGCGGCTGCGGCTTTTGCGATGCCCAAAGCGTTGAGCGCGCATGGCTCCACGCAGGTGACCTCTCAGGGAACCTACAATATCACAGTCGACCCGGTGCGCATCAACACGGGCGATTTTCAGAAGATGGGCGTGGGCTACAACCGCAGCCAGATTCCGACGATCCTGCGCTTCAAGGAAGGTGAGGAGGTTACGATAAACGTGACCAACAACCTCAGCGAAAGCACCTCGATCCACTGGCATGGACTTATCGTGCCCTTCCGTCAGGACGGCGTTCCGGGGATCAGCTTCAACGGCATCGCCCCCGGTCAGACCTTTACCTATCGCTTCCCGATCCAGCAGGCCGGGACCTATTGGTTCCACAGCCATTCAGGCCTTCAGGAGCCGGATGGCGCCTACGGTGCGATCGTGATCGAGCCGCGCGGCAGGGAACGCATACCAGCGCACCGCGACTATGTCGTTCAGCTGGCCGACAAACATCCCCATCCGGGCAACCGCATCTTGCGGAACCTCAAGATGCAGTCCGACTACTACAACCGTTCGCAGCGCACTTTTCAGGACCTGATCCGGGACGCCCGCATGGACGGTCTCAAGGCGACGCTGAAAGAGCGCCGCATGTGGGGGCGCATGCGCATGCTGCCGAGCGACGTCGAAGACGTGCAGGGATTTACCTCGCTGATCAACGGTCGCAGCACGTCGCAAAACTGGACCGGTTTGTTCCGGCCCGGTGAGAAGGTCCGCCTTCGGATCATCAACTCCTCCGCGATGACCTACTTCGACATGCGGATACCGGGACTGAAAATGGTCGTCGTGCAGGCTGACGGCAACGATGTGGAGCCTGTCGCCGTGGATGAACTGCGGGTCGCGGTTGCCGAGACCTATGATGTCATCGTCCAGCCTACGCAGAACAAGGTCTATAGCATTATTGCGGAATCCATGGGCCGCAACGGGCTTGTTCGGGGCACCCTGTCACCCAGAGAGGGCTATGCCGGTGCCGTGCCCCGTCTCAGACCCAAGCCCTTGCTCACCATGGCCGACATGAGCGGCATGATGGGCGGTATGGGTATGGATATGGGCATGGGTATGGGCGACCACGTCATGCAGAACATGACCGGAATGAACCACACCGACATGACAGGCATGGACCATTCAAACATGCAATCCAGCCAGCAGCCCCCGATGCCTGCGATGACCCCGTCAGAGGAAAAGCCGAAGAAAAAGACTTCTATGGCTGGGATGGACCATACGCAGATGCAAAAGCCTGCGATGGACGGCATGGACCACACGCAGATGCAGCAGAAGAAAAAGGCACCGATGTCAGGCATGAACCATGCCCAGATGCAGAAGCCCGCAATGGACGGTATGAGCGGCATGGACAGTATGAGCGGAATGGCAATGTCTGATGGCGGCGATCCGTTCTATGTCCCGGGCAGCGGACTGACGCCTGTCGCGTACAACGGCGGCAAGTTCCTGTCCTACGCAGACCTGCGCGCCGCCAGCCCTCGTTACCGTCACCGCGCACCCTCACGCACCATCGTGTTGCGGCTGACCGGTAACATGGAGCGCTACATCTGGTCGATCAACGACGTGAAATACGACGATGCCGCCCCGATCACGCTCCGATACGGCGAGCGGGTGCGCATGCGGTTCATCAACGAAACGATGATGTCGCATCCGATGCACCTGCACGGGATGTGGTCGATCATCGATGCCGGTCACGGTCCGCGCAATCCCATCAAGCACACCGTGAACATCAATCCCGCCGCCACGACGGACATCGAAGTCGAGGCCGACGCCCCCGGTCAATGGGCGTTCCACTGTCACCTCAGCTACCACGCGCGGGCGGGAATGTTCCGCAAGGTCGTGGTCAAGGGACGCGCGGCTTGAGCCGGGAAATACAAAGGACGAACGTAATGAAATACAGTCAACTCGCCGGACTGGCCGGCCTCATCCTTCCTTGGGCCTCGCTCGTGCAGGCTCAGCCCGTCAAACAGACCGAACAGCTGATCTGGGGCGTGCAGGCGGAACAGTTGGAAATTCGCGCACTGGATGACGAAGAGGTCCTTGTCTGGGATTTCGACGCCCTCATCGGCACGGATGAGCTCAAGCTGGTGTGGCGCAGCGAAGCTGAATACGGTCTTTCGTCCGATGAGTTCGAAAGCCTCGAAAACCAGCTACGTCTCCGGTTTCCAATCTCGACCTTCTTTAACGGCGTGGTCGGAGCCTATGCCAGCACACCCGAGGGCGTTCCGGAACGCTACGCGGCTGTCGTGGGGGTAAAAGGGCTCGCGCCGCAGTGGTTCGAGATCGACGCCGATCTCTACCTCTCCGACTATTCGTTCTTCAGTTTCGAGGCGGAATACGAACTGCTCCTTACCAACCGTCTGATCCTGACCCCGAACATCGAGATCGATATGCCGCTGAAGGATGACATCGCCCGGGGGCGGGGTGCGGGTGGCGCAGTCATGGAGATCGGTGCGCGGCTGAGTTACGACCTCATCGACCGTGCGGTCTCACCCTATATCGGCGTCAACTACGAGACCTCGTTCGGCGACACGCGGGACATCACCCGCGCGGCCGGTGGGGATACAGATGAGTTCTCGGTCGTGATCGGTACACGCCTTCAATTCTGAGATTTGTTCCTGCGGGAGCAATCCGGAGGGCTGATGAGTCCTCCGGCCAATACCTGAACCCAAAAGCAACCAAGGACTAAACAGATGAAACATCTACTGCTGACAATCGCACTGGCTTCCTCCTTTGCGGCACCGGGGTTTGCCGGCGAAGCGGCTCACGGAAACAAGTCCGGCGACACCCATGGAGAAATGAAGATCGGCATGCCCGGCGATGCCGCTGCGGTGGACCGCACGGTCGAGATCGACATGGTCGAAACAGACGACGGCGAAATGCTGTTCAAGGGCGGCGATCTGGATTTCAAAGAAGGCGAGACCGTCCGTTTCGTCGTCCGCAACGAGGGCGAGTTGGACCATGAGTTCATTCTCGACTCGCAAAAGAAGAACGCCGCGCACAAGAACGAAATGGCGGATATGAGCGGTATGAATATGGGTCATAATGAGCCCAACCGCATCCGGCTCGCGCCCGGCGAAGATGCCGAAATCATCTGGACATTTGCAAATAACGGCACGTTCGAAGCTGCTTGCCTGATCCCCGGTCATTACGAATCCGGCATGTTCCGCGAAGTCTCCGTTACTCACTAAACGGTCAGTGCGGATCGCGAGCACCGCCTTGCGATAACGTTAATACCAGAACGGGCGTACACCGCGCCCGTTCTTTCCCCCGTTGGGCGCCCGTCTGCGACGATGGTGTACCGCGCCAGCGGCGGTAGTACCCAGATCCGACGTTTGCTGAACCCTTGGGCTCACGGCTTCAATCGATCGAATAAACCCGGTTCTAGAATTTCCCCTACTGCGGAGGCGTTGAGCACATGAAGACATCGTTCAAAACTTGCACCCTCGCGGCAGCGCTCATCTTGTCCGCCCTCTCCGCGCATGCGTCCGATGGCAAAAGCCAGCAACCCCATCTGAGGGCCTACGACCTTCCGGACCATGACCCGATCGGAGAACCCCCCGGCGATGCCACGCCCGACAGGACGGTCGACATCACGGTCAGGGAGACCGGAAGCGGTTACATGCTCTTTGATCCGGATGCGCTTCACATCGAGAACGGAGCGGTTGTCCGCTTTCGGGTCACGAACTCCGGCAAACTCGATCACACTTTCTTTCTCGGCTCCTTCGATGAAGTCACCGAAAACCGGCAATGGATGCAGGAGCATCCGGACATGACCCATGACGCCGCCAACTTCATATCGATACCCAGCGGTGAAACCGGGGAACTGATCTGGAAGTTTTCAGACGTGACCAATCTGGAATTTGCCTGTCTGGTCCCCGGCCACAGAGATGCCGGGATGTGGGGGGTCATCATCGTGCATGATCACCTCGCCTCACCCGCCGGATATTGAGCGCGCTCCAATGTCGCTGATGGACAGGTATCACGTCCTCGTACATGACGTCTCCGCCCTCTTCGGATACGATTACAATGATACGACGCCGGACTGGGTTCATCCGTTCATTCACCTCATTCTGGTCCTGGCGCCGGGATTGCTGATCGGCGTCGCCCTCTATCTCGTCCTGCGCGGTATCCTGCGGCTCTGGAGCCGCCCGGCAAAACCGGTCGCGCGCATGAACCACGTGAGGGGGCTTGATGCCGGGTTGTTCAGCTCGGTCCTGCGCTACACCAGACGGCAGCAGGCGCAGATGATCATGCTGAGCCTTCTCGCGCTTCCGATCCTGTATCTGACCTTGGAACTGCCCAAGCAGATCGTGAACAATGCGCTGGAATCCGCGACTTTCCCGGTCGAGGTTCTGGGCCAGAGTTTGGATCAGGTCATATTCCTGCTGCTGCTTTGCGGGCTGTATTTGCTGTCGATCAGCCTGAACGGACTCATCAAATACACGCTCAACGTCTTCAAGGGCTATACGGCGGAGCGGTTTCTCCGACGCTTCAGGCTGCTGATCTATCGGCGGTGGCGCTCGGATGCGGAGGCGTCCGAGCAAAGCGAGATCGTCCCAATACTCGCACAGGAAGTGGAACCCATCGGCGGCTTCGCGGCCGAAGTCCTGACCCTGCCGGTTTTGCAGGGTGGCACGCTTTTCACCATTCTGCTGTTCATGTTCATTCAGGACCCGATCCTGGGTGCCGCCGCGCTGACCGTGTTGCCCATTCAGCTTATTCTGCTCCCGAAGCTGCAGCGCCGGGTGAACACCCTGTCGCGTATCCGGATCAAAGAGGTCCGCGATCTTGGCAGGCAACTGAGCGAGCAGTTGCGCGAACGACAGGGCGCCTCGTCCGGCCTGTCGGCGGCGGGCGCTAGTTTCAAGGCGCTGGAGCAGGTACGCAGAAGGATCTTTCGTCTCAAGTTCTTCATCAAGGCGCTCAACAACTTTCTGACGGCGCTGACACCGTTTCTGTTCTACTCACTTGGCGGATATTTCGTCATCGAAGGCCGGATCACGCTTGGGGCACTGGTCGCGGTCCTCGCCGCGCACAAAGACTTTTCGGCCCCACTGAAGGAGCTTTTCCGATACTATCAGGCGCTTGAGGATACGCGGATCAGGTATCAGGAAATCACGACCTTCTTCGCCGGGACGCCGCCCCGCATGGAAGAACAGCAATCCGCCGGGGTGCACCGGCTGGCGATCCGCAGACCGCCGGAACATGCGCTGTCGCAGACTTGAGGGCTCCTATTGTCCCCCCTGCTCCCGCGACGCGTCAAACTGCCGTTACATTTGGCTACAAAGAGGGGGCGGACATTTACACCGGCGGTTTGATATACACCGGGTATGAGCGAACCTGCCCACATTCTGGTCGTCGACGACCATGACGAGATCCGCAATTCCGTTTCAAGCTATCTCGAACGGAACGGCATGCGAACCTCGGTCGCCGAAAGTGCCGCAGAGATGGACGCTCAGCGCGCAAGACATTCTTTCGATCTGATCGTGCTCGATGTGATGATGCCCGGCGAAGACGGGCTGACTGCGTGCCTCTCCATTGATCCGTTTCAACCTGACCGAAGAGCCGGAGGTTGTGCATACGGATCATGACGCAGGCGGCGCGGTCGAGGCGCGGGTGAGGGCTCTTCTGGGCGATGACTACAGCCGCGACATCCGCATCGAAATCCATGTGTCGCGTAGCCCTTAATTGTGAGATGGGAAATCCAACGAAATCAACGGCTGAGCTTTGCCCTTAAATATGAGATTTTGCCTTTAATTCTGATATTTTTGCCCTTAAACCTGAGACAGGGTTCACAGACATTTGCGGCAAATATCGATGAATGATGATGGCGAAGACTGCGTTGCTGTTGGTGCTGAAGAGGCGCGCAGGGCCGCGGTGCTGCGCCCTCTTGTTCAGGCATATCTCAATGGGACTGGCAGCCTGGAACGTGGCATCAATGACGCCGTTTGGGAGCTTGGTGTCAGCAGGGCGACGGTCTGGCGTTGGATAAAACGGTTGGCGGAAGAGGGTGGGCGCACCAGCGCTCTGGCTCCGCGGAAACGGGGCCGCCCGACCGGGACGATGTTAATATCCAGCAAAGTCGAAGCGGTAATCGAGGAGCACCTTCGCCGCTATTTCTTGCGCCGGGAGCGTTCGAGCTTGTCGCGCGTCGTGACAGAAATCCGCAGCGCTTGCTGGCAGGAGGGCTTGCAACCGCCGACACGGCGAACGGTTCAGCGTCGTCTGGATGCGATGGATGCCCGCGAAGTTGCGAAGGCACGAGAGGGCGCAAAGGCGGCCCGCCAGAAATTTGCGCCGGTCACAGGTGAGAACAAGGCCAGTATGCCACTGGAGATCGTCCAAATTGATCATACACCGGCGGACATCATTCTTGTCGACGGCTTTGAACGCAAACCAATTGGGCGGCCTTGGGTCACGCTGGCGATCGACGTCGCAACGCGGATGGTGACCGGATATTACACCTCTCTCGAGGCACCTTCGCGTCTGTCAGTGGCGCTTTGCCTGACACAGGCGGTGGCCCTCAAGGAGGAACTTCTTGCGGAATTGGCGTGCGATGTTCCTTGGCCGGCACAGGGCAAACCGCACAGCATCCACGTCGATAACGGTCGCGATTTCCGGTCGCGCGCCTTTCGGTCGGCCTGTGCGGATTGGGGGATCGATCTGGTCTATCGACCGCCAGCAAGTCCTCACTTCGGTGGTCACATCGAACGGTTGATCGGCACCATGATGGGGGCCGTTCACCTGTTGCCGGGAACAACGCAATCCTCGATCGCGGCAAAGGGCGACTATGACGCCGAAAGCAAGGCCACGATGACGTTGAGCGAATTCGATCGCTGGTTTGCTCTGGAAATCTGCCGTTACAACAACAGCATTCATTCAAGTCTTGGCTGCACGCCCGTTGCCAAATGGGAGGCGCTCTCAGAGCAAATGACAGGCGACATCCCCTTCGAGATGGAAGCCTTTCAGGTGAGCTTCCTGCCGAGTGAACTGCGCAAGATCAGGCGTGACGGCATCCATCTGTTCCAGATAAGGTACTGGTCCGATGCCCTTGCAGGCCACATTGGGCGCGGGGATGGAAAGGTGGTCGTTCGCTACGATCCTCGCGATATCTCAATGATCTGGGTCGAACTGGACGATGGCCGGTATGTTGAGGCGCGGTACAGAAACCTGGAAATTCCGCCCGTCTCGCTCTGGGAATATCGCGAAGCGATGAGGAAGGCCCGTGCCCTTGGCAAGTCCGGGTCTAATGAGCTGGTGCTGGCTGAGCTGATCCGACAGCAACGCCAGATCGAAGCTGAAAGCCGGGGCCTGACGAAGGCCGAACGCAGAACCCGTGAAAGAAAAGGGACATTGAAGGGCACGAACTCGGCCGTCTCGACAACCGAAGGGCTGCGCCCGATCGATACGGGTGATACATCGCGCCCATTGTTCAAGGTGGAGAGATGGTGAATTGAGGGCAGGGACAACTGAAGAAGACGGCCGGATCGCCCTCATTCAATCGGATATCTGGATCGGCTTTCCTCGGGCGGAACAGGTGTTGGACCGCTTGCAGGGCATGATCGAAGCGCCACGACAAACCCGTATGCCTGGGCTTCTTGTGCATGGCGCCTCCGGGATCGGAAAGACGATGATTGCCCGAAACCTGTCGCGCAAGTACGCACCAGAATACGATCCGGCGTCGGGCATCACCCGCACACCGCTTCTGCTGTTGCAAGCGCCGCCCGCACCTGATGAACGGCGGTTTTACCTGCACATCCTGGCCGCCGTCGGCGCCCCGGCGACGGCTCTTAGCGCCCGCGCTCAAAATGTGGCTTCCCTCGAAGTCCGTGTCATCGCGCTCTTACGCGACCTTGGCCTGCGGATGATCATGATCGACGAGGTCCACAATCTCTTGGCCGGGACCCACCGCGAACAGCGCCGATTTCTCAATGTCCTGCGGTATCTCAGCAATGAACTCGAGGTGTCACTGGTCTGCCTTGGGGTCAGCGAGGCCGTCGATGCTATTCGCGGTGATATCCAGCTTGCCCGACGGCTGGACGAACATCATCTGCCAAACTGGCGCGACGATGCCGAGTTCTCGGACATGATCCAGACCCTTATTGCTGCCATGCCACTGGAAAAGAAGTCCAACCTGAAGGTCAAATCTCTCAAGCAGGTCTTGGCACTGACCGGTGGGGTGACCTCGCGCATCTTCGCTCTGGTCAAGGATCTTTCCATCGACGCCATTATCACAGGCGAGGAATGCATCACCGATGACGCAATCGCAAAATGGACGCCGGTTTGGTCGCGCCATGCGAACCCCCATCGGCGGCTCCAGAAGTCCCGGGTGTGAAGCCGCACCCGCTGCCCAAGACTGTCGCGCCGCTGCCAGACGAGTTGTTGTCAGGTTGGTTGTCTCGGCTGGCGGCGGCCAACTACTGTGATGATGCGGAACTACTGGCTCATCTCAGAATCGATACCGCGCATGGCACCGCCTTGGACTTCAACGTCGACGCGGCTGCGGCGGCGAAGATTGCCAACGCCGCACGGGTTAACCCAGATGTTGTTCGATCTTTGACCTTTCCGGCAATGACGCCACGAGAAGCCTCGCTGACGGCTCAGATGCCATTCCAGCATTGCATGCAATGCGCCAGAGAGGGTCTTTCGCTCAGGCATTGGAGGCGGGCCTGGGCATTTGACTGCCAAGTTTGCGGGACGAGACTTGTGCAGACCCTTGGCAAACTCCGTGAGGAACAAATATCTGGAAAACTGATATACCGAGCGCGCCGCGGGGCAGAGATGCTTGAGTGCGCCGCGCGCTCGCGCGGCCCCAAGCAACTTCGGCGCGCAATGCGCGCAGTCACCTTTGCCATGTCACTCAAAACCTTCCGCGGGGATCCGTCGTTCGCTGTCCAGAACCCCAGATCGGAAGTTAGGCTGTTCTACCTCGCCGCAATCGCCGCCGCTCGATCTCATCCCTTGGCTAAGGCAGCCATCGTCAGCAAAAGCATCGACGACTATGCAAGGGTTGCTCTCTTGCGCGCCTTCGAGAAGGAGCCTCGATTGCTTGCCGCGGTTGATCACATCGCGCAAAGGTGCGCGAGAAACAGGGGCCCCATGACAGCCGTATCTCACAATTAAGGGCAAAAATTGTCGCCAAACGCGTCGCGTCTCAGATTAAAGGGCAACGCGACACGAGGTGATGGCACAGAAAGAACCTGCTTTCACCGCCGTTGACCTCAACGAATTGCCTGCGTTGGGTCTGCTCGGCCCTGACGGAGAACCGTTGGACTTGGAAAGCCTCTCCGATCAGGTCGTCGTTCTTAGTTTCGTACCGTCCGACTGCGGACAGCCTTGTGCTGATCAACAGGCACTTCTTGGAAAGGTGAGGGGCGGAGTGAATTCATCTCCCATGCTGGACATGGTGACCTTCCTTGTGGTGACCGACGCCAGTGATCCGGTTCCCGGACCGATTGCCAAAAACGTGGTCATTGCTCGCGCACAAGAGCCAATAGAGAATCTGATCGATCAGTATCGCGCGATTGCGCCTGACCATCCCGAGGCTCCGCTTGTGCATGTTATCGCGCGCGGCAACCGCCATGCCGGGGTCTTTGCGGATTCCGCTTTCCGGCACATCAACATGATCCTGTACGTCAACGGCCTGACAAACGCGCATTAATCGAAGAACGGACCCCCAGCATGACAGCAAACACAGAAACCTTTGAGACAAGCGATACCGGATGGCTGTCCGTCATCCGCCGATACATCGTTTATACCGCCGTCGGGCAACTGATCTGGGAAATGGCACATATTCCCCTCTACACGATCTGGGTCGAAGGCTCCTGGGGAGAAATAGCTTTCGCGGTCGTGCATTGCACAGGCGGAGACCTGTTGATCGCCATGAGCACGCTCTTGCTCGCCCTGTTTCTCGTCGGAGGGCAAGCGTGGCCGTCGGAGCGCGCAGGGCGCGTCCTGCTTCTGACCGTGGCCCTGGGCGTCTCCTACACGATCTTCAGCGAGTGGCTGAACATCGTGATCCGGGCGGCCTGGGCGTATCGCGATATCATGCCGGTGGTCCCCGTCATCGATGCCGGTCTCACGCCCCTGCTGCAATGGATCATCGTCCCGACCCTGGCATATTGGGCTGCCACAAGAGTGCCCTTGCGCAAGCTTTTCAGCGGTGAACGTGAGTCATGGTAGATATCTCGCTTCTGGGACTCACCGCCGCCCTCTTGGCTGGTACAATATCGTTTCTGTCACCCTGCGTGCTGCCTCTTGTGCCAGGTTATGTCTCCTACGTGGCCGGGCGCACAGCCGCTGAAGGCGGGGCGGCTGCGACCTCGCCGTCGCGCGCGGTCTGGCTGAGCCTGTGTTTTGTCCTCGGCTTCTCCACCATTTTCATGGGGCTTGGCGCATCCGCGACAGCATTGGGTCAGGCCCTGCTTCGGTGGCGGTATGAACTCAACCTCGTTGGGGGCGGCATCGTCATTCTCTTCGGGCTCTTTATGATCGGAGCCGCGCGTGTTTCGGTCATGGAACGCGACTTCCGATTCAATCTCAACATCCCCGGGGGCCAACCCGCTGCGTCCTATGTCCTCGGTCTTGCCTTCGGTTTCGGCTGGACTCCGTGCATCGGCCCGATCCTCGGCGCGATCCTGACAGCCAGTGCGGCGAGTGCCACGATGGGTGAAGGTATCATGCTGCTTGCCGTCTATTCCGCCGGCCTTGGAATACCGTTTCTGATCGTGGCCGGATTCACCGACCAGATCGCGGGACGGTTGCGGGCCATCGGCCGGGTTGGCCGCCGCCTCCACCAGCTTGCGGGCATAGTGATGATCTTGATGGGGCTGGCGATGATGACAGGGCAGTTGAGCGCGCTGTCATACTGGATGCTCGACGTATTTCCGGTTCTGGGACGGATCGGATAGCTCCATTAGTAGCAGCGTCTATTGATAACAGAAAATTTTCTTGAACCTCTAGTAGCTTTAGGAGTTAAGCCACCGACAAAGAACGGCACCATGGAGCAAGTTGCCAATAACGCCTCACTCCTTCCCGGGCGAACAACACTGCGTTCGGGGTAAGGTTCGGTTTGCCGTCCAATGCGTGAACGGAGCAATCTATATGCTGACAAGACGACATTTCATCCAGACGACCACCGCGCTGTTTTCGGCATCGATATCCAGCCCGCTCCTTGCAGACACGTGGCCTACCGATGCGCAGAAGGCAGCTTGGGACGCACAGGTTACACCTCGCGGCTACGACCCGGCCACGTCCAACCCTTGGGGCCTTCACCCTCGCTTCCTGCCACAGCGGGTCCTCGCGAAGGACGGACTTGTACCCGGTGATATCCATGTCGATGCTGTTGCGCGCTATCTCTACCACATCGAAGAAGGCGGCACGGCGATGCGCTATGGCGTGGCGATCGCGCGCGGTAAACTTTACGAACCGGGCACCTATACGATCAAGCGCAAGGTCAGGTGGCCGCATTGGCAGCCGACACAAAACATGATCGACCGCGACCCAGAGCTCTACTCCGATATCGCTGACGGTATGGAACCCGGACCTGAAAACGCGCTCGGATCGCGAGCCCTCTATCTCTTCGTCGGCGACCGAGACACCTATCTAAGGATTCACGGGACACCGTATCCAAGAAGCATTGGCGGCCGTGCGAGTTCCGGCTGCGTCCGAATGGTCATGGCACACATCAATGATCTCTATCCCAACGTCGAGATTGGCTCGACGGCATTCCTGTACTCGGCGGAAGACAGCGTCACCCCGAGAAGTTGACTGGCGCATCATGTGTTACGCGTGGGCTTGACGCATCTATGGGCTGATCAGGACTGGCGCGAAGTGCAGATGGGGTTGCCACCTGCCGAGCGTAGCGGAACCAAGGTGTTTTCCACCGGACCGCTGTGTTCATACCAATAACAGCCATCCTCGGGACGAAGCCGCGCCGTGGTGAGATCCTGACCAGGCGCAGCAAGGGCAATGACGGCCTCGGGAACACTTCCCACTTCGTTGCGAGCGCCGCCGTCGTCCAGCGTTGGCACCGCGCAGCCAGCAAGCACCAATGTCGCTGCGATAATCGGCGCGTTTCGTTTCTGCATGTCTACCTCACTCATTCTGATCGCTTCGTACCGGCAAGCGTTGCTCCAACCGCGTCGTTTCAAGGGGGCGGCTAGCTTCAAGCCTCCGCAGGGCGCCTTTCTTGCTGGACGAATATCCACTTTTTGCCCTTGAAGCTCTAGTTACTGTAGGGGCTATGTCAATGTGGAATCAATGAATCCTGAGGTCAATCCATGTCTTCCGACGGCAACCGCAACGATCACGGCCATCCGGGTGATCAAGAGCATTCTGACCCAAGAGGCAACTCCTGTTGCGACGCCAGCAAGGACGTCGCGTCCACGGCGCCAGCGCCGTCTGGCGGAAGGAGCTTTCAGGTCTCCGGGCTCGATTGCGCCGAAGAGGTGGCGATCCTGAACCGGGTTGTCGGGCCGAAAGTGGGCGGAACCGAACACCTGGCATTCGACGTGATCAACGGGCGAATGACCATCCTCGATAGCGCCGAGAGGATACCAGACGACGAAGTCACGCAGTTGGTCGCAACGACCGGCATGAGCGCCAAGCCATGGGATGCCGACAACGCAGCAGAGGACCAGGCGGCGCATCTGGCACGTCAGAAGCGCTTTACCTCGTTGAGCGGCGGCTTCTGGGCGGCGGGATTCCTTTTTCACATTGTCGAGACCGGCATGGGCGGCGCGCTCGGGCTCTTTGCGGGCCATGGCGAGGTGCCTATGCCTATGGTGGAAGCAGGGATCTTCGCCGTCGCGATTCTTTTTGGCGTCTGGCTTGTCGCGCCCAAGGCCTGGTCTTCGGCGCGGAGGCTTAGCCCCGACATGAACCTGCTCATGGTGGTGGCCGTCGCGGGCGCCATCGGCCTCGGCGAGTTTTTTGAGGCCGCGACGGTCGCCTTCTTCTTCTCGCTTTCGCTTTATCTTGAGAGCTGGAGCGTGGGGCGGGCGCGTAATGCGGTTTCCGCGCTCCTCGATCTGGCGCCGCCAACGGCGCGGGTTCTTTACGACGACGGATCTGAATCCGACGTTCCGGCCGCGGCCGTGGCAGTCAATGCAAGGTTTATCGTGCGCGGCGGCGACCGGATCCCCCTCGACGGTGAGGTCGTGGACGGGGCAGGGGCCGTCGATCAGGCCCCAATTACTGGGGAAAGCGCGCTAGTGCCCAAGGAACCAGGCGACGAGGTCTATGCCGGCACGATCAACGGCGAGGGCACACTGACGGTGCGGGCGACGAAGGCCGCCTCGGACACGGTGCTCGCGAAAATCATTCGCATGGTGGGCGATGCCCATGCCCGCCGCGCGCCGGTCGAACAGTGGGTGGCCAAGTTCGCGCGCATCTACACACCCATCGTGATGGCTTTGGCGATCGCCATCGCGCTGGTGCCGCCACTGCTGCTCGGCGGCGCCTGGGACTACTGGTTCTACAATGCTCTGGTCCTTCTGGTCATCGCATGTCCTTGCGCGCTGGTCATTTCTACGCCGGTCTCCATCGTGGCAGCGCTGACCGCGTCGGCACGGGCGGGGGTGCTCATCAAGGGCGGCGCCTATGTCGAGGCGCCGGGGCGGACCACGGCACTGGCGATGGACAAGACCGGGACGATCACCATGGGCGAGCCTGAGGTGGCGGCGGTTCACCCACTGGTCGGCGTTTCCGCACGCGATCTCATGGCGCTGGCAGCAAGCCTGGAGGCGCGGTCTTCACACCCGCTGGCACGCGCCATCCTCTCGCGCGCCGAAGCCGATGGTGTTTCCGTGTCTGCCGCAGAGGACACCCGTACCGTGCCCGGGCGCGGTCTGGAAGGACGCGCCGACGGGCGCGCTATCTGGCTCGGCTCGGATCGCTTCGCCGAAGAGAAGGGGTTCGGCAATGCCATTCCGGCGGATCTGCGGGATCGGATCGAAGGGGCAGGGAGCACCCTCGTTGCCGTGGGTGACGAGACCGGCGTGACCGGCGTACTGGAGCTTCGCGACCGCATCCGCCCAGATGCAAAGGGGATCGTTGCGCGTCTGCATGCGCAGGGTGTGAAGACCATCGTGATGTTGACGGGCGACAACGAACGCACCGCGCGCGCGGTGGCAGCCGAAGTCGGCATCGACGAGGTGCGCGCCGAACTTTTGCCAGAAGACAAGGTGACGGCCATTGAGGAACTCGTCGAAAGCCACGACATGGTGGCGATGATCGGCGACGGTGTGAATGACGCACCGGCCATGGCGCGGGCGCATTATGCCATCGCCATGGGCGCTGTCGGATCGGATGCCGCGATCGAGACGGCCGACATCGCGCTGATGACCGACGACATCGGCAAGGTACCCTGGCTTATCGGCCATTCGCGCCGTGCCATGACGATCATCCACCAGAATATCGGCATATCGCTGGCGACCAAGGCGCTGTTCGTCGGGCTGACCGCGTTCGGTATGGCCTCAATGTGGGGCGCCATTGCTGCGGATGTAGGCGTGTCTCTGCTGGTGGTCGCCAACGCACTTCGGCTCCTGAACGGCCATCAGGTTGAGGCCGGGCCTTCAGGCGGAGAACCGGTGGGCGAGCAGATGGCGAAAGGAGCACTGGCGCACGGTCATTGATACGGCGGTTTCGGTAGAGTAACGTCTGACATCAACCAGACCTCGCAAAAGGGGCGTCGAGCAGTGATGAATACCAGAATTCCACGGCGGGTCTTGCTGTTGGGCGGATTGGCCACCTTCCTGTCTGGCTGTGCCAGCAAGTTCCGGTCCTACAACGGACCCGAAGTGACCCGGCTGCGTATATACAAGGCGCAGCGGCTGCTGGTTCTTGACGGAACGGATGATGTCTTGCGGACCTATCCCATCGGATTGGGCTTCGCGCCCGAAGGCCACAAGCAGTTCGAAGGAGACGGCCGCACGCCGGAGGGCTCCTATCTGATTGACCGGCGCAACCCGGACAGCCTCTTCCACCTCTCCATCGGCATTTCATTCCCGAACGAGGCCGATATCGCGTTTGCGAAGGCGCAAGGAAAATCGCCGGGCGGCGACATTTTCATCCACGGGGGGCCGCGCAAGGGGATCGACCCGATGAACAAGCGCGACTGGACCGCAGGCTGCATCTCCGTCACAGACCGGCAAATCGAGGATATCTACGCCATGGTCAGGGACGGAACCCCCATCGACATCTATGCCTGATCGTCAGGTGAAGCGACGGCGCAGCGCAACGTTGATGGCTTCGATAGCGATGACCATGACGACGACGGCAATCGTGACGCTGGCCGCCTTATCATACTGGAAAGAGCGCACGTAGGTCTGGATGTAAAAGCCGATCCCGCCCGCGCCGACAATGCCGAGGATCAGCGACTCGCGCAGGTTCAACTCGAACCGGAAAATCGTGTCGCGGGCGACGACCGGCGCCATCTGCGGCCAGATCGCGTATCTGAGCCGCACGAGCGGCCCGGCGCCCGCGCTTTCAAGTGCTGCGATCGGCGCGCGGGACACGCCGTCGATCGCCTCGGCATAGAACTTGGCGAGCATCCCCGTTGCATGAAAGGCGACCGCGATGATGCCGGGCAGCGGCCCGAGCCCGACAGCGCCCACCATGAGCATGGCCACGAGGATCAGCGGAATCGCCCGGATGAAGGCAAGCAGCGTTCGGATCGGCCGAAACACCGCGGGCGATACCATCGTCTCAGACGCGAGAATGCCGAGGGGAACGGACAGGATCACAGCACCGAGGGTGCCGAGGATCGCGATCCTCAGCGTTTCCGCGCTGCCCTTCTTGATCTCGGCCATCACCGTCGGGTCAGGCGGAAACATCCGGCCGAAGAAATCGGCGATCCGCGGGCCGGCCGACAGAAGTCGCGAGAACTCGACATCGGTCGTGGCGAAGGACCACAGGATCGCGGCTGCGATCAGACCGCTCGTCGCAATGCCGCCAAACCCGCGGAACGCCATCAGGACACCGCCCTGAGGCCGATACCGGGGATTGGCCCTACCTCCCGATAGAGCTCCGCCGTCGCATCATCGTTCAACTCGGAGGTCGGTACATCGAACACGATCCGCCCGTCCCGCATGCCGATGATGCGCTGCGCGAAACGCCGCGCCAGGTCGGGCTGGTGCGACGAAAACAGCGCCGTCGCGCCGCGCGTTCGCGCCGCCCCGGTCAGCAGCGCCAGGATCTCACATGCATGCGCGGGGTCGAGGTTGCTCACCGGTTCGTCGGCGAGGATTAGGCGCGGTTCCTGCGCCAGACACCGTGCGATGGCCACACGCTGCCGCTGCCCGCCGCTGAGGCTGTCGACCCTGCGTTCGGCAAGATCGGCAATTCCGCAATCGGCAAGTGCCGTGCGCGCAATCTCCAGATCATGTTTGGTCGGTGATCCCAACAGGGCCCGCAGCGGCGACATGCGCCCCAGGCGGCCATTCAGGACGTTGCGCAGAACCGAGGAACGCTCGACCAATGCAAACTCCTGAAACACGAAACCGGTATCCGGACGGCGCGCGCTCGGCGGCGGACGGTCGGGATCGAGCGGCGCACCCAGAACCGATACCCGCCCGCTCCAGCCTTGGAGCCTGCCGTCGAGCAGTGCCAGCAGGGTCGTCTTGCCCGCCCCGGACGGGCCGAGCAAAGCGACGCTCTCGCCCGCCGAAACCCGAAACGAGACCCGCTCCAGCGCCGGGAGGTCCGCGCCCGTATGGGCAAAACTCAGGTCGTCTACTTCGACAGCTGTGCTCATCGCAACAGCCCGTATTGCCGTGCCATATCGCGTACGCCGTCATAGGCGGCGCCGTCGGCCCTGACGTACCCATCCGGTCCATAAAAATAGCGCAGCTTGTTGCGGTGCTCCGGCTCGTTGAGCCGCAGCATTGCGTCGACAAAACGGTCCCGCAGAGCGGCATCGAGCCCCGGGCGAGCGATCACCAAATGGCTCGGGATCGGCGCGCTTTCCGCGATCCAGGTTACCTCTGCCTGTTGCTGCGGCGTCAGAAGCAGGTCGGCATACTGGCTGGCGCCTGCGGCATCGACCAGGCCTTCGGCCATCGCCTGCATCGCCTGCTGGTAGCCGCCCGCGAAGAAGACGCGGCCGAAGAATGCTTCCGCCTGTCCGGGGTCTTCGATCAGCCCGGCTTCTACGAATTCGGCGAGCGGGTAGAGATAGCCCGATTCCGAAATCGGATCGGCAAAAGCGATGTCGCGCCCGCGCAGGTCTGCGAGCGCGCCGATGCCGCTGTCGCGCCGCACGAAGATGCGGCCCGTATAACTCGGCGCGTCGCGGTAGACCTCGGACAGGAGCGGCACGGCACCGATCTCGGCCTCGGCCAGAACGAAGGGCAGGGCGCCCATGAAGGAGATATCCGCGTCGCCGTTGCGCAGCGCCTCGACCGCCGCTGCATGGTCGATGGTGACGAACCCCTCGACGGGGACGCCGATCTCCTCTGCCAGCCATCCGGTGATGGCCTCGATGTCCCCCAGAAGCTTGTCGGGGTTCTCTTGCGGGATGAAGGCAAGCCGCAGGGTTACGTCTTGCGCGGCGAGAGGTGTCGCCAGCGACACCGCGCCCGCGCCGACCAAGGTCAGTATCGTTCTACGGGTCAGATGGACCGGCATCAGAATGCCCTCTCTTCGATTGCGTCGGCTTCGGACTTGAACGCGGTCCAGCTTGCTTCAGCGGCCTCCCAGTCTTCCACGCGGACGGCGGCGCCGACCGCGGCCAGCCGCTCGGCCAGCGCATAGACCTCGGGCCGGGCGGGGAGGTTCGACATGGTGCTGGCGTCGGCCGAAAGGTCCGCAGCCACGGTGCCGGTCAGCAGCAGGATATGCTCTGCGTCCCGCCGCGGCAGTAGCGTATCGATTGTCGAGGCGAAGGTCGTCAGTTCGGCGAATGCCAGCCGGAAAGCGGTGTTCTCGGTGTCGAAGGCTTCATAGGGCTCGTCTGCCGCGCCAACGGTCTCGAGATAGGCGGTTAGGTCGGCGCGGTCTTCCTCGGTAAGCCCAAGCGATTTCGTCTCGTCGAACCAGTCCACGACGGCGGCCAGCGTCGGCAATGACCCGTCGTGGAAATAGGGGGCGGTATAGGCCGTGCCGAGCAGCGTGGGCGTGTCCAGCGCACCGGCGCGGGCCCCCTCGTAGCCCGGCGCGACGGAGCCGATGTCGTGGGCCTGCCGGTCGAGGAAGTTCGCGTCTGGCACGTGGCAACTGGCGCAGGACCGATCGCCGAGCCCGGCGAAGGGCGTATTGAAGATCTCCTCGCCGCGCCGGGCGGCCTCTTGGGTCGTGTCGGTCAGACGGCCATCAGTCGTCAGCATGGAATTCGGCAGGAAGTCGAACTCGAGCATGTAGGCGACGAGAGCGTCCAGCATGAAGGGCGTCGGTTCATTCCCGCCGAACTCGTTGACGATCACGTTGCGGGTAAAATCGCGCAGGGAGGCGAAACGGCCATCGCGGCCGTAAGGACCGGTAAAACGCAAGCCGCGCAGGCTCGGAATGTCGAGCGGGTCGTCACGCCGGTCATTGAAGATCGGGTTGAAAAAGGCGCCGTCGACGTCGATCGCACCCGGCTGGTGGCTGGCGCCGGGGATGAAAAGCCGCTGGTTGACGTCCGAGCGGTTGTGACAGGTCGAGCAGGCGATCCCGAGATCCTGCGCCGGGCTTCCAAAGAGTTGCGCGCTGTCGAACAGCATGTCGCCGTAGGCCACCAGCGGCAGGTCGGTCTCGTCGATGCCCTGTTCCTCGAAGTTGAGCACGAGCAGCGGCAGCGGGTCCTGATCGAAGATGTCGGACCCAGGCGGCAGGCTTGGCGGTACCTCGATGGCCTTTCCGCTGAGCACAGCTGTTTCCGGCAGGGCGCTCAGCGTCCGGCGCGGAGCGAAACTGTCCAGGAGGTAGTTCTCCGCAAGATAGCCGGAGATGACTGCACGGGCGGCTTCCATCGTGTCGCGATCCGCAGATGTGGCGCCAGCGCCGAGAACACCAGCGGAACCTGTGCTGCTGTTGAGTTCCAGCCAGGCGAGGCCGATGCGTCTTGCAGCTTCGGGATCGGCCGCCGCGATACCATCCTCAAACGCACGGTAGAGTTCGCGTGCCGTCTGCACCGCCAGCTGTGCTGTCGCCGATTCTTCGGCCGCGAGAGCACGGTCCAAATTCTCCTCAATCCTGAGCGCGATGAGCCGCGTCGCCTCGGCGAATACCGCCTGCCGGTCTTCGCGCATCATCGCGTTCAGAAGACCGTCAGGCTCGATATCGCTTTTGCGGTCCAGCCACGCCAGCGCTCCGACAGAGAATTCCGAACCCCGGTAGGGTTCCGTCCAGGCGGTCTTGATGTCGTCCCAGGGCAGAGGCTCGAGATTTCCAAGAAAGAGCGTCAGCCGGTAGGCCGCTGCCTCGGGAAGCCAAGGCGCCTCCTTGGCCGGCGTCGCGGCGACAGGTCCGGACAGGATGAGCGCACTTGCGAGTGTGGCGAGCAGCACTCTCATAATATTTCGCATCACCACGGCCTCCAAAGTACAAAGTTAGCCACGGCTAACTTATCTACCCGAAGCAAACAAGTTGTCAATCCCGCTGTTTCGCTGCAAAGTCCCGAGTATGACAAAGCTACAATCACAAGGGCGTGAGCCATTCGAGGCGGTCGACCGGGCTCCCGAGGCGCAGGCCGATGGCTTTGCGACCGTGCGTCAGGCACATGAAAGCGAGATGGCGGAGGATTACGTCGAACTGATCGCGGAACTGATCGAGACGCGCGGGGAGGCCAGACCGGTCGAGATCGCCGAGCGGCTTGGCGTGAAGCCGCCGACCGTGACCAAGAACATCTCGCGGCTCAAGGCTGCTGGTCTGGTCCGGCGGGAGCCATACCGCGCGATATTCCTCACCGATGCCGGGCAGGACCTCGCGGAGATCTGTCGACGCCGCCACAGGGTCGTCGTCGCCTTTCTTCTGAGCCTGGGAATCGACAAAGAGACCGCGGAACGCGATGCGGAAGGGATCGAGCATCACGTCAGCGGGACGACATTGGAGGCGTTCGAGCGACGGCTCAATCAGAAATGAGCTCGCCTAGATGCACATTCGCGCGATTCTCTATCGGGACCTCGAGCTATCGGGTCTTCAAGCCGCTGACACGTTTGCGCAATTTCGAAGCTCGCTAGCCGAGAACCCGCGACAGCACGATGGTTGCAAACAGGGCGACAAGTCCGAAGGCGATCGCAGACGCTACCGCATATTGGAGGATATCCAGGTGATTCCCCCTCCTCCGTCGTGCCAGATAGCCACCCCAGATCGCGCCTCCGATAGCGCTCACGATCACAAGCATCAGGATACCTCCGTTCCAAAATGCCGCGCATCGGGATCTCGTCCGAGCAAACTGGCCAGCCAGCCGAAGACCCAGCACCCAAAAACAAGAACCAACAAGGTCCAGTCGCCGAACCGCGCATAGGGCGTTGGAGTACGCGCGCCCGGCAGGCCGGCATCAATGGTGCCTGTTTCCCCGGTATCAAGACGCGCGACGACATTTCCATTGGCGTCGATGATCGCGGATATCCCAGTGTTGGCCGCCCGGACCACGGGAAGCCCCTCCTCGACCGCGCGCATCCGCGCGGAGGCGAGGTGCTGCTCGGGTCCGATGCTGGTTCCGAACCAGGCATCATTTGTGGCGTTGAATATCCAGTCGGGACGGAAAAGGTCATCGACCACGTGGCCCGGAAAGATGATCTCGTAACAGATCGCCACCGCGACCAGAGGCGCGCCAGGGATCGCCAGCGTGCGCGGCCCTGGTCCCGGCGTGAAATCGCCCAACCCTTCCGTCAGTCGTTCGATGGGCAGCCAGCCTCTCAGCGGCACATATTCGCCAAACGGAACGAGATGATGTTTTGCATATCCCGTCAGAATCTCACTGGTGCCATCGTATGCCTGAACCGTGTTGAAATATCTGGTTCCCCCATCGCCCTCCACTCGGTCAGGCGCACCTGTCAGTAGGATCCTGCCGTCTGGCAAAGCTGCAGATATCCGCGCGCGTGCCGCAGCATCTTCATCCAGAAAGCCGGGGAAGGCCGTTTCCGGCCAAAGCAGCACATCGAAACGTCCGGGTTGCGCGGACAAGCCCAGGTATTTTTCTAAGGCTCGCTGGCGGCTGCCCGGTACCCACTTCTCGACTTGTGGCACATTGCCTTGGACGATGCGCAAAGCAACGTCTGTCGGCGGCACGTCCTGCCCTGACCGAAGCGCACCGCCAACCCAGAGACCCGTCACAGCAACGGCGAAGAGCACGTGAACAGGCGCGCGTCTCTTTGGCGCCGCCACAGTCAACACACCTGGCAATATGCCGATGAAGACCGTGAGAAAGCCCAAACCGTAGCTGCCGACCCAGGCGGCGGGTTGGCGCAGGGCGGCATAGTCGACAAGGGCATAAGCGGCAAGGTTCCAGGGAAACCCCGTCAGGATATGACCCCGCAGCCACTCCGTGACCACCCAGCAGGTTGCAAACAGAAGGCCCGCCGCAATGCCGCCGAAAGCTCGGCGCTGCATGATGGCGGCAAAAAGCATCGCCGCCATGCCCGGGAAGATGGCGATTCCGGCGGACAGACCCGCGACCGCCGGGATCGCCAGTGCGCCGAAACGTTCGGCATCGACATAGAAGCTCTCGGCGATCCAGGAAATTCCAATCCCGAATTGGCCCAGTCCGAAAGCCCAACCGACAAGGAAAGCGCGCGAGGTTGAGATGTTCCGGAGAACGATAAAGAGCACTGAGAAGGCGACAGGGACCGCCATGAGCCAAGAAAACGGCGGAAGGGTCAAAACCGTCAATCCGCCGGCAACAAGGGCAAGACCCATGCACTGGAACAGGTTCGGGTCCTCACAAACGATCTGCGGCAAACCCGGCTTCATGAATCGGTCTGAAGTCGAGCGCCAACCCACGGCGCAATGAGCAGCAGCATCACGCCGCCAACCACAAAAACATCGGCCATGTTGAAGGCAGGCCAGTGCGCCGTCCCGATGTAGAAATCGAGGAAATCCGTCACCGCACGATAGCGCAGGCGGTCCAGAATATTGCCGAGAGCACCGCCGATGATCGCACCATAGGCAATGGCCTCGACCCGGCTGCTGGAACGGATCAGCATAGCCGCCAACCAGACGCAGATGCCAAGTGCCAATACGACAAGGCTCCACCACGGCGCACCGCCGAGAAGCCCGAAGGTCACCCCGTCATTGCGCAGGTAGATGAGATTGAAGCCGGGAAAGACCGATACGCCGGAACTAAGAACAGTCGCATTGGAAACAACGATTGCCTTCGTTGCCTGATCGACAAGAAAGGCGATCAGAGCAGCAAGCAGACCGACGAAGAGGCAAGATCTCATCCGCTTATCCCAGCCAGACGTCGAGGAACAACATGATCACAAGACCAACCGCGAGGCCGAGCGTCGCCCTGTTCTGATGTCCGGACCGGTGGGTTTCCGGAATGATCTCGTGGCTGATGACATAGAGCATCGCCCCTGCTGCGAAGGCGAGACCCCAAGGCAGCAGCGGTTGCGAGATGCCGATGATACCCGCGCCGATGAGCCCGCCGACGGGCTCGACGAGACCGGTCAGGGCGGCGATGCCCCAGGCGCGAAACCTGGAATAGCCCTCGCCGAGCAACGAAACCGCCACCGCCAGACCTTCGGGGGCATTCTGTAATCCAATACCGATCGCAAGTGGCAACCCGCCCGACAAACCGTCAGCCCCGAACCCGACGCCGACGGCAAGCCCTTCGGGAAAATTGTGGATAGTGATCGCGATGATGAAAAGCCAGACGCGCCGCAGCGATGCGGCGTCGGGACCTTCCCGCCCCGTCTTGAAATGTTCATGCGGCAGCCGTTCGTTCATCAGAGCGACCGCGCCCATGCCAAGCAGGATCGCAACACATACGATGGCCGCCGGGAGAGCACCGTTGTCGAACTGTCCTTCAGCTGCGTCGAGAGCCGGGATGATCAGCGAGAAGAACGAAGCCGCGAGCATGACACCCGCCGCGAAGCCAAGCAGCAGATCGCGCGTGGCCCGGGACGGGATGCGCCCAAAAAGAACGGGGACCGCCCCGACCGCGGTCAGCGATCCGGCGGCCAGGCTTCCAAGAAAGCCAAGCGCTATGGGGGAGAGGGGTTCCAATTGTTAAGGTTCTGCCGCGAGTTCAGTCAGGAGCCGAGTAGCTGGTGTAGACCTCGGTCGATCCGTCTTCGTGGATCAGGAAGACATCGTAAGCCTCCCGGTCGTCCTCCGGTCCCATGCCGGGCGACCCGTAGGGCATTCCCGGCACCGCCAGGCCTACCGCGTCTGGCCGGTCCTCCAGCAGGCGTTGGATGTCAGCCGCCGGCACGTGGCCCTCGATCACATAGCCGTCGACCAGAGCAGTATGGCAGGACACCATGCGCTGCGGCACGCCATTGTCGAGTTTGAAGCGCACAAGAGATCCTCCGAACATGTCCTCGCCCATCGGCGCGAAGCCATTCTCCTCGAGGTGCTTCATCCAGGACAGGCAACAGCCGCAGCCGTTTGTCTTCCGGACGTCGATCTGAATCGTCTCTGCGACGGCCTGCGCCGCGGGAAGCAAGGCAAATGCGATGGCAAGGGCGGGAGTAAATCGTTTCATGGATCAAAGCCTTTCGGTTGTCGTCTGTGCAAATTCGCTGGCGAGCCTCTCAGCAAGAAGTGAACGCGCCTCACGCAGTCGCTCAAGCGCGGCCGTGTCGTCCGCTTCACGCTCGGCCGCCTCTGCCAATCGGTCGTCAGAGAGAGGGTCGGTTGGGCGACCGTCCACCAGCACTTCGTAATGTAGGTTGGGGCCTGTCGCGGTACCCGTCGCACCGACCCGCCCGATCATATCTCCGGCCATCACGCGTTGCCCTTGTGTGAGCCCGTCCGGTACGGCGCTCAGATGCGCATAGCGCGTCAGGGTGTCGGAGCCATGAGCGATCTCGACGACCCGGCCATACCCACCGCGTCGGCCGATGAAGCGAACGCGGCCCGGCGCCGTCGCCTGTACCGGCGTGCCGCGCGCCGCCGCGAAGTCGACCCCTGTGTGCATCCGTACATTGCCGTAGACCGGATGGGTGCGGCGCCCGAACACAGAACTCAGCCGTGCACCTTCGACCGGTTGCGCAAACACGCGCAGGACTTCTCCGTCGACATAGATCGTCGCTTGGCCGCTGCCGTCGTTCGGCCAGACGATTTCATAGACCGAGCCATCGATATCCAGTGCGGCAAAGGCAAGCTCGGGCTGACCAATCCTCTTGTTCCCGTCTCGGGCCTCGCGCCAAAGGAGGCGCATCGTCTCGCCACCCGCAAGATCACGACGGAAATCCACGGTGCCGCCCAGCATCTGCGCCAGGTCCACCGCAAAACGGGCGGGGATGTCTGCCGTGTCTAGGGCGGCGAAAATCGAGCTCTCGATCACCGCCTCGCCAGCGAAAGTCACCAATTCGGGATCCGGCTCCAACACGCGGGCGGCAAGCTGTTCGCCGAAGACCGCCTCTATCCGGACACCGTCATCGACGGCTAGTTCTACACGACGCGGGTTGTCGTCCGTTGTGGAAACCACGGTAATGATGTGACCCGGACGCAGACGGCGCAGATCGTATTCCGCGCCAATCGCCAAGGCGATTTCGGCGCGATCCGAAGCATCCAGCCCCGCATCGGAAAGGACCGCATCAAGCGTCTCGCCCGACGCAATCTCGCGCGACCAGGTGACCAGCTGGGGCTCGATAGATGGCAAGGAGGTATCAGCGGGGGAAACGGTCAGGAGGGGCCGGGGTCTGAACTCGAATGCGATATCTGCCTGGGCGAGTGTAGGGCGGACCGAATTGGTTTCGGTAATCCGAGGCGGCGCAAGCGGATCGGGAGTCCAGAGGGTCGCTTCAGCAATCGCAGGGGGCACCGGTTCTTTGGACAGAACGCCAGAGATGGCGATGGCGGTCACCGAAAATGCGCCTGCGACCGCAACGGCCGCCAAGACAGTTCTTATCTTCATGTTGCCCCCTCTACGTCTTCTGTCAGTGCGCGCCGGATCTTCGGCACCGCGAATTCTCTTGGCTCGTGATAGTCGATCATGGTGACGAGCTCACCCTCGGCATCGAACAGGAATACGCCTGCCGTATGGTTCATCGTATAGCCGCCGCCCTCAGTCGGGACGCGCTCAAATGAGGCACGAAACCCTTCTGCAGCGCGGGCAATCTGGTCTTCCGGCCCCGTCCAACCACGAATGACCGGATGAAAATAGCCGACATATTCGGCCATGGCCTCGACCGTGTCCCGCTCCGGGTCGACCGTGATGAAGACCACGTTCATCTCTGATGCTTCGTCGCCCAGTTCCTCAAGCCAGCCGGAAATATCCGATAGGGTCGTCGGGCAGACGTCCGGGCAGTAGGTGAACCCGAAAAACACCATTGTCGGACGACCGATCAGGTTGCCAGGCCCTACCTCATTTTCCTCGTGGTCGGTCAGCCGGAACTCCATCGCCGATAGGGGCAGGGGCCGCTGCCCTTTTGGTTCAGGCGCACCGGGCCCGTCCACCCGCCACCAGCCCACGAAGAGCGTCAGGCCAAGAACGCCGGCACCGGCTGCGCCGTATAGAAGGAGCTGCCGACGTTGCATCAGCCCTCCGGTCCACGCGCGGCGATTCCGAGGATTGGGACCTCGACCGTCACCTTGCCGCCATCCGAGAAGGTCAGTGTCAGCGGGAAATTCTCGCCTTCGGTCATCGGCTCTTGCAGCTTCATGAGCATGGCGTGCAACCCGCCCGGCTCCAATGCCACGCTTTGGCCGGGCTCAATCGTGATCTCGCCTGCAGGTGCCATGGAACTGACGCCATCGGAGTTGGTTTTCGACTCATGGATCTCGGGCATCATTGCCAGCGGTGTCGCAAGTCCGGTCAGCGTAACGGCGTCTTCACCCGTGTTGCGCACGGTCATATAGGCGGCACCTGGCCTGTTGACGCCGATCGAGGCGCGGGACCACGCATTCTCGACCACGACATCCTCCGAACCGGCCAGTGCGGGGGCCGACAGCCCTGCAACCGTCAAAAGCACGGCCAATGCATTGGTATATCTCAACTTCTTCACCACTCGTTTCTCCTGCCTCCGCAAATCAGCTTTGGCTTGCCGCAACTTCCACTGCCACCAGCCTCCGCAATTCGGCCTCACCGAACGGATCGAGAGGCTTGCCGTTCACGAAGAACGTGGGCGTTTGGCGGACCCCGACTGTCTCGACATCGGCGCGGTCCTGGTTGAGCACCGCCACAACACCGGGGGCCAGCATCTGTGTCCGGGCAGCTTCGACATCCAGACCTCCGCTTGCTGCAATCTCAAGGATCAATCCGGGTGCCGGGGTCCCGTGAGACGCCCATCTGGGCTGCTCTCGCAAGACTGCCTCGAGCACAGGTTCAAACACGTCCTGCATGCGCGCCGCCTCGAGCACACGGATCGCTTCTACCGACGCCTCGCCGTGAAAAGGCGTATAGCGGATTACAACGCGCACCGCGTCTCCGTGCTCCGCCATGATATCCTCGACGACCGGATAGAAAGCGCGGCATGCCTCGCAGGCCGGGTCGAAGAATTCAACGATGGTTACGGGCGCATCCTCGGGCCCGAGGATCGGGGAATAGGGTCGGATCAGCGCGTTGGCCATTTCAGGGTCGATGGGATCGGACGCGGCAATCGGGTCGGGGCGGGTGGCATACCAGGCGGCCCCGCCGAAACCGGCGACCCCGAGCGCGAGAACGGACAGGATGAGGCCGCGTCGTTTCATTCTTGTGCTTCCTTCAGTGAGAGAGCCGACAGCAGCCCGATCACCACGAAGGCGACGAGCGCCATCAGAGGAATCGGAATGCCGAAGACCAGTTGATTGTCGTCAGTACAGGATGGGCCTGTCGCCGTGCAGGGCTGGATGCGTTCGGGGATCAGCTCGACATAGAGGCCGAGGTGCCAGAGCGCTATGGCGGCGCCCCCGATTGCCAGCGCGATCCCGTAGCGACCCACGCGCCGATCCTGCCACCACAGCCCGAGCCCGAGGACGATGGCCAAGGGAAACATGAAGGCACGCTGAAACCAGCAAAGCACGCAAGGTGTCTGCCCCAGAACCTCGCCGATGAAGAGCACTGCAAGCGACCCGGTGAGCGCGATGATCCAGGCCAGCCCGAGGGCCGTCTCTCCGGAAAGTCGGGTCATGACGATCAGATCCTCTCTCTCAGATCGGCGAGGATCTCTTCGGCGGGCGTGCCGTAGGGCCAGGAGTCCGCGAAGCCTGCTTGCGTGTCGAAAAGGAAAAGATGCGACGTGTGACCCATCGTGTATCCGCCCGGCGCAGTCGCCTGCTCGATCCGTTCATAGAATATCGGAAAAGTTTCGGATGTCGCGGCGATCTGCTCCGGTGTACCGGTAAGCCCGATGATCCCTGCGTCGAACATGGGCACGTACTCCGCTAAAGCCGTCGGCGTATCTCGCTCGGGATCGATCGTTATGAAAATCGGCTGAACCACTGCCGCCTCATCGCCCAGGCCCTCCATCACGGCCGCGACTTCGGACAGTGTTGTCGGACAGACGTCAGGGCAATTGGTGAAGCCAAAGAAGACCAGCATCCAGCGCCCTGCGAAATCTTCGTCCGTTTGGACAATGCCGCGATGATCGGTCAGTTCGAAATCAGCAAGAAACGGTGGTTCATTCTCGGCTCGGGCAAGGTCGGCACGGTAGTCGGACCATAGCAACAGCCAGATGAAAACGAACGCCGCCGCGCCCGCCAACACCCACAATACCTTCTGAAGACCTGAAAGCCTCACGCCGCTCCGCCCGAACTTGATTCTATATTTTGTGTGCGTTTACATCCTCTAGCTACTGTAGGTTCAAGCGTGATTGTCACCGATCGGCCAACAATCACCTATCTGTGAAACTCAGGTGAAGCTTGTGATGCGCACCGCATAAAGCTACACCCACTGTAGGTAATGTGGGGAGCGGAAATGCTGACGATTGGGACTCTGGCGAAGAAGACCGGAACAAAAGTGCAGACCATCCGGTATTACGAGCAGATCGGACTTATGCCTGAGCCCGGCAGGACCGAGGGGGGCCAACGACGCTATGGCGACGCCGAACTCGACCGCTTGTCATTCGTCCGGCACGCTCGGCAACTGGGCTTCTCGTTGGACGCGATCCGTGAGCTCCTCGATCTCAGCGATCATCCGGGAAAGTCCTGTGCAGAGGCGGATGCAATCGCCCGTCGGCAACTCAAACAGGTCGAGCAACGATTGGCGCGGCTCGAGGCGCTGCGGACGGAATTGAAGCGGATGGTGCATGAGTGCAGCGGCGGACAGACTTCTGATTGCCGTGTGCTCGAGGTACTGCGCGACCATTCCGAATGCCTGACCGACCATGAAGAGATCGGCGCCTGAGCAATTTCGACGACCTTTGATCGGAACGCAAAAAGCCCGGTGTTAGTTACTCATTGGCAATTCACTAATTTGAATACCCGGCATGGCGGAGCAGAGAAACGCAACGGAAAGACGCACACTCTGGATCGTGCTGGGTCTTAACATCGGGCTGGCAATCGCTTTCTTCGCCTCGGGCGCATTCGGCGATTCAAGCGCGCTTATCGCCAATGGCCTCGACAATCTGTCGGACAGTTTCGTCTACGCGATCAGCCTCTTCGCGCTGTCCCGCTCCGCCAAGTGGAAGCGCGGAGCGGCGAACGTTTCGGGCGGCCTGCTGATCCTCTTCGCCCTTGGAATCCTGTATGACGCCTGGCGCCGCTACGTCGGCGGATCGGATCCTCTTGGCACGATCATGATTGTCATGGCGCTGGTAGCGGCGGCCATCAACGCACTTTGCGTCTGGCTGTTGGCACGGCTTCGCGATCCGGACGTGAACATCCGAGCGGCGAATACGTTCAGCTGGAACGACTTCGCGGCCAATCTCGGAATCGTCGTCGCAGGCGGGCTCGTAGCCTGGCTCGGAACGAATTGGCCGGACCTTGTCGTGGGCGTGATTGTCGCCGGCATCGCGGCCTGGGGTGGCGTCGGAATCCTGAGAGACGCGCATGGTGAACACCACAAGGCGGTGCACAATGACGATCAGGTAACCAAGGACTCGGCCTGAAATCGGGGCTTGAAGCTACAGTGACTGTAGCAACTACATATTCTCGCGAACGATTCGAGGAGATATCCCGTGAACCCCGCCGACCCTCATTTGGCCAAAACCCGGCTGCTGGATTTTGACGCGACCTCAATTGCAAAACTGATCGAGGAGCGCGGCTGGGCAGACCTTCCCAGCGACGACCGAATTGGGGCCATCTACGATTTCGTCAGGAACAAGATTACCTTCGGCTACAACCGCGCCGACGACATTCCGGCGTCCGAGGTCCTCGCAGATGGCCACGGGCAGTGCAACACCAAGGGCACGCTCCTCATGGCCCTGCTGCGTGGCGTGGGAGTTCGCTGCCGACTGCACGGGTTCACAATCCACAAGGCGCTTCAGAGAGGCGTCGTTCCGGAACTCGTCTATCCCCTCGCGCCGTCCGAAATCCTCCACTCCTGGGTAGAGGTGGACTTGGGCGACGGATGGGTCAATCTTGAAGGCTTCATCCTGGACGCGCCTTTCCTGCAGACGCTGCAGCAGAAATTCCGCGAGACGGATAGTCTGTGCGGCTACGGGGTTGGAACGGAGTGTCTGAGCGCCCCGCCTGTCACTTGGTCCGGCAATGATACCTACATCCAGAAAACCGGTATTGTTCGCGATCTTGGAACCTTCAACGCACCCGACGATTTTTACTCAAAGCACCGCCAGAACTTCGGATTTGTGCGCGACTTGCTCTATCGCCACGTCATCCGTCACTGGATGAATGCCAGGGTTCGCCGCATCCGCCGCGGAATCTTGCCGCCGGTCCCCGGATTCGATCGGCCGAACCACCGCCATGAGGAGACGAACCGTGCCGCATGATCACGGCCACGCCCACATCGATCCTCAATCCGGTGATCGTCGCGTCTCCATCGCCATCTGGGCCAACGGCCTCCTGACGGTCGCGCAGATCGTCGGCGGGATCCTTTCCGGCAGCCTCGCGCTGATCGCGGATGCCCTCCACAATTTCTCGGACATGGCGTCGCTGGTGATCGCCTTCTTCGCGCGTAAGATCGCTCGCCGCCCGGCGGACAAGCGCATGACCTTCGGCTATGGGCGGGTAGAAATCGTCGCAGCGCTCATCAACTACACGACACTTATCCTGATCGGCTTCTACCTGATCTACGAGGGTGGCATGCGCATGATCGACCCACCAGAGGTACAGGGCTGGACGGTGGTGATCCTGGGCGGTGTGGCACTGGTCGTCGACACGTTGACGGCGCTGCTCACCTATTCGATGCAGAAAGGCAGCGTGAACATCCGTGCGCTCTTCCTGCACAACCTATCGGACGCTTTGGCCTCCGTGGCGGTCATCATCGGCGGCTCGCTCATCCTCCTCTACAACATGCGGTGGGTCGACCCGGCGATCACCATCGGCATCGCTCTCTACATCCTCTACCTCGCATTTACCGAGATTGGCGGTCCGATTCGGACGCTGATGCTCGGCAGTCCACCGGACATCGATAATGAAACCGTCGTTCAGGCGATGCGGGGTGTGGATGGTGTCGCGGACGTTCATCACGTGCATCTGTGGCAGATGCAGGAGCACGAGGCGGCTCTGGACTGCCACGTCGTGCTGACAGCGGACGGCTGGGGTCAAATCGAAAAGATCAAGGCCGCGATCAAGGACCGGCTGAAGGACGATTTCAGCATCGGTCATTCGAGTCTGGAATTTGAGCACGAAGACCGCGCACACGAAAACGCTGACCTTTACGGTCACGGCAAATCGGAAAAAGAGGAGGAAAACCATGTTCACCGAGACACTGACAGCTCATGACGACACGATTGGCCTCGCCTGCGAGGGCAAGCTCAGCGAAAGCGACCTGAAACGGATGCACGCCCTGCTTCATGAGCGCCTGCAAGAGACAAGTAAGCCCGGCCTGGTTCTCGATCTCACGAGGTTCGAAGGCTACGATGGGCCGTCCGCTCTGCTCGAAGATCTGAAAATCGACACAGCCCATAGGAATGACTTCCGCCGCGTCGCTGTGGTGGGCGAAGGGGCTTTGTTGGAGTGGGGAACCAGGTTCGCCGACGTGCTGACCACGGCAGAACTCCGTCAGTTCGACCCGGCGGAAATGAAGGCGGCAATCGCCTGGGCAAGTGAAAGGTAGAGTAGCTTTCAATCAGATGCCTTCGCAGAAGACAGCATCTGTTCGAAACCATAAACAAAAGAGCTACAGCAGTTGCGAGACCCAAGAGCAATCCCAAAGTTCTGAACATGGTCGCTCCTTTCGCAAAGGAGTAACTTTGGTACGGTGGCACTGCCCTTGCCGGGGCATTATCAAATCGTAATGTTTTAGCGGCTCAGGGCGCCAGTTGGTTAACATAAACTTCATTATGAGTTTTTTCACTGTAGCCGCAAAGCAGTAATGTCACCCATCGGCAAAGCAGAAGTGTCACTCTCCTTGCATACGGTAGCGAGGATTAGTGGACATGGGATGGGTGACGATGAGTGAGCGCGAGTTGAACCGCGTTGA
>NZ_JAGHRG010000019.1:0-29088 GCF_017743915.1 Sulfitobacter sp. R18_1
GGAAACCTTGGCACCGGTCTGCGATGATCCCATCATCAGCCTGCCTGCAACTCAGACGGACTGATCAGCTCGGCCGTCGAAAGCGCCCGGCCAGCCGCGAGTTACACCACGCTATGGGGCATGATCCCGGTCTTCCCCCTGCCGTCTTCGATTGCAGTCCTTCCCGACCAGTTGGTTACTGATCCATTATCCAAGCAATTATGCGCCGAGATTCAGAGTGATATGGCTGGACAGAATTTTTTCGAAATTATTCGTCCCTTTTACTCATCAGCCAGCGAGACGTAATTGAACAAAGGGCGCGTCAGAACAGATAGTACCAGATGTGGTTAGATGGCCGACGGACTGACACAGATACAGTGTCCCAGCAGGCCGCCACCCTGCTGCAATAGGTCAGCTCTTAATTTCTTCCGCAGTTGATAAGCGACCTTGTAGGTAACTCCGAGCTTCCCGCTCAACCTCTCGGAGGTCAGAAGGTCTTGTGCCCTGCCCTTCGCGTGAGCCGCAATCATCGTCTCGGCGCCGATGAACCAGGTCATGAGACCAAGATGTGTCCGGTGACAGATCGTGTCCGTCGTGACAGAGAACTGACGGCGGCAAACACAGCATTGATAATTTTTTCGCGTCTTGATCCGACCAATACTTGCCGAGCCACATCCTGGGCACTTCACGCCTTCAGGCCAGCGCACCTTCCGCATCCGGCTGATGCAAGCGGTTTCCGTCTTGAAGCACGCTTGTACGCCGCCTAATGGAAGTGCCATAGAAAGCCGCGTCCAGTGGTTGCTTAAAGGATCCAGTTCAAGCAGCTCCGTCATGATTACCCTACCCTTTCCAGCATCGTAGAAATTACACTTCCAGCCCAATACAGCTCCTCGTGGCTGACGCAGAGAGTGGCTGGGAACACTCAACCAAAAGCTACAGTATATTCGGATGGAGTTGCATCAGCGGGGTATTGACAGGTTGGCATCCAGATGGAAGCGAAGCCCTAATAATCGGATAACCAAAACCCATTCCGATAGGATCAATCTTCGTGCCATGCGTTATCTCAGCTGCAAAAGGAAATGATTTGGATGGCTTTAATTGGACATACCTTCGACCAAGCTGAAACCCTAGCGGAAAAACCGGTGGAGTATTGATAGCTGCGCGCAACAATGATCGCGGTGGGGAGCTGCCTCCTCGTATGAAACTACATGCCGCGCATTTGGTTCTGCGTAAGATATCAATAGCCCTTCGGGTACGTATCAGTCCGAGCATGGGTACACATGGGCCGTATGTAGCCATTGACGATGTAGCGCCAGAAGAAGTCTTAGCTATTGCAAGGATTTTAGGCGACTGACACCGGGCAGGCCTGGGGTGATCTGCAAGCGCAGACCCCGACCGACATCGTGTTCACCCACATGCATACCGACCACATCAGCGGCCTTGCCGACCCGACGGCTATTCCCGGCGCGCAGATACATGTTGCTCAGGCAGAATGGGACTTCTGGACGGACCCGGATTTGATCACTCGTCTGACCAAAGATGCCCGGCCCATTGCGCAGATGATCCAATCCGTAGCAAATTGCATAAAGGACCGCGTGACTCTGCGTGACGCAGATGGCGAGATCATTCCGGACCTGACTTGTCCCGCTGCCCGGCCATGTCGGACTGCACCCGTCTTCCAAGGGCGAGGATTTGCCGATCGTCGGCGACGCACTGATTTCGGAAAAGCTGCATATTACGGCGCCGGAAGTAGCCTATGCGATGGACGGCAACGCGGCCACCACGAACGCGACCCGCAAGGCTCTGCCGGCGGAGGTTGAATGAACCGCGGTGTAAGATAGCCACTCAGCGCGATAATCGAACATTATGATCCCATCCAATTAGGCAGAAGCGTGGTTATGATCGGAAATGCAAAGAGGATCACGATCGTAATGACTTCGAGCAGCACAAACCACAGCGCACCGCGGAAGATCTCGGGCAAGGGTGTTTCTCGATCAATACCGGCAATGACATAGCAATTCAGCCCGACCGGCGGCGTGATCAGACCGATCTCGCACATTTTCACGGCCAGAATACCGAACCAGATCGGATCAAAGCCGAGTGACTGGATCGTCGGGAACATGATCGGAATGGTGATGACCATCATTGAAAATGCATCAAGGAACATTCCCAGAGGCACAAAGACCAGAAGCAGCATTGCCACGATGAAATACGGTGGTAGGCCAGAGCCGACGACCGCTTCGGCCAATTGATTTGGCACTTGGATCAGCGTCAGAAAATAGCTGAAGACGGCGGCGCCGATCATGGTGAAGAGGATCATGACGGTGGTGTCGATGGTGGACCGGAAGCTCGCCACGATACGGCCCAGCATACCGGGCCAGCTTGGGCGGTGCATTAGCAGCATGATCAGGGCGACAAATGCACCGACGGCGCCCGCCTCTGTCGGGGTGACGAGGCCCAGATAGATGCCGCCCATCACGACGATGAACAGCACCATGACCTGCCACGCTTTGCCCGTTTCGCGCACGGCATCGCCCCAGCTAGCGCGTGGGGTGACCGCGTGGCGCATATCGCCACGACGGGCGATGAAATAGATGCCAACCATGAACATGATCGCGGTCAGCAGTCCCGGCAGGAACCCGGCGACAAGCATCTTGCCAGCCGAGGTTTCGGTCAGCGCGGCATAGAAAATCAGCAAGACGCTCGGCGGGATCAGCACACCCAGTACCCCACCTGCGGCGACTGCTCCGGCCGAAAGGCTACCCTGATACCCCGCCTTCTTCATTTCGGGAATCGCGACGGAGCCTACGGTGGCGGCAGTGGCCACGCTTGACCCCGATGTGGCCGCAAAGCCTGCGCTGGTCAGGATCGCCGCCATAGCCAACCCACCGGGCAGATGCCCGACCCAACGGCTGGCGACGTCGAACAGCTTTTTTCCCACCTGCGCATGATGCGCAAAACTGCCCATCAGGATGAACAGCGGGATGATCGTCAGCGTATAGACGGCCGTGGTGGAGTATGAGATTGACTTGAGCCGCGTCATCAGAAACGCGAAATCTTCGACCAAGACGATACCGACAGCGCCGGACAGTGCCAGCGCGGCAAAGACCGGCGCGCCGAATGCCATCAGCAGGATGATCAGCGCGACCGCGATATAGGGGGCAAAGGACGGATCCATCGGAGCTTCCTAACGTCAGTGAAGATCGGGTGACGCCTGCTGTGTCTGCGCAGGCTCGCCGAAGAGGAAAAGTTGAAGCGATTGGATTGCCATCTGGATGAAGGCGAACCACAGACCCGCGGCCAAGCTGGCCTTCGTCCACCAGATCGGAATTTTGACGTAGCCCCAGCGGAATTCCCGGATAGAGACGGAATAAATCGCCTCATGCGTGGCGGGGATCGCCAGCATCAGCAATGCCAGCGCCCCGACCGCCCATGCCAGCGCGACAACACGGGCGCGGGCGGCGGGGGAGAGTTTCTCTGTCAGGACGGTGACGCGGATATGCGCATCATCCCTTTGCGCCCATCCCGCGCCAAGGAAGACGACCATCACCAGCGCCAGTTCCGTGAACTCAAAAACGCCGGTGATCGGGCTTCCCGTGAGGGCACGCACCAAGACATCGAGCGTGGTGCCAAACACAAGGAACGCAAGAAACAACATGGCGACCGCACCAAGCGCATCGGACACGATTTTCAGTAAACTGTTGATCGTTTGCATGATCTAATCCTTCGCTAAATGCGATCGCCCCAGCCGATTACGATGCCTGGCTGATCTCGAAAGGGCGTTTCAGCGTTGCTTCGGCGTCGTACTTCTTGATCGCGGCATCAATCAAGGATTGCATTTCTTCGCCATCGATACCGGCGGGTTTCGCGGTATCTTCAAGCCAGGAATTTACCTGCGCGGGCTGGACCAGATCTTTGGCCATGACCTTTTGATCGTCTGATACGGTGCTCAGCGTCACGCCTTCGGCTTCAGCGGTTTTGACATAGGTGGCAAGCACATCTTCGTAGATCGCGCTGAACTGGCCGCCATAGATGTCGTCGACAATCTCGTCCGAGATCTTGCGCACATCGTCGGGAAGCCCGTCATAGACCTGCTTGTTCATGATCGTTGCCGCCGGGGCGTGGGGGCCGTCGCCAATATCATAGAACTGCGGCGCGATTTCATGCAGCTTATAGGCGATCGCGGTCACAAAATCGAACCCATAGACACCGTCGAGAATACCACGCTCCAGCGCCTGGTACACTTCGGGTGCGGCCATGGCGACGGCCGTACCGCCAAGCGCTTCGACCACATCGGCGGAGACACCGTAGGCACGGATGCGTTTGCCCTTGATGTCTTCAAGCGAAGTGATCGGGTCACGCAGGATCAGCGGCGCGTAGTTCCAGTTAGTCCAGTAGAGCACTTTGGAGCGGTGGCGATCCTCCCATTCAGCGCGGAGCGGGTCGAATTGATCATAGACATCCCGGCAGACCTTTTGCAGAGCGTCGGCACGGTTCATACGGAAATACCATTCAAGTCCGCGTGTGACGGGTAGTTCAGACTGGTAGTACCCGGGCGAGATCAAGGTCATCTCGGATGTACCGTCGCGCACGGCACCGAGATGTTCGCCCACCTTGTTCAGCGATCCGGACCAGTAACGACGGATGGTGACTTCGCCTTCGGTGCGTTTTTCCAGCTCGTCCAGATACCAGCGATCGATCCACGAGGGTCCCGCCGAATCCGACACGTAGCTGTCGAACTTCAGCGATGTCGCGGCCAGCGCCAGCGAGGGGGCGGCCAGCGTAAAGACACCCGATGCGGCGGCCGCCCCGGTTTTGAGGAATGTTCTGCGTTTCATGTTTCTCTCTCCCGATCTGCGCGTCAGAAGCTGACACGCGTTGTTGTGCATCTCGGCTTACGCCTGATGCTCTCCCTCCAGCGCTTGCGCAATACGTTCACGCAGACTGGTTTTCAGAACTTTCCCGTAGCTATTTTTGGGTAGTTCCTGAACAAAGTGGTATGTTTTTGGCTTTTTGAACGAGGCCATGCGGCTTTTGCACCATGTATCGAGCTGCGGTGCATCGCAGGCGCCATCACCTGTCGTGACGACAAACGCTACGACATCCTCGCCCCATTCCGGACTGGGCACACCGATCACCGACACTTCGGACACGTTTTCATTGGCCAGAAGGGTCTCCTCCACCTCCCTTGGATAGATGTTTGTCCCGCCCGAGATGATCACATCTTTCGACCTGTCAGTGAGCGTCAGGAAGCCGTCGGCATCCATCGACCCCAAGTCGCCCGTGCGCAGCCAGCCGTTAACGACGGTATCGGCGGTGGCCTGTTCATTGCCCCAGTAGCCCTTCATCAGCGCTTCGCCTGAAACGACAACCTCGCCAACGGCACCTGCTTGCAAAGGGCGCATCTCGCTGTCGACTACCCGAACCTGCACACCCGCCTGCGCAAACCCGACAGAGCCGCGCCGCGCATCGGCGTTTGGGTGGGCCGTATCTGCCACAAGATCACGGGGCAGCACGGTAATCGTCATAGGGCATTCGCCCTGTCCGTAAATCTGGACAAAGCGCGAACCGAACACCGCGAGACCTTCTTCAATATCGGCCAGATACATCGGACCGCCACCATAAATGATGGTCTTAATGCCCGTACCTTTGTAGCCGGATGCGCGGGCATGAGCGATCTGGCGTTTGATCATCGTGGGCGCCGCGAAGAACACGAGGTTATCCAGCGCCTGGGCCAGCTCCGCGATTTCCTCCGGATCGAACCCGCCGGACCGCGGGATCACATGGCAGCCGCCAGCGCGGATGATCGGGAAGTGATAAAGCCCCGCCCCATGCGACATCGGTGCCGCATAGAGCGAATTGTCACGGGCGGTGGGGCTATCCACATCCATCGCATAGGCCAGTGACATCGCGATGAGGTTGCCATGGGTGGTCATCACACCCTTGGGCCGCCCCGTGGTGCCAGAGGTATAGAAGAGCCAGGCCACATCGTCTTTGTCTGTGTCGATGGGGGGCGTGATTGTCGCGCTGGACTGTTCCGCAGCAGTCAGCGCGGGATCGTGGATGGCGAGTTCATTGCAGTTGTCGGATAGCTCGATGCCGCTCGCAAACACCGTGCCGGTTTGGGTCACGACAATGCGGGCCTTGGCATCGGCGATTATCCACGCCGTTTCGCGCGGGTGCAGCTTGTAATTGATCGGTACGACAATTGCACCTATCCACAACACCGCATGCAAAAACTCCAGATATTCAGGGCAATTCTGCATGAACAGCGCCACGCGGTCGCCTTTGCGGATGCCTAAAGTGTCCTTCAGATAGGTCGCCATGCCTGCGCTACGCGCCGCGAACTGCCCATAGGTCGCGTGCAGATTCAACCCGCAGCGAATCGCCGGCGCATCGGGCGACACCCGCGCGGCTTGAAGCAGCCATTCAGAAATATTCATGTTTAATCAGACCTTGTGCGCTTCGAGCACCGAGACATAGTTGGCCACCGCAGAGCCGCCCATGTTAAACAGCAGGCCCAGTTCGGCACCGGGGATTTGCAGTTCTTCGGCTTGGTTGGTCAGCTGACGGAAGGCCAGCGCATGCATGGAAACGCCTGTTGCGCCAACGGGATGGCCCTTGGCCTTCAACCCGCCCGACAGGTTCACCGGCAGCGCGCCGCCGCGGTAGACGGTGCCATCCTCCAATGCGCGCACGCCCTGACCCTTGGGGGCCAACCCCATCGCTTCGTAGGTCAGTAGTTCCGCGATGGTAAAGCAGTCGTGGACTTCGGCGAAATCGATATCTTCAAGTGTGACATTGGCCGCTTTGAACGCCTGTGCGAAGGCGCGTTGGGGGCCTTCGAATGCCAGAAAATCTCGGCGTGACATGGGCAGGAAATCATTCACATGCTCGGCTGCACGCATGGCCACGGATTTGGGGAAATGCGCCCCATTATCGGTAGTGGTCAGGATCAGGGCTGCAGCACCATCGGTCACCAGCGAGCAATCGGTCAATCGCAGGGGCGGCGCGATCTCGGGGTTCACCTCGGACACGGTGCTGCAATGTTCAAAGGTGAATTCTTTATGCATATGCGCCAGCGGGTTGAACATAGCATTAGCGTGGTTCTTCACCGCGATCTTTGCCATCGCGTCCAGCGGGCTGCCATAGCGCGCATCATAGTCGCGCGCGGCGACGCCAAAGACTTGCGGAAAGCTCAGCGATGCCTCTGCCGGGTCGTTCTGGTATCCTGCACCGGCCAACGCCTGCGTGACCTCTTTGGTATTACGGCTGGTCATCTTCTCCGCGCCGACGACAAGCACCGTGCGAGCTTGCCCTGCGCGGATCATGTTCATCCCCGCATGGATGGCGGCCGAACCTGAGGCACAGGCGTTCTCAGCCCGCATCCCCGGTTTAAACCTCAGCTGCGGATAGGCCTGGTGGATCAGCGAGGACGCGAAACCGTCTGCCACCATGCCAGAGTTAAAATGCCCTAGAAAAACGCCGTCGATATCATTGGGATCAATTCCGGACTCCTCGACCGCTTCGCGCGTTGCGGCGACGATTAGCTCTTCAAGGTTTTCTTGCAGACGGCCAAATTGTGTGTGGCCGCTTCCGACGATGGAAACTCCGGTGGTCATCATATCCTCCCTGATATGAATGTGATTTTATGGATGTCAGAACCACGCTCTATTGGTAGAAACACGTAATATGATACGTACCACTACGTAGTGAACTAAGTAGAAACACAAATGATCGACACCTCCACCACGCAAAAAGCATCCAGTTTCGGGTTTCAGGAATCACCGGTAGCCCAGATCATCTTGCGCTATCGCCGTATCGTTGAAGCCAATAAAGCGGTGGAGCGCTTATTCGGGCATACAAGGCCTGATCTAATCAACCGATCAGTCCAACGGCTCTACCCGTCGACCGCCGATTTCAACCAAATCGGAGAGCGTTGCGAAGCACGTATGCGCGAGACCGGCGATACGTATTATCAAGACGAACGCTTTATGCAGGCGTCGGACAAGACCATTTTTTGGGTGCAGGCCAAGGGCGCGACCCTGTCTCCCCAAGACCCGTTTTCGCTGATGATCTGGTCGTTCGAAAAGATCGCGGACAAGAGTTATCGTTCTGTAGACCTCAGCCCGCGGGAACGCGAAGTGGCGCATCATCTGGTTAACGGCCGCACCTCGCGCGAGATCGGTGACGCGCTCAATATTTCGCACCGGACGGTCGAGGTGCATCGCGCACGGCTAATGCGCAAATTTAACGTCAAGAACACTGCCGCATTGGTGTCGGAGATCGTTCACGCCTTTTAGGTTCGATCAACGTGGATCGATATGGTCCAGCGAGGACTGCTGCATTGGATGCTCGATGACATACGCTTGTGATGACATCTCGGGGCGAGCGCCATCTTAGGCCGCTATGTGAGTGATTGTCGTTATATTCCTCAATCGATTTTCAAATAGGATTTAGAACGGCTGCTTGTGCGCGTTTACACGACGGGGATTTTTCCGACGCGCGAATCAAAGTCGGGATTTTACTCGCCTACACCGGTCGGGGTGGAGCTGACGTGGCCCCGAAAACGCTAAACTTTTCCCGTTTTTCAACGTGGACTTCAACTGCATCGATACGCCAGCCCTCGTGGTGGGCGGTGCCAAAGACGATCCCCACTTCACGCCCCGTGGCCCTGAATGGCACGCCGCCCCCTTCTATGACGCCCCCGGGGCCGATGCCCTTCTGATGATCAACGGTGTTGGAAATGGTCTAGGCGGTATCGCTGGGTGGCGTTTCGAAGGCCAGCTTTTGGGTGAAACCATACAGGGGAGCCAATGCGCCGTAATCCCTACGGTTAAGGGCACTGCGAAAGTTATCAGCTACCCCAAATGGCTGCTCGATGAAACTGACCCTGTTGGCCTTGGATTTACCACCACCTAAAGGCACAGTCGTACCGGTTGGCCGCCGCAACTTACGTGGCGGCCAACTGTTTCATAGCGTGTGGGCAGGTCTCCATACTCGCCACGGGATTTGCGCCACTTCACAGATAGTTGCGCAATACATTCGGCCCCACTGCAACTAACCCCTCCCCCTTGTTCGATACAGAGCTTCTTGATCGCGAGCTTATTGCGTAGAAAGTTCACATCCACTGGTTCCATATTCCGCGCGCGTTTCCGTCGAGCGCTGCTCATGGGCCTGCTAACAGCGACGCTGATCTGGATCAATTGGGGCATCTATGTCTGCGCGATTGCCTTGGGCCATGCGCTTGATGCGGCGCTGGGTTACTACATCAACCTTCTCTTCAGCATTCTATTAGGCGCGCTTCTCTTGGGCGAACGCATGTGCAAGCGGCAATTGCTCGCAGTGGGCCTCGCCGTAGGGGCCGTGCTCGTGCTGGCGCTGGACGCCGGGTCAATCCCTTGGGTTGCCTTGGGGCTGACACTGAGCTGGGGCTTTTGCGCGCTGGCCAAGAAAAGCCTGCCGATCGGGACGAACCAAGGTTTCTTGCTCGAAGTGCTGCTTTTGCTTGTCCCGGTTCTCGCCTATATCGCATACCTTGCGACGACAGGTCAGGGGAACTTCCTCACCGGGTCGCCGGTTGACACCTGGCTCTTGCTCGGCTGTGGCGCGATTGCCGCGGTGCCTTTGCTGGTCTATGCCAACGTGCGAAACTCTTGCGGCTCTCGACCATCGGAATTCTGCAATACATCGCGCCGACCATGATCTTCATCGTCGCAGTATTCGTATTCGGCGAAGAGTTTGGCCGCGCGCGGATGATCGCCTTCCCGATGATCTGGGCAGCGCTGATCCTCTACTTGTCATCAATGCTTCAACACATGCGACGGAGCCGTCCAGCCAAGGGTCTTGTAGGTCAAGGTTAGACGCTGGAGCTATTTGGAACCGGATGTCTGCGTAGAGCTTTTGCTTTTTCCTTTCAAGGTTGGGCTTCGCTACAACAGCAATATTACGAACATAGGTTTATCTGGCTTTAACTGGCCCTTGCTCTTTTGCGAAATTTGAAACCACGACTGTATTCAGAAGCGCCAGTTCTGCGAAAAACAGCAGAAACACCCTCTGAATATCCATATTTGGCTACATATACTAAATTCTGAAATCTTGCTAATAACGAACTAGGCATATTCTTATAAAATCGTTTAAAAACAGTTGCTTGACTCAAGTCTCGGCAAAGTGTCAGATGGAAGGGAAATCAGCTTCCCACTGGTGAGGGCTTCCGACATGACACTCACAATTCCATTCCACAGCGGCCGGATCGCCATTCTTTCGGACTTGCATGCCAATACATACGAGCACAGAGGCACTGATCCGATTGCTTCGCTGGGACTTCATGCCGTCGTAAACGACACTCTTGATGGGCTTATCATCGCCGGCGACCTTACGGACGGGCCTGCCTGCAGATGGGTCCAGGGGCTCGCTCAATTGACGCTGCACGTCCCGCCAGAACGCATCTATGTGATGCCCGGAAACCATGACTATTATGGCGGCACACTTTCGGATGACCATCTACTCGCTGAACACGCTCAGTCCGTCGGCGCACATTATGTGCAGAAAGAAGAAATACTTCACGGCGATACGCGGTTCATATGTTGCACGCTTTGGACAGACTTCGATCTGTTGGCGGACGCTGAAAAGGCGATGAGCATCGCTGGAAGCGTCATGCGGGACTACTCCCGTATACGGGTTGGCCCCCCCGCAGGTTCAGATTACGGGGACGGGATATCGTGGCAACCTTCAGCGACCGAAATAGAGCCAGCTGATACGCTTCGCGTTCACCGCGACCACCGCGCTTGGCTTGAGGACAAGTTGATGTCCCCCCACCCTTGTGGAAAGGCAGGTCGCACGGTCGTTGTGACCCATCATGGGCCCCATCTGTCGGTCGCAGGACCAGTGGATGGCCTTACACCCGCATTTCACTCTGATTTAACAGACCTCATTGCGAGGCTTGCCCCATCAGCATGGTTCTTTGGCCATTCACATCGCCGGCTACGCGCCATGGTTGGACAAACCGACGTTCGGAACGTGAGCGTGGGATATTGTCGGGAGTTCTCTCGAACAGAGAGTGAATATTTGTTAGAAGCAGGTCTTTGGGTGAGCCACGATGGATCCTAACTCGGCTGACCTCAAATTTCTTGAGACTATAAGACGGTGCGCACCATTTGTAATCACTGATACTGATGGCGCTGCCTATGCCGTAGCCGAATCCATACCGCCCGAAATTCACGTTGCGCTTGAGCAAATCACCCCAGAGGTGACGTATGTAGACGTGGGCAAAAAGCTGAGCCTTCCAATAGAGAATTGGGTATCGTGCAGGGAAAAACTGATAGTCGAGCTCATGACGCGCATGACGCGGCGGTCCCTCGAGCTCGGCAAGGTGGGACCGTCTCCCGCCGAACTTAATCAAGCGCCAACCCTCTCCCAATGGTCTGCCATCCTTGATACAGAATACGGGGGCGCGATCCTAGTTGGCGCGCAGGATGGGCACCCAACTCTACGGGGTAAGTTCATCCATACGTCTCGGCTTTGTGGGTTGGACAAAGAGGGTGCTTGGGCCCGCACGTCGACCCGATGGTACCGTTTGGGCGATCGTGCAAACCAGCAAGAACTGGGCGCAATGTTCCATGGCAGGGTTGGTCTCGGAGACGCCCTTAGACTCACCCCGTCCGAGGTCCAGGCTTGCATCAAGGCAGATCAAGTTTCCGCGGGGCTCTGCGATGCTTAGCCGTAGTCGGTACTTGAAAGGTCACATCGAAGACTGTTTGGTTTACAGTGCAGATCAAGCCCATACCTTCCTGAGCCCCCAAGCAATTTTTTCAATCACGGTCATAGTCGCCAGCGGGGCAGCTCTATTCGTATCCTGGCGCGCCTATCACCTATCGGCAAAGAGCACTGGCCCCGATATGGAGCTCGTGAGACGGTTCGTCGAGTCGGCGCCCCTGGAACGACTTGCCGAAATTCAAACGCCTGAGAACCAGGGCGTTTCCCAAGTCGAAGACGAAGATGAAGAAAGAAAGGACACAAGGCTGTAGAAACGTCCTAGTCGAAATAGTGATTGCGATGCACTCAATCGATTATTTCAACCACCACGGGCAAGCTGATGCACGAAAAGTCGCGTTCATCTTGCGGACCTCCGTCACTGAATTATCCGTAGCAGCCGGGCTCGACCTGGGGGAATTGCAAGGCCCGCAGATGATGTGAATGAGACGCAGAACCGATTAGACAACCTTGTGGATGTACTGAACAAAGTGGGGCCCCAGTTCGCTACCTTGGTCATGGCTTATCAGTGGTACAGACCCGAACCACTGGCGAGCTTTGATGACCAAACTGCGATGCAACTCGTACAGGCGAGCAAAGCACATCAAGTCGTTACGTACATCGAAGCTGTGGGGGCAAAATTCTTTTAATGAGAAATGTGAGCCGAGCGCTCTCGGAAGTCTTTCGTGTTTGCTATGGCCCTTCATGGAAGCCGACGTTTTAGGGTCATAGCACAGCTTCCGACGCAAGGCCGCCCCGGAAAGTTCGAAGAAAGAGGTTAACGCACGATGAAAATGAAATTGATCTGGTCAAGTCCGACAACACTTTTTTCCGTGACCACCTCAGAAGCCGGCACCCCACAACCAATAGGTTACCGAAGTGATACCAAAACAACCAAAAGATTAAAGTTACCACAAGTTACTTCGATCTCGCGTAACTTCTCTTAAGTTACCAGGAACTTGATAATTGAGGCTGCTAAGTCCGGACCTGCAGCGCTTTTGTGCCGCCCCAAGTGCTCGTTTGAGCCACCTTTCGTTCGAGTGCGACCGGGCTTTTCCAACCCAATGCTGAGTGTTGGCGGCGCGGACTGTGAAAGCCGTTTACGTATTTGAAGATTGCCATCTCAGCCTTGCGTCGTGTCTACCGAAGATGGTCGGTTAACTTAGGTACTGCTCAATGGATAGACGACCCTCAGATAAAAGGGACATCAATCGAAGCAGTACTTGCGTATCCGGCGACCGGTAACACGCATGATCAGAATGCAAGCTAGGTGTGGTCGAGAGATATGCTGATATCTGCACGAGCAGCATTTGTAAGTTCAGTCCTCTCCGAAAAGCCAGGTAGGCACGCTATGCAGCGCTGCCTCAAGCTCTTCGTAGCCGTCCACCCCGCTGAAAAGCAGGTAAAGAAACAATGCGAACAAAAGACTAATTATACCAGTGAGATATGCAGACTTCATAGCGAACACTTTGTCCTTAAGCTCTCTATTTCGACGCTAGTTATTATTAATCTCCACAACAATGTTTACCCAAGGTCAGCAGACCGCAGTATCTTCGCTTCAGTTTCCAAAGAGAGCAGTGAGTTGCACATTGATGCTATTGCCAATTACCTCAAGCTTTTCTGGACCGCAGAGCAGATAGATCGCGCCGACAATATGCGAAGCGATCAAAACGGTGAAAAGATAACCAAGTCTCACTCCGAACCCTTTCAATATGTGAAACACCGGGGTCTAAAGATGACAAGCAAACTAGACAATCATCCATGCTGCATTGCAGAAATGCTATCAGCGCATATCTGGGGGCGTTAAGCCGTAGGTCAGAAAATCGATGATGCCTCTGCCAAAACACCAAAGATACGGGACTGGTATAGCCTCTTTCTTCGCCGGGGCTGAGTGGCAAGAGGTCGAACTCGACACACCGCACGGGCGCATGATGGCCACCATGCTCGCTGCGATCGTGCAGTTCCAGTGCGCCTCCTTTATCGAACGCGAGAAACCTAGCCTCGTCGTCGCCCGGGCGCGCGGCAAGAAGTTCAGACGACAGCCTAGCCGATTAATACAATGAAAGCTTGCAGATCGGTGCTTCAGCTTATCGGAGGCGGCCGATCATACCACTAGATTACTCGAAATGTCGGCATTATTTCTTGGGCTGTCGAAGTCGCCTATCGGGCTTATCGCTTCTTTGCAGTTCGTAGGAACGGTTCTTCACGCCCATCATTTGCCAAAGGCTGTCCTCATGGTTGCCTGATAAGCCGCCGTGCCTCTAGAGTTCAATGTGGCGGCCTAGCAGGCAAGCGCCTTGAACGAAGCGGCTTAAACCGTCCTTCCCACACCTGCATCTCGAGAAGTACTAGGTCAGACTTCGTCAACTTTAGATGCACTAACTGCCCTGTGCTTGCTTTAGTTACCGGTTTCGGCGTTAGGTTTCTATGCTTCGCTTTCGTTCATCCAGGCCGCAGCGAACTTCTGCTTTTAAGCCCAAACTGACCGCGCTGGTAGTAGGAGGCTTCGCAGTGGCAACATGGGCGGGCTTGTCGTGACCGGCCCAAAGCCGCCATCCGTCCACTAACCGAGATGCTGCCGTCGCAGCCAGCACAGCCGACATTCGCCGCGACCGCGAAATTTGAACAAGCTCGAACCTAAAGTTTGCGGACGAAGTGAGCTTTCGCTGCGGATGCGCAAGGCTGCTTACCAAAGGCCGACTTCTAAGTCAGATTACCAGGGGCATCTGCGATCAAGCGATGAAGCAGGCCGGAAAGCTGCTCCAAATCTCCCTCGGTCCAGCGGTCACGAAAAACATAGCCTGCCTGTTTTGTGAATGTGACAAGCGCCTCGTGAACTTTTTCCAACCCAGGTTCAGTCAGGACTACAAATGCCAACCTTGCGTCCCTTTCGTCCGTTTGTCGCGCTACCACCCCGATCTTCTCCAAGGGCGCTGCCATACGCGTTACCGTCGACGCGCTCACGTGCATCCGCTTTGCAAGTTCGACACGGGACAGGCGATGTAGCGGCGCTTGTTCCAAGTGCATGAGGAGAAAAACCTCGTTCACCGAGAGACCGTGGACCGAAGCGAAATCGCCCGAAAGTCGTGCTTTAATCTGATCCGCTGATTGCAGAAGGCGAAGAGTATTTGTGAGGCATAAATCATTCATGTAGATAATGTATACATATTGCTTGCGGACGCAAGTACATTGCAATACTGGTGCGCGAATTATCCTGATCAACAATTGGTGACGTCATGGACCTTGAAATTGTTTTCTCTATTGCTGGCTTACTTGCGATGGCAGGCTGGCTTGTTTTGCTCGCATCGCCACTCATTCCACATTGGTCTGACCTGATTGCTGGTCATGTCATTCCGACCTTGCTCTCATTGGGCTATGTCACTCTCGTCCTCTTTTTTCCATCAAATGACGGCGGCGGATTTGGCAGTCTCGCCGAAGTTATCGACCTGTTCGCGAACCCAAATGCGATGATGGCAGGGTGGGTGCATTATCTGGCGTTTGACTTATTGATCGGAGCCTGGATGTGCAGAACGTCAAGGCGCGATGGTCTGAGCTTCTGGCTTGTCGCGCCCTGCCTTCCATTCACGTTCCTTTTTGGTCCAGCAGGTTTCCTTGCCTTTTCAATCGTTCGCATCTTTGCGCCGAAAAAAGCGACCTAAACTGGTTCAAACCAAAGAAAGTTTTTTTCTATGCATGACGATGACACACAACACATTCACCTGATTTGCGGCTCAACGGGCGCGGGCAAAACGACATATGCCCGCACGTTGGCCAACAGCAACGGAGGTGTCGTATTTTCGATCGATGAATGGATGGTATCCTTGTTTGGGGAGGACGCACCGGACGCCTTGGACCCCGCATGGATTTTTCCACGCGTCCATCGTTGCGAGGCGCAAATGTGGGCAATGGCGTTGCAGCTTGGCAAGTTGGGTGTTCCGTCGATCCTGGACTTTGGGTTTCAGCGGCAAGAACACCGTCAGACTTATGGCAGACTCGCGAAACAAGCCCAGTTTACGGCAAAGCTGCACGTCCTAAATGTCGATGCTTCAGAGCGCTGGAAACGTATTGAGGCGCGCAATACCAACCAAGGTGAGAGCTTTCACATGGAAATCACACGCGGCATGTTTGACTATATCGAAACGACTTGGGAACTGCCCAGCGATGATGAGGTGGCCTCAATGTCGCTGGCAGATTTGGAATAGCGTCTAACAATTACTTCATAGAGCTGTCGTTCGTACAGCATGCAACGTCATGCACTTTGGGCTCGAAGTCGTCGTTAGCTGCAGTGAGCGCGGAGGTCTGCTGGGCGCCCGAAGAAGTCGTTGCCCATTTAAGCGCAATCGCCCGCCTTTGCCTGGCGCGACCAGAGGAGCCCAGTCAGAGCCGCCAGACTCACCGCCAAAGTTGTAGTGAGCGATTTAGAAATTGTCGCTGTGCTTGTGGCATAGACAACGTAGTCCGGCACGTCTGGCCAACTTCGAATGATCGCCACAATCCCGAGATTCTCGATATAGTCGAATAGCCCACTGCTAACCGAGAGGGTAACACCGAGATGCACAAAGCTTCTGTTTGGAATGCGGCTCACAAACCAAAAAAATGTGTTGCTTAATGTCAGCGCGAGCAAGGCTGGATAGAGCATGTCCAGAGGTATTTGATGTGAGAGATAGTATTTGCGCCCAGCCATTCCCAGAGAATCAAGAAGCGTGGCTGCATCTGTAGGACTGTAACCGAACGGGCGCATGTCGAAGGGCTGCTGTCCAGAAACGACTTCGAGGTGTGCGAGTGTGACGCTGACCATTGCGAAATAAACTGTAGCGGCCAGCATTGCCGCAACAACTGCGACTTTTCCGGCGTGTTTTGAAAGGTATTCGTTCTTCATTTTGTAGCCTCCTTGACCTGAGCCACACATGCAGCCAGACCAAGCCACCCGCATTATCATTTGATAAGGCTTGCCAAGATGGATCTGAAAACCTTTCTTACACAGTCACCTGATCTGTCAGAGGAGGCCTGCGAGGAATTTGTGACCCATTGGAAGCAGAGGCGCTTCGACAAGGGCGCGCACGTTTGCCGCCAAGGACAACCCGAAACAGGAGAGTATGTCGTCCTGGCAGGGTGTTTGATGAGCAGTATTTGTGATGAACAGGGCAAAGAGGTGTGTATTGGGTTCTACGTTGGTCCCTGTGTCGTTACGCCAAACATCGCGCGAACGCGAAATGGCGTGTCGCTCGTTTCCATTACGGCAACGAACGATGCCTTAATGGTCAGAATCGACAGTAATTTGCTCGTAGATCAGATGGTCGCATCTCAGCCCATCCGAGATTGGGCAAATACGATCCTACGAAATGCCCTGAGTGAGAAAGCACAGCGGGAGTGGTGCCTTGCAGCTCTTGGCGGGGCTGAACGGCTCAACTGGTTTCGCCGAGCTTTCTCGGGCTATGAGGCCATATTCACACATACATCCATCGCATCCTATTTGGGAATGACACCGGTTACGCTGAGCCGCCTGCGGGCTCGCGAAAAGGCAACCGCCAAATTCAAACCGGCGGGTTAAGGCGTTCGGACAAATTGAGGCTTTCGGACCACGCATAACATTCCACCTCAAGGGCCCAAAGCCGCCAAGCGGCAGTGCGACAGGCGCGGCCTACCGCAATCGCACCGCAGTGGGCAAATTTGGTATGTTCGTCCGTTAGCATGATGCTGAAGAGGACCGCATTGCGCCGTTACATTTCAGCGCAAGCCGGATCGGTCTCAGTTTTGCAGGAACTCGCAAGTCCGCATGACAGCATCTTGGTCTTCAATGATATCCAGATGACCGGTTTCAGGAAGGATTTCATAGGCACCGTTTTCGGTTACCGCCGACATTACCGGCTCGAACAGTGTAGCATCAAAGGCTTCATCATCGGCACCCGCCAACAAGAGAAAGCGGGGCAACTCGGCGATATCGGCAAGGTAGTCATCGCGGGGGGCAAATGAGGCGTTCAAGCGATAGCTATAGCTGGTCGTCGCCGTCGCACTTTGCGGACCGTCCAATACGTTTCGTGGAAACCGAAACTGAATAACCGTCAGTCCGTTCAACATCTTGAGGCCAATCTTGTTTAACATTGTCAGACCGATCATCCGGCGCACAAGAACATGGCTCCATCCCCCGGCTTCGTCGCGCATGGTCGGGGCGTCATATTTCAGGAAAGGGGTCAGCAGCACCGCCTTGCTGAGCAAGCTCCCATGATCCCCACCGGCAAACCGAACGACAAGCCCGCCTCCGCTGGAATGGCCAATCATGTATACCGGCTGCTCAGGCCGCCTATATGCCGCGATTAGATCCGCCAGATCGTCTTCGAATGCCCCGATGTAGCCGACATCACCTCGTGTCGCGGGCGCTACGCCGTGCCCCCGCAGATCAGGCAAAAGAACCTCGGAGCCACAATGCTGCGACAGATAATCCGCGACCGGGATGTAAGCCGCACCATGCCAGCCCGATCCATGCAAAATGACGGCCAAGGGCGCGGTAGGAGCAGCAGTTGGGAAATGCCGCAAAGTCAAGTCTGCTCCGTCCCGAGCACGATAGGCTATCAATTCGCCTGTCGTGTTGTGCTGATCACCTTGGTAAGTGAGAGACGTGAATTCCAGCGTTTCGCCGGGGGCAATCGGGGTGGGCCACTGCGATAGAATAAGACTCACCGCGATCATCAGATAGGCTGAGACCGATAGAGTGGCGAAGACCACAAGCTTCTTTAGCATTCTATGCACGTCGGGCCCCATTGATTGCCACCCCGCCACTATAAACGCGATTGCTTAGTCGCGGATAAAGCAGAACAGGTTTTCAAGAAAATAGCCGCCAGACCGATTTGGCCTGCTCGAGCCAGCTCAGTCGGACAGGCACAGCTTGTTGCCGTCGAGGTCTCTAACATAGGCAGAGAACTTCGGGCCACGCTGACCGGGAGCGCCTTCGCATGTGCCGCCCAGTTCGAGCGCACGGCGGTGCATCCTTTCGACATCTTCCTTGCCGCCCACGCAGAAGCCGACCATCGAGCCATTGCCGATGGTCGCCGGCCTTTCGTCGAAAGGGCGCGCGACGGCGAAGGCGAAATCCTCGCCGAGCCAATAAGTCATGCGGTCCGAAGGTGCCATGCTGTGGAGACCTTCGCCTTCAAAAAGAGCATCGTAGAAAGCTTTGGATGCGGGCATGTCGTTTGTCCCGACGACAAAGTAGTTCATTTTCATAATAGGAGTTCCAGTAAGATTTGGGGGCTAAATTGTTGTTCCCGTCTATCACACCACGACGACGTTGCCACGTTTGTGCCCGGTCTCGACGTAGGCATGGGCCTCTTTCAGATCGGCGAGTGGATATATTCGATCCATGACCGGCGCGAGGCGGCCTTGATCGATGAGGATTACAATCTCGGCCAGCATTGCACGCAAACGGTGTGGCTTTTCCAGACCCACGGCTGCGAACATCGCGCGTTTCCGGCCGATGAGACTGGACAACAGGACCGCGGGTAAGCGCCTCAGCGTCAGCACCGGGCAAAGGTAACGTCCCGCCTCGGCCAGCGCAGGTTTGGCGGCAGAGAAGGACGTGACGCCTACCGTGTCGAAAATCACATCGTATCCGGCGCCGCGAAGCAATGCCTCTTTGGTGGCGTAATCTATCACGCAGGTGGCCCCGAGGGATGCCACGAGATCGGCGTTGTGGGCGCTACTGGTGGCCGTCACCTCTGCGCCCATGTCGGCGGCGATCTGCACCGCGGCGCTGCCGAGGCTTCCAGCCCCGCCGAGGATCAGCACACGGTCGCCGCTTCGGACGCGACCGAGGCTGCACAGGTAGTGCCATGACGTCAGCACGCCGTCGCACAGAACTGCCGCATCCTCATGCGAAAGGCTGTCGGGCTTGAGCATCAGAACCCCGTCCTCGTCGAGGCAGATGTGGCTGGCATTTGCTCCGAGGCGCATCCCGGCCTCGCCGAAAACCATATCACCCGGTGCAAAGCGGCTGACCTTGTCGCCGATTGCGATTACCTCGCCTGACAGGCCAGTGCCGGACAGACCGTTCCGTGGACGCCCCAGGCCAAGGAAAGGACGGGCAAACAGTGGCTCACCCTTGCGCATCATGCCGTCGGCGCGGGTGACGGCAGAAGCGTCGATGCGGATCAGCACCTCTGACGGGCCAGGTTCGGCCAGTGGAAGCGTGACGGGGGTGAGGACGTCGGGGCGGCCATAGAGAGGAATGTGCCAAGCAGAGCGGGTTGCGGTCATGGGGTTCTCCTTGCTCCTTAGGTTTCCATCGGAATAATGGTTTCAATTCGTTCCGAGCAGGGCCTATGATGCCCCACTGTGGTTCAAAAACGATCCGGATGACGCATGGACTGGAAATCCCTTCCCGCCTTCCTTGCCGTTGCGCGACACGGCTCGCTCAGGTCCGCGGCCGAGCAACTGGGCGGGACCCATGCAACCCTGCGCCGCCAAGTCGAGGCGCTTGAGGCACAGCTCGGCACGCAGCTCTTCCGGCGCGGCGCGGAAGGCCTGTCCTTGACCGCTGCCGGGCGGCGGCTGCTGCCGCAGGCGCTTGAAGCTGAGGCGGCATTGCTCAAGGGGTTCAATGCGGTGCAGGGGCTCAACCGCGAGGCCGCTGGGCGCATCCGGCTCTCGGCCGACCCTATGACAGCTCATTACCTGCTGGCGCCGGTGCTGGCCGAATTTGCCGCGCTCTATCCTGAAATCGAGATCGAACTGCAGCTTGCCTATACGCTCGACTCGATCGCTCGGAATGAGACTGACGTCTCGATCCGCCACGCCGCCGCGATCGAGGACGACGCAGTGGGGCGCAAGCTCTTTCCACTTTCGATCGGCGTGGTGGCATCGCGGGACTACATCGACCGGGCGCTACCTGCGGCAGACCGCAATGGGCGCGGTCTGAGCTGGATCGGTTACGGGGACGTGCCCGAGCTTGCCACCCTGATCGCTGAATCCGCCTTTCCGGAGGCGAGCGTCCGCCACTCTGTGCCCGACCCGGAAATGCATTTGCACTTGGTCCGCGCGGGCGCGGGGATGACCTTCCTTGCGACCTGGGTCACGGCGGTCTTCCCCGAGCTCCAACGCGTCCCCGGCACCGAGCTCGACCAGCGGCGTTCGACCTGGGTTCTCCTGCACAGCGATCTGCGCCGGGTGCGCCGGGTCCGGCTCTTCGTCGACTACCTTTGCAGCGCGCTCCAGGAACGACGCGCGGCATTTCTGGGATCATAATTTGATCGACTTCCCATTCAGGCCGGGACACATGGTCAGACCACTATCGAGACGAAACAGACCTTGATCCAGATCGTTCAACGCGGCTTACCTACAGCTGGAATAAACCTAAGGCATTCACCACCTCGCGTTTTGTCGCCTCGGTTCGCTCACGCGCCCGTTCCGTGCCCTCTTTGATTACCTCAAGAACGTATCCCCGGTCCTCGGAGAATTGCGCCCTGCGTTCACGAATTGGAGCAATGAGGTTTTGAAGAATACCTTCCAAACGCGCCTTGATCTTGCGATCGCCAAGCCCGCCGCGTTGATACTGTGATTTGAGTTTGGCAAGCTCGCCCTGGTCTTGGTCGAAGGCGTCGAGATAGGTGAAGACGACATTGCCTTCGATGCAGCCCGGGTCTTCGACACGCAGGTGGTTCGGATCGGTGTACATCGCTCTGACAGCTCTTCTAATTTCCTCCGACGATGCCGACAGCGCAATGGCGTTACCACCGGATTTCGACATTTTGGCCTTGCCATCGATACCCGGCAACCGACCTGATTTCGGGATGATCGCCCGAGCCTCGGGCAGCACGGGGCGACCTGCTACTGCATTGATGCGCCGCACAATTTCGTTCGTTTGTTCGATGAGCGGGGCCTGGTCCTCGCCGACCGGAACGACAGTTGCCTTAAAAGCCGTGATATCCGCAGCCTGTGCCGCTGGATAACAGAGAAACCCTGCGGGAATATCGCGCCCGAACCCACGCGCGCGAATCTCATCCTTAATAGTCGGGTTGCGTTCGAGCCGCGCCACCGTGACAAAGTTCAGGTAGAGCATCGACAGTTCGGCCAGCGCTGGAAGTTGCGATTGCAGGCAGATCGTTGTGCGACCAGGGTCAATGCCCACGGCCAAGTAGTCAAGCGCGACCTCAATCACGCTACGACGCACTTTCTCTGGTTCATGCGCGTTGTCTGTCAGGGCCTGGGTATCCGCCAGCAAAAGGAATTGTTCATGGCTGTCCTGATAGCGCAGCCGGTTTGAAAGTGACCCTGCATAGTGCCCGATGTGAAGCGGTCCAGTCGTGCGATCGCCTGTCAGTATGATTGGTCTGTTCATTTACTTCTTCTCATAAAACGAGAGGCAGCGCATCGGGAAGCTTGGAAAACAAAAGGCCGCCCCTGCGGCGGCCTCGGAATACGTTTGGTCATCCAGCCACCCTGTCAGGAGGCCAGCCACCAAATCATTGCGATGGACGTAGTGTTTTCCATAAAACGCTAAATAACGTTGACACGATCGTGCGTCAATCGAATGGTAGAAAGGGATTGATCCAGCCTCTCGCTGCAGGAGTAATGAAAGTCCGCTCAGTCCTGTGGATCGGCGTTACTGCGGCGCGCAGCGAAGGTCCGGTTTCCGACCTTCCTGCAAGTAAGGGCGTCAACGCGAACGGCCCTTTGCTGCCGTTCGTCAGTCATTCGGGACGCTGCGTTGCGGCCCGTCGAAGCGGCCATTCGTGCAACTTGCAGCATTTTCGGAGGATGAAGGTCGGCTCAGCGGGACTTTGCTGCCGTTCGCTGCGGACGCATAACTTCCGTGGTGGTTGAGAAGACCTTTTAGAGTAAGGGCGGAGAGCTGACCTTTGCTGCAAGTGCGATACGGCGACGTCGGTGATCTAATAGCGGACATTCCTGGATTGCCGTCGCCGGTCTCATTGCGGCCTTCGCGATTCGAGTGATCAATGTCCGGCGCGGCGGAGCTGGCGCCCCCCCGCGCGCGCCAGGGGGCCTGATCCGGATGGCCGACCGAGGCCCTCAGCCCAGGGAACATTCCGGCCCGACAGGCACGATGCCGGTGGGGTTCAGCGCCTTGATCGAGTAGTAGCCGCGCTTGATGTGGTCAATGCTGACCGTATCGCGCACCCCGGGGATAGCGAGGATACGGGCCTGGTAGCGGCTTAGGGCAGGGTAGTCCGCGATGCGGCGCAGGTTACACTTGAAGAGGCCGTGATAAGCCACGTCGAAGCGCACCAGCGTCACGAAGAGTCGCACATCGGCCTCGGTGAAGCGACCTCCCAAAAGGAACCCGCGACCGTCGCCGAGGCGCTCCTCGAGTTCATCGAGCATTGCGAAAACCTCGCAGAATGCTTCCTCGTAGGCGACCTGCGTGGTGGCGAAGCCCGCGCGGTAAACGCCATTGTTCAAGCTCGGATAGATGCGGTCGTTGAGCGCCTCGATGTCCTCGCGGAGGTCCGCCGGATAGAGATCGATGCTATGGTCGGCCAGATCTCCGAAACCGGAGTTCAGCATCCGCAGAATGTCGGCGGACTCGTTGTTCACGATGGTCCCGCGCTTCTTGTCCCAGAGCACCGGCACCGTGGCCCGGCCCGAGATCGTCGGGTCGGCCCGGGTGTAGATTTCGTGCATGTAGGACGCGCCCTCGGCCTCGGTCGGATCGCCGAAGTGCCAGCCCTGGTCGGAGAGATCCGGTTCGACGACCGAGACCGAGATCACGTCCTCCAACCCCTTCAGCTTTCGGGCGATCAGCGTCCGCGACGCCCAGGGGCAGATCAGCGCGACATAGAGGTGGTAGCGGCCCGCCTCGGCCTTGAAGCCGCCCTCGCCGGTCGGCCCGGCGCTCCCGTCAGGCGTCACCCAGTGGCGGAAGCTGGAGGTCTGGCGGACGAAGCCACCCTTGTCGTCCTTGGCCTGGACCGGCTGCCAGTCGACAACCCATTTCCCGTCTCGAAGCATGATCGTCTCCTTAATTCTTGAGCGTGATTGCGGTGCCCCAGGGATCGCGAACGGTCAGGCCGTTGGCATTCTTGATGCTTTCAAGCCCGGCGCTTTCAACCCGGCCAGCGATGGAGGCAATGTCCGCCGCATCACGGACAACAATCTCGATGGCATCGAGACCTGCCATACCCTCGGGGCGTTTGCTGGCCCGGCGGCTGTTCCAGATATTGCCGGCAAGCTGGTGGTGGTAGCCGCCGCTGCCGTAGAAGCTGGCCCCAGGATAGCGCGCCGCGATATCGAGGCCGAGCACGTCGCGGTAGAAGCGGTCGGCTTCGCCCGTGTCGCCCACCTGAAGGTGGACATGGCCGATGCTGCCGTTCTCGGGGAAACCCGACCATTCGGTGCCTGCGGCGCTTTGCAGCAGACCCTGGAGATCCAGCGGGTCGGTGCTCATCCGGATCTCGCCGCCCTCGCCGTGCCAGGCCGAGACCGGGCGGTCCGTATAGACCTCGATGCCGTTGCCCTCGGGATCGGCGAGATAGAGCGCCTCGCTGACGATATGATCCGAGGCACCGTGAAGCGGCACACCCGCCTCGGCGATGTGAGCGACCCAGCGGGCCAGGTCGGATCGGGTCGGCATCAGGAAGGCGGTATGAAAGAGCCCGGCCTGCCGCGGGTCGAGTGGGGAAAGGCCTGGGTCGCCCTGAAGCTCCAGAAACGGCGTGTCGCCGGTGCCGAGGGTGACGCGATGCTCGCTGGTCGCGACCGGGCTGAGCCCCAGCGCCATCTGGTAGAAAGTGGAGACCGCATCGAGGTCCCGCACCTTGAGCCGGACCGCCCCGATACGCATCGGCGCGGTCGTCATGTCGAAGAAGTGGTCGACGGTGGTCATTGCAGGTCTCCTTGTGAAAGAGTGCGGCCGCGGGAGATGACCCGCGGCCAGCAAGGGAGGTCAGGCGAACTGGCCGAGGCGTTGGTCGAGCTGCGGCACGCGCAGCGCGAAGGCTCCGCGTCCCAGGACGGCGACGACGCCTTGCACGACCGCCCAGAACAGCGGGTATTCCCAGCCGCCGCCTTCGTTCGAGAAGCTCCAGCCGAAACCGGAATGCGCCCATGTCGCGCCCAGGAGGACGGGGATCAGCGCGATCGAGACGAGGCGTGTGCCGAGACCGAGGATCAGGGCGATACCGCCCGCCAGCTCTGCGAAGATCGTGAAGTAGGCGAGCACGCCGGGCAGGCCGAGGCCTTCGAAGAAGGCGACGGTGCCGGGGATGGTAAAGGCGCTCACCTTCATCCAGCCATGGGCGAGGAACAGGACGCCGGTCGAGATGCGAAGGGCGGCGGCGGCGTAGTCGGTATGGGTCTGCGTGGTCATGACAGATGCTCCGTGGGGTTGGGGATGTCAGGAAAACTGCCAGCGCGGCGCGATCCCGGTGCCGTGACCGAAGACGTAGCCGAACTGGATGTTGAGGAAGCCGATGGGCTCGAGGTAGCGGGCGTTGGCGAGCGGGCCGGCATCGACCGGCTCGAGGCCGATCTCGGCGGCCAGCGCCTTGACCGTCTCGCGCGCGGCCTCGTCATCGCCAGCGACGAAGGTCTGGATGGGCTGGCCATTGACCTTGAGGCCCGTGCCGTAGTGCTGGGCGAAGACCGTGTTGAACGCCTTCACCACCGTCGCGCCGGACAGCCTGGAGGCGATCTCTTCGGCCGCCGAGGTCTTGTGCCCGACTTGAAGGCCGGAGAAGTCCTCGGCCACCGGGTTCGAGACGTCGATGACGGTCTTGCCGCTGAAGTCGGCCTTGCCGGCGAGATCCGCGATGGCCCCGCAGGGCGTGGCGACGACTACCACCTCCGCCTTGGCGACGGCGGTAGAGAGATCGTCGTTGCGGCCGATGGTTGTCACCTCGTGGCCGGCCTCGCCCAGAATCCGCGAGAGCCCTGAGCCGACATTTCCGTTGCCGATAACTGCGATACGCATGGCATTCTCCTTCGCCTCGCCGCCCTTCGGCGGCCTGTTCTTCACTGAAGCGAAGGTAAGGCTTCCCCATCATCCACAGAATGGCGATGTTAAAGAATGACTATCTCTTTTTTGTTCCCAAAGGGGTGCCCATGGATATTGTCGACGAACTCAGGGCCTTCGTGGCCACCGCGCGGACTGGTTCCTTCACCGCAGGCGCCGAGCAACTGGGGGTTTCGAACCGGCTGACCTCGAAATATGTGGCCGAACTGGAGGCGCGCCTCGGCACGCGGCTGCTCCAGCGGACCACCCGGAAGGTCGGGTTGACGCCGGCCGGCGAGGATCTCCTCGCCAGGGCGCCGTCCGTCCTCGACGAGTTCGATGCTCTCCTGGGCTCGGTGTCGGAGGGGTCGCGCGGCCTGAGCGGGATTATCCGGGTCTCGGCGCCTGTGACCTTCGGCGAAATCTACGTGGCCGGCATGCTGGCCCGGTTCGCCGAAGCGCACCCGGGTCTGACATTCGACCTGCGGCTGGACGATCGCTACGTCGACCTGGCCGCCGAGGGCATCGACCTGGCGTTTCGAATAGGCGTGTCGGAGACGCTGTCACTCAAGACGCGCAAGCTCGGCACGTTTCACAGCTCACTGGTCGCCCATCCAGACTACGTGAATGAGCACGGCTACCCGCGAGCACCAGATGATCTCTCTCGGCACGCCTGCATTGTCGATACCAACCGGCGCCAACCTCATAGGTGGACGTTCAGTAAGGACGGCACCGAGGTCGTGGCCCAGGTGCGGGGCCGGTTCCATGTGAACTCGGCCCGCGCGGCAATCGAGTTGGCCTCGGCCGGCATGGGGATTGCCTATGCGCCGCGGTTCGCGATCGCCGACATGCTGGACACTGGCCGCCTCGTCCCACTGCTCGAGGATTTCGACACGGATGGGGGACCGGTTACCGTCGTCTATCTCGAAGGTCGGACCTTACCTCGGAAGATACGAACCCTCATCGACTTTGCTGCTGAGGATGTTCACGCCATGCCTTGACGTGCCAAGAGAGGCAATTTGGGTCGGGTCAACAGCACCGACATGAATGGCACCTTCGGGTAAGTTGCGACGCAGCGATAACCTCCCTGACGAAGGTCTGGTCTGGGCCCGTGAACGACTGCCTTCCACTTCCGAGAGAAAGGGCGGAAACCAGACTTTCGCTGCGCTGAGTTCCCGGGCAGGCTATGTGGATAACGGTTGCCGTTCTGCAGATTTCGAGGAGTGGCAACTTTGCGTATCGCGCCAGCAAGTCTTTGTAGGATTGGCCCCTGAGTCGACAGAGCGCAAGGTTCTTTGCCTTGTGCATGAAGTTTGCAAATTATTCCCAGACAAGACCCGCACATGGTTTCACGCACCAATGATACGTAGCGAGCTGTCTTTTACGAGTCGCAGTGCGTCATTATCAAAGGCACCCCGTGCAAGGACCCGGTAGCCAACGGTAAGGGCGACCAGCGATTTTGCCGCACTTCCAGCATCAATTGATGCGTCTATTATTTGTGCTTTTTTGCCCTTCTCGATCACCTTGAGAAAGAAATCCTCTAAAGCGCTAAGCGCCCTATCCACGACGGCCTGTATATCCTCGCTATGATTGGGGAACTCCAATGCTGCGTGGATGATCAGGTTACCCTTCTGCTCGCGCTCGGTCACGCTTTGATGAACGACCGTGTCGAAAAGCGACAGGATCGCATCGATCGGATCGGGCTTGGCTTCGAGCTGCGCCAAAGTCTGTGCCTGACGTTCTTCGACAAAGCGGGTCAGGACGGATTTGAATAAATCGTGTTTGTTGCCAAATGTGGCGTAAAGGCTGCCACGGTTCACGCCCATGGCCTTTACAAGATCGGCAACCGACGTCGCCTCGTACCCCTTGACGGAAAAAACCTCGGCAGCCTTGTCGAGAGTGGCGTCAATTTCGAAACTCTTTTCCCAAGGCATCATCGTGGTCCTTTGTGCGCGCAAAAGCGGTTTGTGCAGCGTCTGCTCTGGCAATCTATCCATGGTTCTCGACCGCGGCGCAAGAGTGTTGACCAATCGTTCCAAACTGATTATGTGGTTTTGAACGATCATTCCATACTGAGTCGCACCCGCCGTTTGAGTTCGAGAGGTATCCAATGGACCAACTGTTAAAAGAGCTATCACTCATCGGCGGTGTCGCCGCTGTGACCCTCATTTCTTATCTTGTGATGCGACGGTCAGGCGCGTCGGGGGCTGCCAATGCCAACCGCTTGCTCAGCGGCCTGCTGGGCGCGTTCCTGTTGTTGGGTGGCGTCGCCAAATTCTTTCTGCCCTTCACCGACATGTTTGCGCAGCAAATTGCGCTGAGCCAGCTACCATTTCCGGCACTATCCGCTTTTGCAGGTCAGGCCGGAGAGATTACCGCCGGGATCATTCTGCTTGGATATTTTATCGGATGGCAGCGGTTGCGGGGGCCCATCAGCGATCTGATTTTCGCCCTCACAACACTGCTCGTCGTGATCATCATGCTGGTTGCCGTCTACGTGCATCTGCATCCAGACGTCCCAGCAGAAGTGCTTCCATTTCAATCCAAACCACCCGTTCTGACGGTCATCATCATGGCACTTGCGATCCTAAACGGATGGCTGCGCCGTAAAGCACGTCTGTCCTGACACCCCAACTTGAAAGGGCTGCTATGCCTACTTCCCACCCTACCCATCGCTCAATTCCGCAGAAAATCGCTATCGTCGTAGCCGTCATGGGCAGTGTTGCCGGAACGCTTACCGGTATCATGACCTGGGCCAATACTGGTTTCTCGGAAATCTTCCTGCACAATTGGGGGATCTCCTTTCTGAAGGCTGTGTTCGTCCTGTTGCCTTTCGCGTTCTTGCTCATGGGGCTGTTTGACAAACTGTTGTCCCGGATCATGCCGGGGCTGGCCCCAATGAAACTGCGGATCGTGCTTGGGCTTATCATGGCGGTGATCATGCAGTCACTTATGGCAGTGATTACAGCCGGAACCGAAGCAGGCTTCGGTGATATGGCGGTTTTGAGAGAGCTTTGGCTCGATGCCTTTATCACGGCCTTTCCTGTTGGGCTCGTCCTGGCCTTGGTGCTGACGACAACTGTGCGCCCTTGGCTTTTGGCCATGTTGCGCGCTTGATGAGTTAATACGGCCCACCACTGGCTTTGGTGGTGGGCATTCTATTGTTAGGAGGCGCTATGCGCGCAACAACACCTTCAAGCACGAAGCCTGGGCTTCATTATGCCTGCATCAAGGTCCGCTCTGGGGAAGCTGCGGCGCGGCGTAGAGAGCCTTCGCCAACGGCGGCTTAGGGCCGTTTTGTGGCGACGGCCCAGCGGTTTAGATTTCGATAGCTTCGGCGATCACCAGTGCATCTTCAAGCTCGACGCCGAGGTACCTGACAGTGCTGTCCATCTTGGTGTGACCCAACAGCAGTT